>JAJETY010000002.1 GCA_021268355.1 Candidatus Nitrosopumilus sp. | reverse complement strand
TTTGTCAAATTCTTTTATCTTTTTTGTATATTGCACAATATCATCGCTCTATCATAGAAATTATCAGGAGAATTAGTAAGATATGGCAGAGTATAGAACTCATATGAAAATTATCGGAGATATTCTAGCTACCACTAGAGACGACCTTCAAGATGAAGATGGTGCAACTGTAACTTATCTAATTAGAAAGGCAAACATTTCACATTCTAGAATTTCAAGAATTTTAAAAACTCTAGTCTCTCAAGGTCTTTTAGAACAAGTTGATAGTCAAGGTTCCAATAAATACAAAATTAGCCAAACAGGAAGAGAATTTCTCCAGGCATATTACAAATTTTCAAGTTTTGCAGATAACTTTGGATTAAGCATCTAATCTTCATCCAAATCATCTAGTTCATCATCAAAGTCATCTTCGAAATCAGTATCTTGATAATCTTCACTAGACATATGTAATCATAGAAAAAATTTATGTTAAAAACTTTTCAAAAGAAAATGGTAATTAAACAAAAAAACTAGGGCAAATTATTGAAAGTAAACTGTGACAAGCAAGGAATTGAGAAAGCAGTGAAAGTTATTGAAGATGGTGGAATTGTTGTTTTTCCAACAGATACAGTATACGGCATTGGATGCAACCCATACAACAAAGAATCAGCAAAAAAAGTTTACGAGATTAAATCAAGAGATTTTTCAAAACCGTTTCCGGTTCTAGTTTACTCTAAAGAGATAGCTAGTCAGATTGCAGAATTTGATGAAATCTCAGAAAAACTCGTAGAGAAATTCTGGCCAGGTCAGTTGACGATTCTTTTGAAACTAAAGGATCTTAAACTTAAGGAATCACTAAATCTTTCAGATAAGATTGCACTCAGAGTACCAAATCATAAATGCACTTTAGATTTGTTAGAGAAATGTCATTATCTAATTGGAACTAGTGCAAATGTCTCAGGACAGCCATCATTTTTTGATCCAAATGAATGCATTAAAGGTGTAGAAAACTATGATGTCTTTGTTGATGGGGGAACAATTACAAGCAAAGGTGAATCCACAATTATTCAGATAGAAGATGGTGAGATCAAAATCATAAGAGAAGGTTCTCTGAATAAAGAGGAGATTTTGAAGGTATGAATCTAATTATAACTTGCGCAAGACACCTTGAACCTGAAGCAGAGGAGGAGTTGAGGGGATTTTTGGATGAATTTGGAGATCCTGATCCCAAAGTTACAATCACAAGTATGTCAGGTATTCTTACTGCAGAGACAAAATTAGATCCAGTTGAGACAATAAGAAAAATCAAGGAAATACTTCTCGATGAACCTTGGAGTGTAAGGTATTGTTTGAGAATAATTCCAATTCAAAGAATCGTTGAGACAGGGATTGAAGAGATTGAAAAAGTTGTGGAAGAACTGGCTAGCAACATCTCTAAAGATGAAAAATATAGAATATCTATTGAGAAAAGAAATTCCAATATGTCTAGTCAAGAAATCATAAAAAAAATTGCTAGTAAGATAAAGAATCAAGTATCACTTGAATTCCCAGACAAAGTTGTTTTAATTGAGATTCTAGGAACCAAAACAGGAATTTCCGTGGTAAAAAAGTCTGATATTTTGAGCACTGAAAAAACTAAGCGAAGTATGTCAGAGTAGAACTGCTGCTTTTTCAACAAGAATCTCTTCAAGTGGGTTTTTGGAATAAACAGAGTCAATTTGTTTTTTTGATATATTGAAAGATTTTTTCAAGAATGTTTCATTGTTTTTTGAAAACATAGGAATACTTAATTTAGATAATTCTTTGAATAGTGAATCAAGACTGGTTTTGTTTCCAATTGAAATTAAAAGAAAATCATTTTTTGGTTTTATTCCTGCAGAAGTAATTGCAGTAGAGATTTGTTTTGATATTGCAAAGCGCATCAGAATATCAGTCTCTAGTTTGTTTGAAAGCAAGACATCATTTTTTTGAGATTCTATTGACAGTGAAAGTATCTTTTTGAGGTGTGAACTATTCAAGACATACTGGCTTGAAACTGCTTGTAACTGGATTTTTGGGAACTTTACTCTGAGATTATCAAGGAATTTTACATCAATGTCATCTTTACCTTTAATTTGGACCACTAGAATTTGTTTTGAGCCAATTTTGTAAAGTAATTTTTTTGAAGCACCGCCATGAATGACGGGGATGATACTTACTACATCATGATTTTTAATCATAGTTGATTTTCCATCTAGAGCCGATGAATCAACACCATTAACTGCAATCAGAATATTTTCAATATCAAGTTCTGGTAAATTATTTGGTTTTATTTCCAATATTTTGTCAAGTAGTTCTCCAATTGTGATGTTTGATTTTTCAAGTTCTAATTTTTCTGTTGAAAAAGATTTTTTGGCACCTCCAACTAGTTTTACAGTAATCATTATGATGATTTGGTAAAAGTTTGAAATTAATACTTAGTGTATTATTCAGATTTTTCTTCTGTGGCTTCAGATTCTTCAGTTGTAGGTGCATCTTCGGCAGACTCAACAGATACTTCTTCCACAACAGATTCTTCGGTTGTAGGTGCATCTTCAGTAGATTCCTCAACTAATTCAGATTCTCTTTGAGCTTGTTGTTCTTGGACTTTAGATGCTTCGGCTTGAGCTTGTTTTGCTTTCTGTTCCCTAATCTCTTTTTTGATATAGTTTGTAATGTAACCTGCTATCTCATTTTTGAGTCCCTTTGAGCGGACGATTGAAACTTGATCTAGAACTTTTTTGTTATCGGCAAAATCTTCACCAAATTTAGATTTATGATTATCCATAACTTGGTATGAAAGACGCTTTATTCTGTCCACGAGTCGTCTAAAGATTAGGGTATTTTATACCTATATTCCAAGATACGAGTTTGAATTCTTTTCAAGCAGTTCTGCAGTCTCATCAAATGATTTTCCTAGAACTTTTGAGGCACAAAAGATCACACTTGGAATAAACCCAATATCAGCAGATTTCATCTCAAAGCATCTAGAAAATCTAACAGGACCATCAGTTTCAACTAGAATTTTTGATTCATCACTTTTTGATAGTAAGGTCTGCTTGTCATTTGCATAAACCATCACAGGTCCAAATGAAACAAAAAATCCCATATCCATAGCCTTGGCAAGTTGTTTTTTGCTTCCATCAAACCAGTGAAGAAGGGCATGTTTGGTGTTAAAAGAAGTCATTACTTGAAAAACATCATCCAGACTCTTTCTTGAATGGATGGATACTGGCTTGTTGTATTTTTCAGCACATGATAACAGAGTTTCAAAGACATGTGTTTGCCTTTTAGTGTCTTGATCATTATTGGTATAAGTTGGGTCCAGACCTATCTCCCCAATTCCGGCAAGTTTGTCATTGTTGTCATCAATCATGGTGACAACTTTTTCTAGTTCGTCATTTGCGCATTCGGGATGAATTCCAATAAATGGCAAAACAAAATCACTATTTTTTGCAAGCTCCAAAGTCTCTAGAGAATTTGTGACATCCATAGATACACAACATGCTTTAATTTTGAGAGCATTCATCTCTTGCAAAATAAAATCCATGTCAGGAGAATATTGCGGATCAGAGAGATGAATATGAGAATCAAAGTACCAAGTCATTTTCTTGATCAATTCTTAAAATAGTCTGTATAAATCGATTCCTTAGTGATATTTTTTCACTCATTATCTTTTTTCGCAAAAAATGAAAATAAGATTGATGAAATCATCAGAATTAGGACTATCTGCAATGTATAGAATTCTAAAAAAAGCAGGTGCTGAAAGAGTAAGTGACGAGTCTGCTGATGAATTAAGAAGAGTTATCGAAGAAGTGGCAAATGGAATTGCTAAAAGTGCAGTAGACATGGCTTCTCATGCAGGTAGAAAAACTGTCAAAGGAGAAGATGTGAAATTGGCTTCAAAACCATTTAACAAATTCTAAACTAAAGAGTTTGTTCAAGCATCAATTAGCAAAACAGGGCAGTTTCCAAGCTCAACAATTTTTCTTGAAACACTACCTAGGGACAAAAGTTTCTTTATTCCAGACAATTTTCTCCTTTTTGCCATAACAATGAGATCAAAGTTTTGATTTTTCACATATTTTGTGATGACTTCATCAGAATATCCAATTACAACCTTGTATCCAATTTTGATATTTTGGGATTTGTAGGGTTCTATTTTTTTTCTCATCTCATTTTGGCTATTAATTAGAGACTGCTCTGCTGCTTTTTTGAATTCTCTTACTAGTGCTTTACTTTCAGAACCAGATAAAGCAAATGTTGGTGGTCTTTGCATTTGTTCAACTACATGTAAAACCAAAATCTCTGAAGAATCAAATTTTGCAATATGTATTGCATGTTTGAGTGCTTTATCGCCTGCAGGTGTACCTGCGTGTGGAACAAGAATTTTTTTGTACATTATTTCACCACAGTTACAGGGGCTTTAGCCTTGTGCAATACAAAATTAGATGTACTTCCAAAGAATAATTCTTTTGGAAATCCCATTCCTCTAGAACCAATTACAATTTGATCAATTCTGTTTCCAGGGTTATTAGCAAATGTGGTTAAATCAATACCTGAAGTGTGGCCACCAATTACAATTCCTTCAAATTCAATTTTATTTTTTTCAACTTTTTTCTGAGCAATATTCATTAACTTTTTTGCTTCTTGTTTCCATTTTTTAGTTGGAAGAATAGGTGTACGAACTGCAGAAAAAGCACTGAAAGTAGTATCACTATGAACGCCAACAATTAGGGCGCCGGATTCTTTTGCAAATGAAATTGCTTTATCTAATCCTCTTAAGGAATTTTTAGAACCATCCAAACAAACCATTATTCTTTTTACCATAGTATGTGATAGTTTTTCTTCTATTTTTATATTCATAGAAAAGATGATTTTCAATTACAAATTTTTGAATCTTGGCAGGTATTGGAATTTTGTAGAACAATTGGAATCATCACAAGGGTTTAATTGTTCATTTTGTAACATCCAAAGTTACGATAATTTCAGTTTTATCTTTATCAAAATCATCTTTCAGATCTATTTTTTTGTCAACAAGTTTGAATTCTTCATTCAAAGACCCATCTTCATTAAATGTTCTAACAAGTTTGCTTTTTGGATAAACCTGTACATCACTAGCATCAGAAAAGACATCAACTGAATCACCATTTTTTACAATTATCTTCAATCTGACTGTTTTAGTAAAATTAGATATAAAAAGTTGCAAGTTTTGGTTTGAATTCCCATAGGATTAATCATCTTTGGAAAACAAGTTAAATTTCAGACAATAAAACATAGATTATGAAAAGTCTGCTTTTTGGAATTTTTGCAATGTCATTGTTGTTATTACCACAAATCTACAATGCAGATGGTATTGCATATTTTCCTCCACCACTAAAGCAGATTCAGCAAGGTACTGAACCTTCCAAGGTTACATGTACTGAAGGTCTAGAATTGGTGATAAAATTTTCAAATGGACAACCTGCATGTATCAAACCATCATCAGTTGAAAAATTAATTCAGCGAGGGTGGGCAATTCACATCTTACCAGAATACACAAATCAAAACAACAACTCTGAAATTTTTACACTAGGGGAATTCTCAGTTGAGGTTACCAATGTAAATTATTTTCAAAACTCTAACGGGTATTTGGCAAAACCATATGAGAATGGAGAGTATCCAGCCATAATTATGATTCACGAATGGTGGGGACTCAATGACAACATTAGAGATATGGCAGAAAAACTTGCATCACACGGATATGTTGTATTTGCAGTTGACTTGTATGATGGACAAGTAGCTACAACTGTAAATGAAGCTGTTCAGTTGCGAAGTTCATTTGAAGAACAATATTGGATTGAAAACATGAATGTTGCAACTCAGTTCATCCAAGAACAATATTCACCGGAAAAAATTGGTTCAATTGGATGGTGTTTTGGTGGACAACAATCACTTAATCTTGCACTAAACAATGAAGAAATGGATGCAACTGTAATCTATTATGGAAGACTAATCACAGAACCTCAATTATTGTCCTCAATTAATTGGCCAATACTTGGAATATTTGCAGAACTTGATCAAGGAATTCCACCTACACAAGTAAATGAATTTGAATCTGTATTAAACGAGGTAGGAATTGTCAATGATATTCACATCTATCCGGGAGTAGACCATGCATTTGCAAATCCATCAGGAGAACGTCATGCACCAGAGGCAGCAATGGATGCATGGGAAAAAACTATAGAATTTTTTGAGACAAATCTAAGATAGATAGTAAAAGATCATCACAAGAGTTTAATTGTTCATTTTGTGTTTTTCAAAACGGTACTCTGGCAGAACGGTTATGCGTGGGCCTGCAAAGCCTATACAAGGGGGTTCGACTCCCTCGGGTACCTTTATTCAACAATAACTTTACCTTGCATCCAAGGGTGAAGGGTGCAAAAATAATCGTAGTTTCCTGATTCATCAAAAGTTAGCGTATAGGAATCAAAAGGATCCATATGTCCGCTATCAAAAAGATCTATAGGTGCATCATAAAATCCTGAGGTGACACTGTGAAATGCTGAATCTTCATTTACCCACGTAACAGATTCGCCTGCACTAATTGAAACTACAGAAGGAATGTAACACCTGTCTGTTTCCTCACAACCAGGTCTTGAGACTTTGGTAGGCATGACCACATCACCACCAGTCATAACATCAGATTCAAAATCTCCTTGCATTGAATGAGATGTTGATTCAGGAGATGGTTCTGATTCAAGTTCCAATTCAGTTGAAAATGCAACAGCTAATGAAATGATGATTACTATACCAATTATGCTTGAAGCAACTATTTTTTTAATCAAATCATTTCACATCCAAAACTGAGTTATAACATAATTACCAAATTCTCTAAATATATAACATACTAGAAAAGTAAATTGTCTCAAAACAGAAACGGATTACTAGAATACATTCCTGGCTCTCATACACTACTTGTGCAAAAAAATTCAAATCCTCCACTTGAAGGATTTGAAGAAAACGTAAGAGAGAGCATACAGGAATATGCTGAGAATTCGAAGGGTGAGGTTGAGAAGGGAAATAACTTTCTCCATTGGATTTTAACAAGAGTCTTTGAGGCAACAGAAGATGACGCGGCGGATGCAATTGTAGATGGTGCAAATGACTTGGGTATTGATGCATACTTGCCTGTAGATTTTTCAGATAATACAATCAGATTATTTCAGTCAAAATACGGTACATCTCATTCATTAGAAGCTATTGCAAAGTTCAAAGAAGACGCAAAACGACTGCTTGCAAAAGATGTTACAAAGATGAGACCAGAATTAGCCCAACTTGTCACAAAAATTAAGGAAAAGAATCTCAAAGTAAAATGCTGTTACGTTACTAACCAAAAGGTAGAATATCATGATGAATTTGTCGAAGTAATTGATGAGGAAAAGATTATTCAAAAACTTTGGGACAGAATAAAAAAACCAGCTGCAGGTAAAAAATCATCAATACGATTAGAAAAGATGCTCAGACATGAAAACACCATCCTAGGAATTCTAAAACTGCGTGAACTAACAGAGTTTGTTAGTAAGAACAGAGATTACGTTTTTGAATCAAACATCAGGCAATGGATGCAGTTCAAAACTACGGTCAATAAGGGACTAAGAGATACATTACAAAGTAATCCCAACAAATTCTTCTTTTACAATAACGGAATAACAATCGTAGTAAGTGATTTTTCAGAATTAGGTGAAAATATGATTGAACTTCATGCACCACAAATTGTAAACGGTGCTCAAACATCGAATTCCATTTTAGACCATTCCAAGAGAACAAAGAACATGGATGGTTCCATGACAGTAACAATAATCAAAGCAGATGATGAGCAAGAACAAAACAATATTACAAAATATAGAAATTCACAAAATTCTGTCAGAGGAAAAGACTTGGTTTCCTTGATGGACTTTCACAAGTCAATAAAGTCTCAGCTCAAAAGCTGTGGTTATTTTTATGAGATCCAAGCTGGTTCCTTTGATACAAAATCAAAATCAAAACAATGCGAGTATGCAGGAGATTCTACATATAACAACTATCTTCCCGACAATCACAAAAAAGTAATTGTTGCAAAAGATGCAATTCAATCTCTAGTTGCAGGAATTGAGCAAAGACCAACTGAAGCTTACAGTTCCCCAGCTCAATTCCTTCCAAGAGGAAGCAAGTATGATGATGTCTTTAATGACAATCTAAAAGATGATTACAGAATTTTGTTGTATCCATATTTGGTAAAAGAATATGCAAAAATGGCATTAAAGTACGGTAAGAAAGGAGGTCACAAGACAAAAAGATACGCAACTTTGTTTTATGTTGCAGTTTACTTCCGAGTCCTACAGAAAAAAATTCTTGAATCAAAGGGAGATTTTAAGGGAGATATTAGAAAAATAGAGCCAATTTTCCGTAGTTTCAAACTAAACTCTAGAATTTTGAAGCTTGCAGATGTAATTGTTACAAAATTCCTTGAAGACACAGTGGTTGATGATGAAATTGAGATGGCAAATACAAAACATAATTTCTTTTCTCAACATGTTTGGAATGATACAATGCTTAGAGTAATTGATAAAAAAATAAGACAAGAAGAAGACGAAATTTTAGCAATAAAGAAACTTACAACTAATTTGTTGTAGGCAGCGTCCAACCAAGTAAAAATCTTGCAGGAGGTTTACATTGGTCAGACTACTACCTAATTTTCCTAAAAACAAGTGGTATTTAACATAATTTTCATCTTTATTCGAGAATGTTTTTTATATCGTTTAGAAAGAGCAAGAATCGATTTGGGTTCAAAAGACAAATGCGCAATTTGTGCTGAAAAAATCGAACTACCATTTAATCCAATGAAGGAATGGGGAATTGAAGGCACAATTTGTGGGGATTGTTATTCAAAAAAACTTCACGAACATTATCCTGGAGATCATATTAGAGTAAACAAAGACTTGGACTAGATTTCATCTACTTTTGATTTATTTGCATTAAAACAATCTTGAACAAGAGGATCATCTTTCACATCTTTTTCGTCAAGAAATTTAATGTCAGTAATTGTTTTTTTTCTTTTTAACAAGTTTACTTGGAATGTAGAGAATTTTTTGCAATCACATTTGTTATACAAACATTCATCGTTATCATTTTCATCATGATCTACTGCTTCATGACCACATTCACACAGTTCATCCTTCTTAACTTCATTTAGTGATTTGTGTGCATATGTACCTAATCTGAGATATGCTTCTCCACCATGACCTTTCTTAAATCGCTCATAATGTTCTGACTTATGCAATAGTTTGTAAAATGAAAGGTTGGAGTCTGGCTTTTGTGAGTCAGCACCCATGATAAACCAGTATTTGTCACCAGTTTCAACAAATCTAATTTTGATGGATGGATCTATCCAGTAGCGAATCGTATCATGCCATAACGAAGCATATTCTTTTCGATCAGAAACTAACGGGACGACATTCATTCTTAGATCGTAATACCTGTAAGCAATACCAGAAAATTCATCAAACCACGATGTTTCAGACAATGATGACAAATTAGGCAGAAGATTATTTATCTGAACTGAATTGATGGTAATACCCTTATATCTGAGTTTTAGAATGACTACGTATGGTTTCCTATAGAACTAGCATGCAGATTGTAGCTGATTTGTTGACTGTTACTGAACAGTCAGGACAGGAAGGCATCAAGACAACATCTCTTTTAACAAAGGCCAATTTATCACATTCCAGACTATCAAAATTCCTAGACAACTTGACTGGGGCAGGCCTAATCAACAAAATCGAATATGACGGAAAAAACACTTTTGTAATTACACCAAAAGGAAGACAGTATTTGGAGTCTTATGCAAACTTTTCAAGTATTGCTGAATCATTTGGTTTAGAACTCTAAAATCTATTTCTTCTTAGATTTTCTCTTAGCATTTGCTGCTTGTCGTGCTTTCTTCTCCTTGTAGGAAGTATACACTACAATAATGATGATTCCGGCAATTCCACCATAAAATAAAGGTGCTATGAATCTCATTTGTCCAGTGCTTGGATCAAAAAATGCTATTGCAATGGTCACAACCATAAAAATCAAAATGACAGTAAGATACTTGTCCATATGAGATGTTATTTACAAAACCATATATCTTTTTGAAAATCTCAGAGAAAACATGGCAAAAATGTTAGAGTTGGGAGGATTAGGTTTGATAGTCATAATGTTTGCAAGTTTTGTAGGAGCTTTTCAACCAACAATTGAACCAGGATTGTCACCATTATTTTGGGGATGTGCAGGAGCTGCTCTTATGATAATCATGTACAGAAAATTCAAAAGAAAACAAGAAGAAAAAACAGAATAAAAAAAATTCAGATAATGTTAGGAATTGATCAACATTTGATCAACCGACAGATCTATAAAGGACAATTTCAGGTAAATTGTGAAGGTTATGACAGAACAAACTAAACAATGGTGGGAAGGTTTAGGAAAAGAATTAGAAATTGACATAGAAACCTTTGATGAAAGAAATTCCTGATTTACGACATATTTTTGAAAAAATTACTAAGCCTCGGACGGGATCTGAACCCGCGACCTAACGCTTACGAGGCGTTCGCTCTACCAGGCTGAGCTACCAAGGCACTTTTGGATAAAGCCATCAGAGTTAATAAAAAGCCTTTCTGAGTTGGATTGATTGAAAAAAACAATTTCTGGAATTAGGGGAATATTTGGAGAAGATCTTAATCTAAAAGACATACTAGAATTTTGTAATAATTTTTCATCATTGATAAAATCTGGAAAATGTGTAATTGGAAAAGATACTAGGCCATCAGGTTCAATGATAAAAGATACGGCAAGTGCTGCAATTATGAAAAATGGAATAGACATTTTTAATTTAGAAACTGCTCCGACACCAGTGGTTTTCAGAGAAGCAAGAAAGTATGGAGCAGGGATAGTTGTTTCATCATCTCACAATCCAATAGAATGGAATGGTTTGAAGTTCATCATTGAAGGTAGGGGAATCAATGAAAAAGAACTTCCAAAAATTATTGAGAATCAAGAGATTTCAAAGACAATGATCGGTAGTGAAACAGAAATTTCATCATCATACATAGAAGATGCAAAAAAAATCATAGGTAATTTAGAGAATAATCCCAAAATAGCAGTAGATATTGGAGGTGGTGCTGCAAAAGGATTTGCTCCTGAACTGTTAGAGTCAATCGGATGCAAGGTCAATGTGATTAATGAAAATCTTGAGAATTCAAGCAGAGGTCCAGATCCCACAGTGGACAGCCTATCAGAACTTATTTCAGCATCATCGGGAAAAGAGATCGGTTTTGCATTTGACTTGGATGGAGACAGATTAGTTGTTGTCAGAAATGGAAAGAAACAGACACCAGATGTGACATTAGGATTAGGAGTTGCAAAGTCTTTAGATCTTGGATACAAGAAATTTGTTCTGAGCATAGACACTAGTGTTTCAGTTGAAAAATTCATCAAAGAAAATGGTGGAACAGTTGTAAGAACTAAAGTTGGAGAAGCAAACGTCATTGAACAAATGATTAAAGATAAAGCACAAGCTGGAGGAGAAGGAAGTAGTGGAGGTTTTATTTTACCTGAATTCAATTATTGCAGAGAAGGAATTCTAACTAGTGGTTTGATTTCATCAATGATTGGAACTGTAAGGTTTGATGAAGTTTTGAATTTCATGGAAAGTTTTTTCCAGATTAGAGAAAAAACTGCAATCGATTCAAAATTCCATGACAAAGTAATAGACAAAATAAGCTCTTCATTTTCAAATAAATATTCTGAAGTAATTACAATTGATGGAGTAAAGGGAATTATTGACGAGAATAGTTGGGTACTGATAAGAAAATCAAACACTGAAGATATTATCAGAGTTTCAGCTGAATCAAACAACGAAATAAAATGCAAACAGATTGTAAAAGATACTATAGAATTGGTGAATCAAAGTTATGAGCAGATTAGATGAGTCTGAAATTATCAAAATTTTTCAGAGAAAACTAGGATGTAAGAATTATTCTGAAGATGTAGAAATTTTCAAATCAAATAAATCAAAAATCATAGCAAAGACTGACACGTTGGTTGAAAGTACAGATATTCCCCCTAAAATGAGACTGGAAGAGGCTGCAAGAAAGAGTGTCGTAGCATGCATAAGTGACTTTGCTGCAAAGGGAATTAAACCCCAATATGGAATGATTTCAGTTAATTTCCCTTCAAATATATCTCATAGAAAGATTGAGGAGGCCGCTAGTGGATTTAGAAAGGCATGCAATGAGTTTAAAATTTCCATAATAGGAGGTGATACAAATGCAGGACTTGAAATCGTCTTTAACGTATGTCTTTTTGGGAGTGCAGATGAAATTGTATACAGAAGGGGTTCTAAAGATAAGGATTTGATTTTTGTTACAGGTCCATTTGGTAACACTGCTGCAGGATTGAATATATTATTAAACAAAAAGAAGATAGATGGAGATTTTGTCAAAAAAGCAATCCAATCAGTGATACATGCAAAACCAAGAGTGAGTTTCGGATTTAAAAACAAAAAATATTTTTCATCATCAATGGACTCCAGTGATGGCCTATCCACTACTCTAAATGAGATGGCAATACAATCAAAGAAAAAATTTGTCATTACTAATTCCCCACACAAAAAAGATTTGGAAGAATTTGCAAAATCACAAAAACTAAATCAAGACGATCTAGTTTTTCACGGTGGAGAAGAATATGAGTTTGTGTTTACCATAAATCCAAAACATAAAAGAATCATTCTAAAAAATGCAAAATTACTCAGAACGCCAATAATTGAGATAGGTCATGTCACTAATGGAAAAGGAGTATTCATACAAAGAGACAACAAAGAGATTCTACTAAAAGACAAAGGTTGGAAACACTTTAGATAATCATTCGTCGTGTGAGACGTCTCGATCTACATTATTTACAATACTAAATACAGATTCGGCAGGTAAAACTGCAACACACTCATTCATCCATAATTCATCAAGGTAAAGCAATCGCTTTCTATCATCTTCAGGCAAATCATCCGGATGGGCTTCTGGGTATAGAGCATGCATTTTGTATCCTTCATTTGCAATCTCTTGGCACTTTTTCTCTTGAGGGGATAAAATCACTTCATTGATCGGAGTTAGTGATTGCATAGCCATAGATCCAAACAATGCAGCAGCAACTGCAACTCCAATTGCCAGAAACAAGATAGAAGCCACAATTAGAATTGGGATTTTTAGTATAAGAAGAATGGTTATTTTTAGCCCAAGTGGCAAAATTAAAGCAAAATTCCAAAATCAATGTTTTTTAAACCCCTTTAGGTGTGAGTAGTCATTGTCAGAAATTGAAGCCGAAGTTGAGGAAGCACCAGTCGAAGAGACTGAGGCATCTGTCGAAGAAGTTGAATCAGAGGCAGTAGTAGAAAAATCTCAACCAGAGGCAAAGAAAGAGGGTCCAGAAAAATGGGGTATTGCTCACATTTACAGTAGTTACAATAATACAATAATTCACATGACTGATCTTACTGGCGCAGAAACTGTTTCCATCAGTTCTGGTGGAATTCATGTCAATGCAGACAGATACGAATCATCACCATTTGCTGCAATGAAAGCTGCAAATGCAGTAGTTGAAGTGGCACATACAAAAGGCTTCACAGGATTCCACATCAGAGTTCGTGCTGTTGGTGGAGTTGGTTCAAGAGTTCCAGGTCCAGGTGCACAAGCTGCAATTAGAGCATTGGCAAGAGGCGGATTTAAGATTGGAAGAATTGATGATGTAACACCTATTCCTCACGACACCACTAGAAAGAAGGGTGGAAAGAGAGGAAGAAGAGTCTAGACAACGACTTTAATTTTTACTTCACAATTTTTAGAAGCAAAATAATCTCTCAAAAATTCAGCAAACTTTTCTTCTGGTTTTCCGGATCTATAACGAGATATCATATCTGCAAACTTACTAGCAATGCCATCATGTAAGTCAGCTTTGAATGCAATCTGAAAAAAAGTCCAACCAAAGTTTTCTTTTGGCTCACTAAACATGTATCCGTTGTATGCTCCAGTTAGAGACTCCATGTGTGAAAGAGCTCTTTTGATATTGAATGCATCATCGGAATAATTTTTTGTAGAAATTTCAAGAGTTATCACCATCAATCATCGTCTCCAGAAGATTGATTGCTAAGTTTGTCTGTCAATGAAACAAACTTACCATCTTGTTCAACATTAATTTTAGTTTGCATTCTGACGTTTAGTCCAACTGTTCTAAAGAGTGCCAAAAGTTTTCCGCCATCAAGAGTTTCGTTGAGTTCTCCGGATTTAATCAACTCAGATAATTTTTGCACAATCATTTTAGTTTCGTTTGGAAATTGGGATTCTGCATTTTGTAAAACTTCCATTCCTCTAAATCCCAAAGATTTGATTAGAATGTCTCTTGGATTTTCAGGAGGGTTTGTTTTAGTTAGTTCTGAAGATTTTTCAGAATCCTGTCTAGATACTATGTTTTTTTGCATCTCTGCAAGTCGTTTTGCTTTGAGTCTCTCTAATTCTGAATCTTCACTCAACCTTTAATCACACCTATAGGCACTAATTTTGCAACTTTAGTGGCAATTCCGAGATTATGAGAAACGTTAACTACAGAATCAACGTCTTTGTATGCTTGCGGTGTCTCCTCCACAACTCCATCTCTGGTCAATGCTTTGATAAAAATGCCCTTGTCACTTAGGGATTTTTTAACATCATTTTCAGTATAATTTCTTCTTGCCTTGGAACGAGACATTGTCCTTCCCGCCCCGTGTGCAGTTGAACCAAAGCTTAGTTCCATGGAGTTTGGTTGTCCAAGCAGAATCCAGCTTGCAGTACCCATAGAACCAGGTACCAAGACGGGTTGTCCCAAATGACGATACTTTAAAGGGATTTCATCTCGGTTTGCAGGAAATGCCCTAGTTGCACCTTTTCTGTGAACGACTAGCTTTCTCTCCTCACCATTTACTTTGTGGTTTTCAACTTTAGCAATATTATGCGCAACATCATAAACTAGTTTCATGTCAAGATCAGACTCTGATTGGTTAAAGACACGTTCAAAAGATTTTCTAGTCCAATGAGTAATCATCTGTCTGTTACTCCAAGCAAAGTTCAAAGCTGCAAACATTGCTTTTCTGTAAGAGTCTCCTTCCTCAGAAGTATTTGGAACACATGCAAGTTCTCTGTCAGGTAAAGTGATGTTGTATTTACTCATTGCCTGCTCTGCAACTCTCAAGTAATCACTGCATACTTGATGTCCAAATCCTCTTGAACCGCAATGAATCAAAACTGTGATTGTTCCTTCCTTTATTCCCATTTTTTCAGCTGCTTCCTCATCATGAATCTCTGCAACTTTTTGAATTTCAAGAAAATGATTACCAGAACCCAAACTACCAAGTTGTGGTGCACCTCTCTTTCTTGCTTTATCTGAAACTTTGTTAGGGTCTGCATTTTTTATCTGTCCATTTTCTTCACATACATCTGAATCGTTTGTTGAACCATAACCGTGATCAATTGCCCAGTTTACACCATTCACCAACACTTCATCAAGTTCAGAGTGACTAAGTTTTACTGCACCCTTGGAGCCCACACCAGAAGGAATTGAGCTGAACAGATCAGTGACAATATCTTTTAGTTTAGATCGAACCAAGTCTTCAGTTAGATTAGAACGGAGTAATCTTACTCCACAATTAATGTCATATCCAACACCACCAGGACTAATCATTCCTTCATCAGCATCCATTGCAGCAACACCACCAACTGGAAAACCATAACCCTCATGGCCATCAGGTAAAACCACACTATGTCCTACAATTCCAGGAATAGATGAGACGTTTCTGGCTTGCATGATAGTTCTGTCTGAAAGCATTTTTTCCAATAATGCCTCATTTGCATAGATTTTGACTGGAACTTTCATTCCTAAATTAGAATCTGCATCAATTTGGTATTGATTCTCTCCAATTTTTTTTGGAGTTATAGATGACATTGTAACGGTGAATTTTTCGTCCAATCCAATTTAAATCATCAGAAGAGCAGAGGATGATTTTATTTTTGAAAATAAGAGATAGGCTTAAGTTCAATAATTACCAAAATTGTTTATGGGAAACGATCCTTTTTGTCATTGTGGGTCATGCGGACATGAAAAAGTGGATGAGTGTTACATAAAACAATGTGCATGTTGTTTGACCGATCATCAAGGTGCTTTTGGAAAAAATAGATAATCATTTCAAATTTGAAAATGACAATAGAACTTATCTATGATTAATGATATTTACAAAACATGGTTAGAGGAAAATTAACTGAGGAAGAAAAGGAAAAACAAAAAGAAGAGCAAAAGACAAGAGCAAAAGCATCAAGAGCAGCAAGAAGAAGCGGAAAGAGCATGAAAACAGAAGGTAAAGTGAGTAAATCAAAATCCAAAGGAAAAGAACCTAGATCTCAAAAGAAGATTGCCACTGTAAAGAAATCACGACAGTAGCAAGGGTAGATTTATTTTCCAATAAGTTCAGTTGGAAGTATTGGCAATTCTACCTATTGATAGTGGTCGTTATGGCACCAAAGAAATGATGGAGATTTTTAGTGAGCAGAAAAAAATCAACTATCAATTGGAAATTGAAGGTGCTGCTGCAATTTCACAAAGTGAAATTGGAATGATTTCAAAAAGCATAGGCAAAGAAATCCATAAAGCAGCGACCTCTGGAAAAATTACCGCAAAAAGAATCAAGCAACTTGAAGCTAAAAGTGATCATGATACTGCAGCTCTAGTTGAATCACTAAGTGAGAAATGCAGTAAAAATGCAAGACCGTGGATCCATTATGGATTGACAAGTAACGATTTAGTAGATACTAGTAACTCTATGCAAATGCGAGATGCATTGGAAATCATTGAACCAAAGGTTGCAAAGATTGCGTCAATCTTGGCAAAAAAAGCAGTAAAGCATTCTAAAATTCCAGCAGTTGGAAGAACACACGGACAACATGCTAGCATTATTTCATTTGGATTAAAATTTGCAAACTGGGCAGCCGAGATGGCAAAACACGTAGAAAGAATTGAGGAAATCAAGAAGAGAATTTTGATTTGTAAGACACTAGGTGTAGTAGGAACCGGTTCCCTTATGGGTGCAAAGTCACTTGAAGTTCAGAGTAGAGCTGCAAAAAGATTGAATCTATACCCTGCAGAAGTAACAACTCAAGTTGTTCCACGAGAGAGATATGCAGAATACGTCTTTGAGTTGGCACTCATTGGTTCCACTTTGGAAAAAATTGCAATTGAGATAAGAAACTTGCAGAGAACAGAGATTGGCGAGGTTGCAGAACAATTCAAGAAAGGACAAATGGGAAGCAGTGCAGTTCCTGTAAAGAGAAATCCAATCAAAAGTGAGCGTGTATCATCATTATCAAAACTAGTTAGAAGCCAAGTAGCAGTATCATTTGAAAACATCCCGCTATGGCACGAGCGTGATTTATCAAATTCAGCAAATGAGCGATTTGTAATTCCTACAGTTTCAATTCTAGTTGACGAGATGCTTGAAACCATGACTAGAATTATTTCAAATCTATTTGTTAATGAAAAGAGAATTGTAGATAACCTCTACATCACAAAGGGACAAATCTTTGCAGAATTTGTTCTAGAAGCATTAATCAAAAAAGGAGTTCCCAGATTTGTTGCATACAGAGATGTTCAACGAGTTGCATTTTTGGCAAATGACAAGGGAATGTTTTACAAGGATGCAATCAAAAATGACAGGGCATTCACATCAAAGTTAACTGAAAAAGAAATTGATGCAATATTCTCACCTGAAAAACACCTTGGCGCATCACCTAAAATTATAAGTAATGTAAACCAGTCGGTTCATAAAACAGTAAAGAAATTCCTTTAGATTTCAATCAATAGGAATTATTGTGTTCCTTTAGTAATTAAAACAGGGCATTTAGCTTGTGCCAGTACTCCATTTGCAACACTACCCAAAACAATCTTTCTAAAACCTGTTCTTCCATGAGAGCCAATTACAATCAAGTCAACACTGTTTTTTTCAGCAAAGGTGACTATTCCATCAGCAGATGATGGATTGTGAATTACTTCCATATGAAAAGAAATGTTTTTACCAGTTACCTGAGATTCTAGATTCTTTAACATAGTGGTTGCAGCTTCTTTCTCTTCATCTTGTATTTCTTGCATTCTTTCAAGAGAAATTCCAGTAGAATCTCCCACTTTCGATTGAAGTACACTGACAAGTATGAGTTTTGAATCAAACTTTTCTGCTATCTCTAATGCTTTCTCAAATGCTTTTTGAGAATAACCTGAGCCATCAAATGGGACTAAAATCTTTTCCAATAAAATAGACCATATTTTCAAATATTTATTGGCTTAGTTTTAGTTCATCTAGTCTTTAGCAGAGTTTTGTGAATTTTAGAACCATACTGTAGTGCTTTCTTTTTCTTGTTGTATGAAACTTCAGGTACACCGATTTGACTTGCTAGTTTTCTTATGATGTGTTTGCGATACATGTCTTCAGAATCTGTAATTTTTTCTGTGATTGGTACTGTCTTTGCATAATTGATGAAATCTGGAGACAGTAATGGTTGTAGAATTTTTACGCCAAATTCAGATGCAATTAGATTGACTGCCTTCATCATTTTGAGTTCGTTGTCGAGTTTTGCATCCATGACTTCGATTATCTTGGATTCTCCACCAGAATACGCTTCTCTATAGGCATTGTATCCACAAAATAGCTCATCAATTCCGTTTGCAGTAACTACTGTACTGATATCAAGACTCTTTGCAAGTTTTGATACATAGTAAAATGCAATACAGTTTTCATTCCAGGATAGATTGTCAGTCTTTATTTTTTCATTAATCTCTGAGGGTATTTTTGGAAAGTCTTTTGGATCAATCTCTAAAATGTGATGAGGATAATTGAGTTGTTCATTTACTTCTTTTGCAAACAAGATGTCATGGGATTCAGCAAATCCAATTGTAAGTAGAGTGATATCATAACCCATGTCCTTGCAAATTTTTGATACTAGTGTGCTGTCAACACCACCTGAAAATGCAATTCCAATTTTTTTATCAGTTGCAGTTTGATTAATTGCAGTTTTGATTTTATCAAATAGTTCTTGGTATTTCTGATCCATGGACATCCCTTTAAATTCTACAAAGGGTAATGAATCAAACTCTTTAACTATTAATTGAATGGAATAATACTACAAAATGATGAGATTATCACAAGAAGAAATTGAACAAGAACTGAAAAACCTACCAGGATGGAGTGTCGTAAATGACAAATTACATAGAGAAATTCAGTTTGATAGCTTTAACCAAGCATTTGGGTTTATGACAATGGCTGCAATGGAGATTGAAAAGATGAATCATCATCCAGAGTGGTTTAACGTGTATAACAAACTCGTAATAGAGTTGACAACCCATGATGCAGGCGGCATTACTAGTAATGACATCAATCTGGCTAGAATCCTGAATTCTCTACTAAAACATTAGACGGTTAGTTTGACAAATACGAATTTTTTCTAAAATTCAAACTATTCTAACACAATCAAAGTTCCTGTCATCATATTATGGTCAGGATCACAGTACAGTTTCTCTGGAACATAGGGCAATCCACAATAGAATGTAAAGACTCCCGGAGTATCTGCAACAAAGGTTACAGTATCTGCTCCAACTCTAGGTTCAAGCATTTCAGAATTTACATCAAATGCAGGAATTGTTAATGTGTGTGCATGTTTTCTTGGATTTGTAATTTCAAGAACTACAGTATCTCCTTGATTAACAATTATGATGTTTGGCTCCCATACATGTAATTCAACAAATGCAATCTCTTCCTCTCCATTTTCATTTTCAACTTCAGCGTAAAACTCTACTTCTTCCATGCTGATTTGGAATGTTCTAGTTTGTGGTTCTGCATCTGCAGGAATTGTTTGAGAAGGTTGGGAACTCATCATTCCAGAACCCATCATGTGTCCTCCCATCATCATATTTCCATCCATCATGTTACTTCCCATCATCATATTCATTACATCTTGATTATTCATCATATAGTCCATCATTGCTTGATTATTCATCATCTGAGTCATCATTTGTTGCTGCAATTCTGGATCATTCATCATGGAATCCATCATTGTCCCCATCATCTGATTCATGTGTTGAGGATTTGACATCATCATGTCATGCATCTGTTGCATTGCTTGCGGATCATTCATCATAGTATTCATCCACTGGTTCATCTGTTGAGGATCATTCATCATTTGTTGCATGTTTTGACCAGTCATCATTGATGTTGTTTGCAAAGCAGCAATGCCTATTCCTATTCCTGCAAAAAATACTCCAACTGCAATTCCAATTAGAATTCCCTGACTAACCAATACAAAATATCAGAATTTGTTTTAGAATATTAGCATATATGATAAAATCAAAAATCAGAATGGATTTTGTGCCTAAAATGAATGGTTTAGGCGTAAAATTTTCAGAATTTATATAATGACTCTGGGCAGATGATTTCACATGGCAACAAGTCCCGCAGTATTGGATTCAGATTTCAAGTATATTGACAAGAAAGGAAATTTGCTGAGAACTCGAACAGAGTTGACAGTAGCCCAGATGCTAGATTTTCTTGAAGATGAATACGAATACAATCACAAGGTTACATTGAAAGATGGAACTGAAGTAACAGTTGATTTCAAAACTGCAAAAGGATTGATTGAAGTAATTGATAATGAAGACGATATTGCAAAGTATAAACAGATCAAAGATGATTTTCCTGATCAAAAAGTAATGGCAATTGGACACGGAAAATATTCTGCACAGCTAAAAGAGTTGCAAGATATTGTATTTTATGACAAGACACCACAGACTGGTTCTATCTTTTTAGATGATGCATCATTTGCATTTGATTATGCTCATATCCTTCCACTAGTTGAGAAATGCTCTATCCTACACGGACACACATCATCTGTTATGGTTGAATTGGTTGGACAGATGAAAGATAATTTGTTGTTGGACTTTGGTGTTGCAAAAAAGATTATCAAAGAAGTGTTGACTGCATTTGATCACAAGTTTTTCATTAATAGAAAGTATATGAAATCCGAAGACGACTCTCACTATGTTGTATCATTTGAGGGTCCTCAAGGAATGTTTGAGTTACAAGTTCCAAAACATACAACCTATCTTTTAGAAGGCGAAGCTACTGTAGAGAATCTATCCAGTGAACTAATCAAATTACTAGCACCTAAGATGCCTTCAAACGTTGAAGCAGTTGGTGTTTACATCTATGAGGGTTACAACAAGGGCTCTCACATTATATCAAACATCTCAAAAGACACTTTGTAAAATGGACCCAAAAATTACAGAAAAGGCTTGGAATCCAGAGTTAGAGGCACAGGTGCTAAAGAAATGGCAGGATTCAGACCTTTACAAATTCACTCCAACTGATGATAATTACACCATAGACACGCCTCCACCATACCCATCAGGCAGGCCTTGGCACATTGGAGCTGCAGCACATTACTCCCAGATAGATATGATTGCAAGAACTGCAAGAATGAATGGCAAAAACGTTTACTTTCCAATTGGAATTGACAGAAATGGTTTACCTGTAGAGTTCTACACTGAGAAAAAACACAACATCAGAATGAGAGAAACTGATAGAGGAGAATTCTTGAATTTATGTAGAGAAGCTTTGGATGATTTGGAAGAAGAGATGGTGTTGATCATGACTAATCTCGGTCTTAGTGGTGACTTGAAGAACCATTACAGAACGGATTCAGAAGAGTATCGTGCACTAACACAATCTACATTCATCACTTTATGGAAGGAAGGAAAAATTGTTCTAGCTACAAGACCTAACAACTATGATTGGGTATCTGGCACTACAATTGCTGATGCTGAAATTGCATACCAGGACTTGCAGACAAAACTAGTCCACATGAAATTCAAAATAAAAGATACTGATAAAGAAATAATCATTGCAAGTACAAGACCAGAATTACTTTGTGCATGTCGTACCGTTATTGTAAATCCTGAAGATGAGAGATATGCTCCATTTGTTGGAAGCAAGGTAATAGTTCCAGTTACAGGAGCTGAAGTTGAAATTAAAACTCACCATTCAGCTCAGCAAGACTTTGGTTCAGGTGCTGTAATGGTTTGTAGCTATGGTGATCAGAACGACGTTGCATTGTTTAGAGAGATGGAGCTAGAAGAGATTGTTGCAATTGGTTTGGATGGAAGAATGACTGAAGCTGCAGGTGAATATGCAGGACTAAAACCAAAACAAGCTAGAGAGAAAATTATCGAAGATTTAGAAGCTAGAGGATTTGTAGAGAAAATCGAAGAGATTAATCACAGAACTCCAATTTCAGAGAGAAGTAAGATTCCAATTGAAATAATTCCAATGGAGGAGTACTATCTCAAACAGAAAGATTCCATTGAAAAAATGCGAAAATTAGGCTCAGAAATCACATTTTACCCCTCTATGCACAAGCAAATTTTGATGAACTGGCTAGATTCCATTTCTATTGACTGGCCAATTTCTAGACGAAGATACTATGGAACTGAAATTCCTATCTGGTATTGTTCTAGTTGTAATGAACCACATGTCCCTGAGCCAGGAAAGTACTATCAACCATGGAAGGAGAAATGTCCAATTGACAAATGTGTAAAGTGTAGTAATGGTGAGTTTACTGGAGAAGATAGAACATTTGATACATGGATGGATTCTAGTGTATCACCGTTATTTGTTACAAAGTATAACAAGGATTCAGAATTCTTTGAGAAGACATATCCAACATCACTAAGACCTCAAGCAAAAGATATCGTAAGGACATGGCTCTATTACACACTCTTGCGATGTGATATGTTAACTGGTAAGAAACCATGGAGTGAAGCTTGGATCATGGGATATGGTCTTGATGAGAAAGGAATGAAGATGAGTAAGAGTAAAGGAAATGCAATTGATCCACTACCAGTAATTGAAAAGTTTGGAGCTGACACGTTTAGGTTCTGGAGTGCAAGTGAGATTAATCACGGTTATGACTTTAGATGCAATGAACAAAAGATAGAGTCAACTAAAAAGTTCTTGAGCAAGTTATGGAATGTTTCAAGATTCTTGTCTAGCTTCCCAGTAGTAAAAGAAGGAAACCCAACTACAGTTGATAAATGGATTTTATCTGAATTAAATAATTTAGTTAAAGATTGTAAAAAGGGATATGATGAATACAACTTCTTTGTTCCAGCAATTGCAATTAGAGAATTTACTTGGAATCTTTTTGCAGCACACTATATAGAAATGGTCAAAAAACGAGCCTATGGAGAAGGATTTTCTAAAGAAGAAAGAGATGCAGCCATCTACACATTACACAAAGTACTATCTACAGTCTTGAAATTATTGGCACCAATTACTCCATTTATCACAGAATATCTCTGGCAGACATTGTATTCAGAGACTAGTATTCATACAGAAAGACAAGCTGAATCAGAAGATGTAGAAGACCATTCTAAAACTACTGAGGAAGTAGTCCAGTTTAACTCCAAAGTTTGGAATGAGAAAAAAGCAAAAGAATTGTCATTAAAGGACTCTATTGCAATTGAAGTTCCTGAGAGTTTATCTGAATTTAAGAAAGATTTGCAATCAATGCATAATTTAGAATGATTTATGGAATCAGTTTTTAGATTCTTTAACCAAATTTACAAAATATTTGTGAACTGCCAAATCATCAGTTAGTTCCGGATGAAAAGATGTTCCAATGATGTTTCCCTTTTTGATTGCAACAATTTTCTCATTAAATCTTGCTAGTACCTCAATATCATCAGAAGTTGATGAGATTGCAGGAGCTCGAATAAACACACCATGATAGTTTGAGATTCCAATTGAATCCATTGATATTTTTGCCTCAAAAGATTCGCGTTGTCTACCAAAAGAGTTTCTCTCAAGCTCAATATCTAGAAAATCAAATAGCGGTTGATCCATTTTTCCAACAACTCTATCAGTTGCATTACTTGCTAGTAGTACCATTCCAGCGCAAATTCCTAGTACTGGCATTCCAGACTCTACCTTTTGCTTGATTACTTTTTGAGAGCCATTAACCAAAGACAATTGTCCAATGGTAGTACTTTCACCACCAGGAATTACCAATCCATCCATTGCAGAAATCTCTTCAGGAGTCTTTACAACATGAACTGTTGCGTCTTGATTCAGATCAGCAATAGATGCTACCAATGAGGATACATTTTCAGCAACATCGCCTTGTATGGCAAGAATTCCAATTTTTGTACTCATGCTGAACCGCCTCTATCTTGCATACGTAACTCCAGAGTCTTTACATCTAATCCTAACATTGATTGTCTCTCATCAATCATTTTTTGTGCTTCTTTGACCTTGTCTGCCTCATTCCAGAATGTTGTTGCCAAAACAATTGCTCTTGCACGTTCTGCTGCATCACTTGCATTGAAAATTCCTGAACCGACAAAGATTCCATCGCATCCTAATGACATCAGATATGCTGCATCAGCTGGAGTTGCGATTCCTCCTGCTGCAAAGTTGACAACAGGCAATCTTCCTAGTTTTGCAGTTTGTTCTACAATATCATAAGATACTTTGAACTCTCTTGCCATTCGGACTAAATCCTGATTGTCACCGGAATCATAAATTGATTTTATTGTTCTCAATTCATCATTTACTTTTTTGATATGTGTGATTGCTTCAGCAACATTACCAGTTCCTGGTTCACCTTTTGTTCTAATCATTGCAGCTCCTTCTTCAATTCTTCTCAAAGCTTCTGCCAAGGAACGAGCGCCATTAACAAAAGGTGTTGTGAAATCCCATTTCCAAATATGACGTAGTTCATCAGCTGGAGTCAAAACTTCGGATTCATCAATCATGTCAACATCTGTCTCTTGTAAGACAAGTGCTTCATTAACGTGACCAATTCTACATTTTGCCATCACAGGGATTGTTACCGAGTCCATGATATCTTCAATAACTCTAATACTTGCAGTTCTTGCAACACCACCTGCTTTTCTTACATCAGATGGAAGTTTGTCTAGTACCATTACAGATACTGCGCCTGCTTCTTCAGCTATCTGGGCTTGCTCTACAGTCGTCACATCCATTACAACACCATTTTTGAGCATGTGGGCAAATCCACGTTTTAGAGTAGATGTGCCTCGCAGGACATCAGATGATTCTTTTCTTTCACAAACAATTCCTTTTGCGTTACTGCGTTCTCCAGATAATGGAAGCATAACCTAATTCTTCTCAGACAGTATTTGTACCTATTCACTAATTTCCTTAATTATCTGATCAAGTTCAGTTTCAACCATGGTAATTATTGGAGGAATAAAACCATCAGTAGCATTTTGTTCCGGCCAATGTATTTCCTGGTCCCGTCCATTCAACGTAATTTTTACATTAGATTTTTGATATTCAGTGATATTTTCTAAAATTGGAAAAGAAGAAGATGGTATTTGCATGAATCCGGTTTCTTTGATTATTGCCTTAATCTTGTTTAGTGTTTTTTCATCCAATTGCGACCTAATGTCAGGTTGAAGATATCCTTGTTCTGTCACAGAATATTTTACATCACCATCATTTTTGATAAGCAATATCTCTGTCTTTTGTGAACCAACGCGTTCAGTTACCCCATAATCAATTTTCTTTAGCTGGTGTTTTGTGTATTCAATATCTAGTCTATCAAAAGAGTTTGCAGCTGAAATTGGAATTTCATTTTTTGTTAGTAACGGAACTGAAATCAATAATGCAACAATAACAGGAATTGCTCCTAATGCGATTAACATTTTTTTTGCCATAATTTGATCGACTAATACAATTTGATGATTATTGCAAATAAATCTTGGTTAAAAGTAACTTAAAATTCAAGTCTATTTCATTCTTGATTGTGGGGTCGTAGCCTAGCCTGGTAGGGCGACAGTGTCTACGAAAAAGATCACCGCTAAGGGCTCCAGAGGTAAACTAAGCTAAACTGACTCACGGATGATGTAAGTTTGGAGCTGTAGTGACCCGTAGGTCGCCGGTTCGATTCCGGTCGGCCCCACGTCTACTTGTTTCTTAAAACGTTTAGTGCTGAACCAGCTTTGAACCATTCAATTTGGGAATTGTTGTAAGAATGATTCAGCATGATTTCTTCTTTGTTTCCGTCTAGATGAGTAATTATGCATTTGACTTGTTTACCAGGTGCTAAGTTATTCAAATCAACTAGACTGATTTTATCATCTTCTAGAATTTTTTCATAGTCATCAGGATTGCTAAATGTAAATGCTAACAAGCCTTGTTTCTTTAAATTGGTCTCGTGAATTCTTGCAAGACTCTTTGTAATTACTGCGGCACAGCCAAGGTATCTAGGAGTCATCGCTGCATGTTCTCTACTGCTTCCCTCACCATAGTTGTTATCGCCGATAATTACCCAACGCATCTGTTTTTCTTTGTACTGTCTTGCAATTTTTGAAAATGATTCAATTTCGTTGTTCAGAACGTTTTTGCCTTTTCCAACTTCGTCATTGTATGCGTTTACTGCACCTAGCAACATGTTATCGCTGAGATTATCCAGGTGGCCACGGAGAGACAACCATGCACCTGCTGGAGAGATATGGTCGGTAGTACACTTGCCTTTGGCCTTTACCATTATGGGAACCTCTTCAAAGTCTTTGCCATCCCACTGTGGAAAAGGTTCAAGTCTTTGGAGTCGTTTGCTATTAGGATCAATGATTACTTCAACATCATCAGAGTTTTCAGGGGGTGCAACAAAGATTCCTTCTGGTCTCAAGAATCCTTGTTCAGGAACTTCAGGAGCAGGTTTTGGTGGTTCCAGTTTGAATTTAGTACCATCGGCTGCTGTCAACTCATCAACTAATGGGTTGAAAGATAATCTGCCACCTAAAGATAATGCAATAATCATTTCAGGACTGCCAATGAAATTCAATGTACTTCTATGTCCGTCATTTCTTCCAGGGAAATTTCGATTAAAGGTAGTAACAATGGTATTTTGTTCATCATTGTTTAACTCCGGTCTATTCCATTGACCAATGCAAGGACCGCATGCATTTGCAAGTACAGTTGCCCCAATATCTTTTAGAGAATCCATCTGCCCATCGCGTTCAATTGTTCCTCTAATTTGCTCAGAACCAGGAGTAACCAATAATGGAATCTTTGCTTTGATGCCCTTTGCTTTTGCTTGTTCCGCTAGACTAGCAGCCCTTGACATGTCTTCATAAGAAGAGTTCGTACAACTTCCAATTAGTGCAACAGATATTGGATCGACATAATCATTTGACTTTACATCATCAGATAGTTTGGAAATTGAACGTGCCAAGTCAGGAGTATGTGGTCCAACAATATGTGGTTCTAGTGTTGAAAGATTAATTTCAATTACTTTATCAAAGAATTTTTCAGGATTTGATTCAACTTCAGGATCAGCTACTAGTGAATCTTTGTTTTGATTTGCAAGTTCAGCTATATCGTTTCTATTTGTAAATTTCAGATAAGTTTCCATCCTTTCATCATATGGGAATATAGAACATGTTGCACCAATTTCAGCTCCCATGTTAGTGATAGTAGCTTTTCCAGTGCAGCTGATTGATTTTGTTCCAGGTCCAAAGTATTCTACAATGGAATTTGTTCCGCCTGAAACTGTAAGTTCTTCAGCAACCTTTAGGATGATATCTTTAGGAGCAGTCCATCCGTTTAGCTGGCCAGTTAGTTTGACACCAATTCTTTTTGGATACAGTAATTCCCAAGGCATTCCAGCCATAGTCTCAGCTGCATCAAGACCACCCACACCAATTGCAATCATTCCTAGTCCGCCTGCATTTGGAGTGTGAGAATCAGTCCCAATCATCAGTCCACCAGGAAATGCATAGTTTTCAAGAACTACTTGGTGTATGATACCTGCACCTGGTTTCCAGAATCCACATCCATGTTTTGCAGCAGCTGATTGTAAAAATTTGAAGACTTCGCTGTTTTCATCAAGGGATACTTTCATGTCGATATCTCCTTGTACTTCAGCTCTAATCAGGTGATCACAATGAACAGTGGTTGGCAAAGCTGTTTGTTTCAATCCAGCTTGCATAAACTGTAACATTACCATTTGTCCAGTTACATCTTGTAATGCAACTCTGTCAGGTTTAAGAAAGACATAGTCTTTTCCGCCAGCAAATTTCGTATCATCTATTTCATTTAGATGTCCAGATAAGATTTTTTCAGTAAGAGTTAATGGTCTTCCAATAACGTTTCGGAATTTTGTTATATTTTCTTTTAATTTAGAATAAACATCTGAAACAAGTTCAGGAGTAGAATCAATGTTCACATAATGCAAAAAATACATCCCGAATTTAATATTTACAATTAAAAAATTCCAAAATTAACGCCATAGGCATGTAAATTCTTAACAATTATAAGCCAAAAGCGGGTTTCTATTACATTGTTGTGGAGTTCGCAATTTTGAGGTGTAAGAATGGTCAATAAAGGTTTTCCAAAATTTGGCATGTCTCAAGCCGGTGCATTTGTAGCAGCATTAAAAAATTATAATTTACCAGATTTCATTTTAGTTCTAGTTGCAAAAGAATGCAAATCGGATCTTCTTGAGAGAGGTAGAATTGATGACAGATTACAAAGTATGAATGATGATGCATTAGAATTATTGCACAAAGTGTTTGTAGAATGTGATGAAGACAAAGCAGGAAAATTTGCTCAGTACAGATTTTATGCATACGTCTCTAGTATGTACCATAAATGCGAAGTTTTAGTAAATGAAACAATTCCAGGGAAGACAGGTAAAAATCACAAGATTCCTGTAGCCGTTAAAAATAATGGAATGTACATTGCTGTAGCCTACAATAAAGCAACGGGAAACCCTGTTAACAAAAAAGATACAGCCAAATTCTATGACATGGTAGATGACATCAAACAAGGTGATCATGGAACCATGCTAACTGATGCAATCTATGGGTCATCAGTAGGATTCAGAGGTGATGCGTTAGTGGAGTTAGAGAATTTGAGTAAATCAAGAAAAGATGACGCTGAAAATAAATTAGATTTTAAAACTGCCAACTTTGAAAATAATATTTACTCGGTAACAAAGTGTTAATTTTCAATATTTAGTTCTCTAGTATCCATTGCTAGAAAAGTTGGTTTCCCATCAGTTGGTTTAAAGTCTTCACCATATTGTTCAAACTCCAATTGTTCAAAGAGATGTTTTGTCCAAACATCATGAACTTCTCTAGAATTATTTTTACGTCCCATTTGTCTTAGTTGTTCATGAAGTATTTCATGAGATACAGTTGTACAATTTTTTTCAGCTAGGTATAGTTCGTTATTTTCATCTTTTGGTTTTTGCCAAAACACCATTCCAAAATTTTCTGCATGATATCCTTCACAAGTGCAATCTGTCCACAAAGGTCTAAAGTGAGTCAAGTAAAAATGATAGATGTCTTTTCCTCTTTGCTCATGATCACGCAATAGAGTGTGAGTGTCGATTCGCTGTAAAATACTGGTTGGTTTTGTTATCATCTCATCGCATAGGATTTCATAGTCTTTTCCAAATTTGTCTTTGATCCAAACTTTGAAAAATTGAGCCATCTTCTTGACATATTGATACTCAAACTGTCGTTCTTCTCTTTCTTCTTCTTTTACAACAAAAATAAAGTGTAAAATCATAATAAGAAAAAAAGGTGTTTATGTCTGGCCTTCAATACCCATGAGGGTTAGTGTTGAACGAATCTTCTCAATTTTTCTGATTTTCCAAGTGATTGTTTCTCTTAGTTTTTCTACAGTATCAGATTCGATTTTGGCCAAAATATCATATGCACCAAAAGTTCCATGAACTTCTTTGACACCTTCTAGGCCCTTTAGTTGGCCGATAATAGCCTCTTCTGAACCTAGTTCACAGTTGATTAACACATAAGCTGTTGCCATGAAATAATTACATAATTCGACTATATCAATAAACCGATTACATTCAAGTTTGAGAAATCTTTAAAATCTCTTCCCAAATTGGTTTTGGGACAGGCATAACAGATAATCTTGATATTCGGATTAATTCCCAATCTTTGAATTTTTTATTATTTTTCAGTTCGTCAAGGGTTACAGGACGTTTAAGTGATTTTTTGTATTTTACATCAACAACAATAAAGCGTTCAACATCTTCTTTGGGATTTGAATATGGCTTGGAAGTAACTTCCATAATTCCAACTGCTTGTCTTTCATCGCCGGTATGATAGAAAAACACAAGATCACCAGGTTTCATTTCTCTCATGTGTTTTAGAGCTAGATTGTTGTGGACTCCATCCCAAACTGTGGTTTTGTCTTTTTTCAGTTGTTCAAAGTTGTAACCTCTAGGTCCGCTTGGTTCTTGTTTTGCCAACCAATAGTTTACCATTTTCAAATTTTGTTGCACCAAGGGATGTTTAATGGTTTATGAAATGTTCCCCGGTTCTGACTCGCACAAGATCATTGGTATTTTAGCCAAAACCTCCTTGGGTTCTGAAACCGGGGCGCCCATAATGTAGCACGCCTGGGTGAATTAGAAATCATTGGTATCATTACGATCGACATCATCCTAATCCGTCTGCGTGCCTGCTCTTGGGCGATTAATTATAGAGGCCATCCTACTAAAAACCATAATGGAAATCAAAAATCAAACGCTGTTTTTTGTTGGAATTATTGTTTTGATTTTGGGCACACTAATCATAATTTTTGATTATCCGCAACTGCAGGTTTTAGACAATTTGGATTCAGAGTCATATTACATGCTTGATGAAGAAAAAAAGAATATTCATCAAAGAATGAAGATTGAGATTACTGTTGGAGTAGGATTGTTTGCTGCAGGAATTGGTTTGCTAGGAGCGTCTTTTCTAAAGAGATTTGAGAATGGATTCAGATAGAGAGATTTCAAAGGCAACTACAGGTACACGGATTTTGTAGTTTTCAATTATTTTGGAATTTATCTCTCCAATGACACCAACTGCTTTGTTGTTGATTAGTACATCTGCACAGTGACCTTTCTCAAATGTTGGATGCTCTGTAGTCTTTGTTGCAATCTCTAAATCAAATCCTGTCTTGAGTGCTGATTGCAAAACAGATTTGATTTCAGTGAAATTTGCATCCTTGTGTGCGCTGATTCCAGATAGATTGATTGTCTCTGAAATTGGATTGCCTGAAGAAAATACAGTTCCAGTTTCAAATAATTTCTGAGGATATGATTCGTGAATATTTTTTGATAGGTTCTCTAGCAATCCAGGTAAAATTGAATCACGCAGAATTGTATGCTCTAGACTTTTTGAATCAAGTACAGAGATGATTGTTTTTGATTCCCTGTTTGTCATTTCATAGAGAACACGTTTGCTTGTCAAGCTAGAGTTTAGTGCTTCAAGATATCCCAGTCCAATCATTGTTAGGTTAAGTGACTTTAGTTGTAATGAAACTGGATTTGTTTGTCCAAGTGTTTGAGATGGAGAAATTGTTGGCTCGAGATTTTGAATTCCATAACCTAGTGCAACTTCTTCAACCAAGTCCATCTCACCAAAGATATCAAAACGATATGCAGGAATTGTGCAGACAATATTCTTGCCTTTTGCGGCTGCATCTAGCCTCGATTTTTTCAATGATGATATGATTTTGGAGACATTAAGATCCAAACCAAGCGTCTGATTGATAAGTGATGGACTGACAGTCATCTTTCTTTCAGCAAGTTTTGGTGTAGAGTTTTTTGCACCAGAAATTGTAACTGTTTCCAAGGAGAATCCCGCGCTTTGCAGAATTGTTGCAACTACAGATAGCATGTCTTCAGCATCATCTTTGTTTATTCCAGTAACTTCAACAAAGAGATTCTTTGTCTTTGTTGTAACGGTAGTTACTGCGGCATTAATGATTGGTGGAAAAGATACGGTGTTTTTATTTGCATCAAGAATTATTGGCATCTTTGTAGAGTTTGCAAGTAGATTTCCATAGTCTTTTCCAACTTCAGTTGTCTCTAGAATTTCAGTTATGGAAAGTTCCTTGGTTGAATTGAGTGGGATGAATTTGTGTTTTCTATCAGTTGTGGTGTATACCAGAGGGAATTGGATTTTATCTAAATCATGAATTCCAATTGAGGATTTCTTTCTCTTTCTTCCGATACCAAAGTGAAGGTCCTCTTGCATTGCCATGAGTTGCTTGATTGTTTTATCAACGATTTTGCCATTTTTTGCAACAATTCCAGTCACAAATGGTCGTACCTTGGCAACATCATGCGTCACAGAGATAGAATATTGTTTTGATTTTTTGATTTTGAGTTTGAGTGCGCCAGTTTTAATTCCAAGTAGTCCTTGCATCCCAAGTGCAATTCCAAAATCAGTTGAATAATCAGGTCTATTTGGACTGTACTCAATTCTTACAAGGTCCTTGTCTTCAGATTCAATATCCAGTCCCAGAAAAGGTAAAGAGTCTGCAATCTGTTTTTTTGATACTTTTCCAATTAATTTCTGAAGACTTGAATAAGATAACTCCACTACTGGCATTTTGATACACTCCTCAACCAATTCAGATTATTATTGTAAAATTCTCGCACGTCATCCAGACCATACTTTAGCATTGCAATTCTTTCAATACCGCCGCCCCATGCCAATACAGGTTTTGTGATTCCCAGAGGCTTTGTAACTTCGGGTCTAAAGATTCCCATTCCAAATAGCTCAACCCATTTTCCCAATCTTTCATTGTACACCATGGTTTGAAGTGATGGTTCTGTGTATGGGAAGAATGTTGGCCAGAATTTTATTTTTGTAATTCCAATACGTTTGTAAAACTCTCTTTGGATCCCCATCAAGTTTCGTAGATTAGCATCTTTTCCAACAACAACACCTTCAATTTGATTAAATTCAACAAGATGTTTGTAGCTTACTTTTTCATTTCTAAATACGCGACCTAAAGAGAACACTCTTGCTTCATCAGGTTTTGTTTCAGCAAGATGTTTGATTGTAACGCAAGTTGTATGTGTACGCAAAACCATCTTACGTGCTTCGTTAATGTCCCATTGATATCTCCAATTATTTTTGTGAGAATCTGAAACTTTTCTTATTTGTTCAGGTGTTGCAATTTTCTTTGCAGAGATTCCATCAAGATAAAACGTATCTTGTAATTCCCTTGCAGGATGATCTTGGGGGGTAAATAGTGCATCAAAGTTCCAAAAGCTTGACTGTGTCATGTTTCCATAAATTTCTGAAAATCCAAGGGTTACGAAAATTTCTCGAATCTCATCAATAGTGTCTTTAAGTGGATGAGTTCTAGCAACAAAGATTTCGGGGACTTTTGCTTCAACATCAATTCCTCCTGAAGATGTATCAAGATTGATTGATTTTGCAGCATCAGTTAAGCTGATCTGTTTTGTTTTTACAATTTCTTCTATGACAAAGTTTGGACGTTTTAAGAGTCCTGAAAAGTCATCTGAGTCAAGTTCATCAGAAGATAATTTAGAATCTCCAATTTGTTTTAGAGATTTTTCTCCAGGTAAAACATCCGGAGGATTCTTCAGAGTAATTGTATTTCCAACAGCCTCAACCCAGTTATTTTTTCTTGCAAGTCCCATAGCAGGACCAAATACTGGACCCAATTCTTTTTGTAAATCAGATAACGTTGATTTGATCTTTAGTAAATCCAAGAGTCTTCTTTCAGGGAGTCCTTTTTCAAGTGATTCCTTACCATTTTCCCCCAAGCTTATGATACTAGATTTTGATTCCTCGACATTTGCAAGTTCTTTTAGCTTGAGCCATTCAATTCCGCGTCTAATTTGATCTGGTGAAAGTTTTGTAGATTCTTCAAGATTCTCAGGAGTTTGCTTTGGATTGTCTTTTAGTGATGTAATAATTTTTTTTTCAATATCATGAAAGACCTGTGACAACACCAAAACTTCGAAAAAGACTTTTTAAACCTTAACCTAAGTCAATTTGAATGTCAGCTGACGATTTTGTTGTTACTCCTTGGCACGTTGAAGGAGATATAGATTATGATAAATTAATCAAGCAGTTTGGGACTCAAAAGATTTCGCCAGAACTGCTGGAACGAATCAAGAAAATCACAGGAGAAGATCATTTCATGCTCAGGAGAGGAATTTTCTTCTCTCATAGAGAGATGAATAGAATTCTCGATGATTATGAAAAAGGCAATAAATTCTTCTTATACACTGGAAGAGGTCCCTCAGGACATACCCACATTGGTCATTTGGTTCCATGGGTGTTTGCAAAATGGCTTCAAGAAAAATTTGATGTCAACATGTACTTTCAATTAACTGATGATGAGAAGTTTTTCTCAAAACCAAATCTAACTTTGGAGGAGACAAAAAACTTTGCATATGAAAATGCATTGGACTTTATTGCATTAGGTTTCAAACCAGAAAAAACTAAAATTATCATCAATACCAGAAACATCCAGACACTATACCCAATTGCAGCTCAAGTTGCAAAGAAGATTAATTTCTCAAATACAAAAGCCACATTTGGATTTACAAATGAGACTAACCTTGGAATGATTTTTTATACATCACTCCAGTCTGCTCCATGTTTCATTGAAGACAAGCCAGTACTAATTCCTCTGGGAGTTGATCAAGACCCTCACTTTAGATTGACAAGAGATATTGCCCCAAAGATTGGAAAACAGAAACCAGCCCTGATTCACAACATAATGATTCCAGCGCTAGAGGGACCAGGAGGTAAAATGTCAGCTTCAGATGAAAATGGTACGGTTTACACGACAGACGCTCCAAATGTTGTTAAAAAGAAGATTAACAAGTATGCATTCTCAGGTGGACAACCAGATCTAGAACAACATAGAAAGCTTGGTGGAAATCCAGACATTGATGTCTCATATCAGTATCTTAGAATATTTTTTGAACCAGACGATAACAAACTAAAAACAATCTATGATGATTACAAGTCGGGTAAATTACTTTCAGGAGAATTAAAAGCAATTTTAATTGAAAAGATGAACACGTTTCTATCCATCCATCAAGAAAAAAGAGAAAAAGCTAAAGACCACATAAACGAATTTCTTTTTGAAAATAAATGAAGATTACAATTGTTTGTGAGGATGAGTACGAAGCCCAAAAATTAGCCAGTCTTATATTCATCAAAGATGGGAATGAGACATTTATCACAGGGATATTGAATTTAGTAGAAAATGAGTTAGTCGTATCTCTTAAAGATAAATCTGCTCACAGTGTTTTACTTGAAAATGAATCCAATGTGGAAAAATTTGCAGATTTTGCACAATCAATAATTGATAAAGAACATAAAATAATCTCAACCAAGATTCTAGGAAATCAAGTAGAGATTGTCAAAGGTTGAATCTAAGCACCAAATGCAACCCAGAGGGCCACAACGCCAACTACTGCAATTAAAGCAATCCCTAATGCTTTATTATCGCCATTCATATTCTATTTTTAAAATTATTATAATTAAAGTGTTAATAAATTCTCAAGAACGATTTTGATTATCTTGGGAAAAATTTGCTTTTTTTACGTTTAGCGCTTGAACTTTGTTCTTTTGGTTTTGCTATTGGCTGTCTAATTTCATTGCAATTCAAGCACAGTATTTTCAATTCTTCTCTTGCCAAATCTGGATCTGAGATGTATTTTCCCCATGAGGAAGCTGTACCACCACGTCTAATACTATCAAACGTTTCATCATCAGAAATATGACTAAATCCTAAAGCTCGTTCATCTCTAAATCCACAACTAGAGCAAACTTTACCACCTAAAATTTCAAACAATTTTTCTTTAATTGCAGCATAGAATTTATCTGAACCATTACTGAAAAAGCTCTCTCGTTTTTTTGATAATTTGTCATTTAGTTTTCTAGGTTTGTCTCTGCCGGATTCTCTTCGGTCATCTCTTGAATATCTAGAACCTCTATCATCTCTTCTGGATTCTCTTCGGTCATCTCTTGAATATCTAGAACCTCTATCATCTCTTCTGGATTCTCTTCGGTCATCTCTTGAATATTGATCATCTCCTAAATCTTGTGGCTTATTTTTTCTAAAACAATCACTACAATAAACAGGTCTATCAGTTCTTGGAACAAATGGAACTTCACATTGATCACCACAATCAGCACAAGTTACTGTTGCGGATTCTTTTCTATCTCTAGAGTATCTATCATCTCTGGAATTTCTAAAAGAACGAGATGCGTCATCTCTTCGTCTAATTCCAGATTTTTTCTTATCTGAATACTTTGATTTGTAAAGGTCCATGATTCTAATTATGAGGAATCGTTTGGTTATAGATACTTAGAGGTCTCATTTATGCCTAGAATGAAGAAATTCAATCAAACTAGGGATTTATCCATTTCAGTAGACATTATTTCTTGAACTTTGAGAAAATAGAGTCTTGTAGAGTATGGCATATCATCCAGATTATTATCTACCGCAATCATGAAATAGCGAACTGCACGTTTTGATATATCCAAATTAAATTTCATCAACAAAATTGGGTCTTGGTGAACTTTGATTTTGTCTTGAAGCCAGGGGGGTGCCATTTCAATTGTCTCTTTGATGATTTTATCGAACCAGTAGGATAAATTTTGAGGATGGAGTCCCTGTTTTAGATTGGAAATATCATTATCTATCTTCTTCATCATATGAGGTATTATTGCCATGTGCATGAATCTTGTAATTTTGTTTTATTATAATTACTCAAAGTTGTGCAAGCTACTTGTCAACTGATAACAAGTTTCCTTCTGAATCAATTTCAGAATTTTTAATTCTGGTTGTAGATATTCTTGTCCCGTCTTTTGCCAAATGCATTGGGACAGTAATTATTTTCACAGGAGAAAGTTTCTTTTTAGCCCTCAAATCATTTAGTACTTCTCCCTGACTGCTTGTCTCATCGCTTACAACCAATGCTTGAACTTCGGGTTCCAGCACAGCAGGACCAAAATCGGAATCTAGTTTACTTATTTGAAAGGAGGGACTTGGAAATTCGTTGATGATTGTTTCAGTAAGATTTGTCAATCGCGTTTCATAGTTATGATAAAGAGTCTTTCCTCTCTTTTTTGCAAAATCATCACTTGTTAAACCAATGATTACTTTATCTGATATTTCAAATGCACTTGTAAGTAATGTTATGTGTCCTCTATGGATTATGTCAAAAGTTCCACCCATAGCAACAAGAGAAAACTGAGACATGTTAATTATGGAATATATTTGAAAATAAACTTACTACTGAACATTAATGAGAACAAATGGACCCTGTTCTGCTATTGGAATATTGTTTCTATCCCAAACGAATGTCTCAATGAAATAGAGTCCAGTGTTTGTTGGTATCCAATCTATTGTCGGGAACTGTAATCCAGTGCCAATAAAGCGGCCGTCATCTTTTCCAATATATTCAACTTTACTAGTTTCAGCCTCCTTGACTTGAATATAATATGTGTATGGAGTTTCATTTGTAGTCTGGTCTGCAGCAAATTGAATCCATGTTTGGCTTCTAACATTTACCACAGAATCAACTGGAATTATAGAAAGTGTATCACCCTGTGAATTTGTCACAGACACATTAGAGATAGATACAAGTTTTGTTAGTAATTGAGGTTTTGGAATTTTCACATCGACAAAATTAGAAGAGAACACATCAGATTCTGCAAACAGCAAAAATCCTATTGCCCTTGAATCAATTTGTCTATCAACATTAAAGGAAACCTCATCATCAGATTCAACATCACCTAGATCAATTGTAATTACTTCTAAAATTCTAGATGGTTCAAATCCATCATACAATGCCATGTAAACATTGGTGTTAGAATTTGGAGCTCCGCTGTTTTCCAGAACTCCCTTAAAGCTCAGACGATTATCAAGGGATATTTCACTAGAATATACCATAAGACCTTTTTGTTTTGAAGAAGAGGAATCAAATCCAAGCAAAGTGACTGATGCTTCTGTGATTTCAGGGTTAGGTGTTTCAGAACGAATAGCAAATGGAGATTCCCCATTGGGTGGAATTACTTCAAGAATAGTTCTTCCACTGTTGACCTCTATTGGACTAGGATCAAAATCATCAAAATAATTTACTTGAATTATTACATTAGTCACTGAAGTCAGAGTGTTATGATTCTTGACTGTACCCACCACAACAGTATATCCTTCAGAATCTTGGTAGACAAAAGGAGCTTCACTGGTTATAGATACAGAAAGTGTTGATGGAGTATCAGTAACCTCGGCTGAAAATGCTTGAGAAAGTGGCATTAACAAAAAAATCAAAAAAACTGAAAGAGTGAAGTTATTCATCAATGATTGTTTTGTAAGGAGATTAATTTTCTACAACATATCAAATAGTGAACAAGTAAGGTAACATCGTTAAACCTAGTTTACACTAAACAAATAAAATAATAAAAAGAGATGTAAGTTTAGTTTCTCTTTGCGGTAATTGCTAACCAGTAAATTAATCCTGGAGCTAAACCAACAATAAGTGGAATGAACACAGGCCATCCATCAACTGCGCTTGCCATGAAAAAAACTCAAACTTGTCCTATTTAAATCCATTTAGCCGTTCGAAATTCAGCATGGATCGCGTATAAAACCAAAAAGTGGACCGGACGGAATTTGAATCCGTGACCCCCCGCGTGCAAGGCGGGTATACTACCAGGCTATACTACCGGCCCACACGTGTCTAGATTTATCTGTGGATTTTAATTGTTGTCTTCTAGGCAAGGATTTTATTTGAAAACAAGAACCTTTGCACATGGTACTTTTAGAATCCCAAGTTAAGTTAAAGACTGGAGATTCAGCACCGGATTTTGAACTTTTAGGAATTGATGATAAAAAACATGCCCTAAATGACTATAATGATTACAAGGGATATCTAGTGATTTTCATGTGTAATCATTGTCCTTATGTCAAGGCCAAAGTTGATGCACTCAATGAGTTGCATGAGAAATGCGGTAATGATGTAGCTATGATTGCAATTAACAGTAATGATTCTACTGATTATCCTGAAGACAGTTTTGAAGCAATGAAAGAGACTGCAAAGGAAAAGGGATTCAAATTTGATTATCTGGTTGATGAGACACAAGAAATTGCCAAGAAATATGGAGCAATGTGTACTCCAGACCCATTCTTGTTTGATGCTCAAAAACAGTTAGTTTTTCATGGAAGGATTGACAATGCCATGAAGCCTGAGGATACTGCAACTGAAAAGACAATGATCAATAACATACACACACTAGTATCTGGTCAAAAAATTGAAAAGGACTTTGACCCCTCAATTGGTTGTTCTATCAAGTGGAAAGAAAATTAGACTTAAATGACTCTGACCTAGAGATTTGTTCGTGGGCTCGTAGCTCAGCTTGGCTGGAGCGTTCGACTGATAATCGAAAGGTCATGAGTTCGAATCTCATCGGGCCCATTACTTTTGATTTTGATATACTGTTTGAGACCATTGGATAATTTGATCAAGTTTGTCTGTCACTAGGTCTGATTCAGTTTTGGCTTTCTTTGAAGTACTTCCACAAAGAATCAATTTCATATTTTTTCCAGATTTTGATTTTATTGGATTTATTGAATCAGCAAAGAAATTCAAACCTTCATCGGTTTGTGAAAAAACAACTACAATCAGGACACCAGGTTTCTGTTTCCAAACTTTTCCAATCAACTTCTGAAAATCAAGATCAAAGAGGACGTCGATGGCGGACGACATATCTCCAAGATGATATACTTTCCACCCATCAGAGTGAAAGGCAGTAGAAGCTGCTTCTGCAATTAAACTACTTTGAAAGTCGGCAGAAAGTACAATTACATTTTTTTTAGAGTCGGCAACTATAGGAATCTGGTCTAATATTTGAAGAGATTTTGAAATAATTGTTCTGAGAAGATTTTGCTCAGCAGTACCAATCTTTCCATCATCAAACAGATTCTTCACTGCGTCAATTGCAGGCAAAATAATTTCAAGTATCAAACGATTTATGGTGGCACCAGAATGAAGAGAGTTTCTAATTAAAGAAGAGACTTGATCTTCATTTCCTTTTATCAGAAAATCAAGAAACTTTGGTGCTATTTTGAAATAATCATCTGGAAAGTGGAATGATTCTTGTCCAGGTTCTAAAAACCATAGTGTTATGTTTCCAATATTTTTTTGTCGGACAAGTCCCTCAGCTGCAAATACTTTAAGATACTTTGTCATAGTGATACGATTAACTTTCATTTGTTCGGAAATCTCTACACCAGACATTCCAGATTCAGAATGCTTCAAAACAGAGATTAGTTTTTCTCGAATATCTTCTTCAGAATATCCTTTTCCCATTATTGCTCTATGATGAAGGTATTGTATAAACACTAATTTTCATTAATTGTGTGAGAACTATTTTTTAAAATAAAATGTTATATAGAAGGTACTTTAAAGTACGGTAAGAGGAAAGTAAATTGCCAAAAGCAGGATTCAAATCAATTACCGTTTCTGAAACTGTCTATGATAAATTCCAAGAAGTTTATCAAAAGAGTAAAGACGACCTAGCAATGAAGGGAGTCAACAGTTTCTCAGGATATGTAACTTACATGTTAGAGGAGATGATGCAAAAGGATAGGACCTTTGCAAGATACGCTCCAAAGATTGAAAAGATTTCAGTTGATGATGATAGAATTATTCTTAAAGACAACATCAAAAATAGAATTGCAGAAGTTGCAGTTCAGAAAGGTGAATTATATTGTCAGCTCTGTGACGAGAAAGATTGTGTCCATGTTGGTTTTGTCTGGTCCATACCAGAAGTCTATGAAGTTCTAAACGCTAGAGGAATTAGACAAAAATAGTTGTGTATGGAGGAGGTGGGATTTGAACCCACGAACTCCTGAGAGACAGGATCACCCATTATTTGATCTTAAGTCCTGCATGTCCAAAAGCACAAAGTGCACTTACTTTGGCCAGGCTTGATTACTCCTCCAAAATGGTAAAAATCTGTGTGAAATTTAACAGTTTACAGATTTTTGCCCCGATAATGAAGAATTATAAGGATTTTCTACAGGGTCAATTTGTGCTTCGATAGCTCAGCCTGGTAGAGCGTTACCTTGGTAAGGTAAAGGTCGCGGGTTCGGATCCCGTTCGAAGCTTTTTCAATTTTCAAAATTATCATTCAAAAATGGATTTTCAAGAGATTTACGAAGTTTGTATTTAACTTCTCACTCAACTAGGAAAAACCTAGTCCTAGATCAATTTTTTTTATCTTCTAAATTGTTAAAAAATTCTGCAATACAAAGTATTGAAACAAGTATACTCCCAAGTATCTCCCGTAGTCCCAAAACCATTTGTAAAATGGGCAGGTGGAAAACGCCAGTTGATTCCAATACTAAACGAGAATTTACCAGAGAATTTTGGAACCTATTATGAACCATTTATCGGAGGTGGTGCTTTACTCTTCCACATTCTTACTGATAGAAATGACCAAAAATGCAGCATCTCTGATTTGAACTCTGATCTAGTTTTAGCATATACCACAATTCGAAACAGAATTGATGATCTGATTTTATCTCTCAAAAATCACGAAAAAAATTATCATAAGGATTCAAAATCATATTATTATTCTGTACGCGAATCAAATCCTAGAAGCGAGATTGAGAAGACATCAAGATTGCTCTTTTTGAACAGAACCTGTTTTAACGGATTATACAGAGTCAACAGTAAAGGAAAATTCAATGTCCCATTAGGACGATACTCTAATCCAAATATTGTAAATGAAGATAATCTTCGCTCGGTAAGTAATATTCTACAAACAACCCAAGTCTCAATCAAATGTCGTGATTTTGAGGCAGTTTTACGAGATGTCAAAAAAGGAGATCTAGTATATTTTGACCCACCATACCAACCAGTAAGTAATACTGCAAATTTTACAAGTTATACAAATAAGGATTTTACCGATAAAGATTTGGAAAGATTAGCAGACCTGTGTAATAGATTAGATTCTAAAGGATGTAAAGTCCTATTATCAAATTCAGATTCAAAACAAGTTTCTGATATCTTCTCAGAAAAACCTTGGAAAGTAAACAGGATTCAAGCTAACCGCTCCATAAACTCCAATTCAAAAAAGAGAACAGGTCACTTTGAACTCCTAATCAAAAACTATTAGATTTCTAAAATTATTTTTCAAAAAAATTTTCTAAAGTTTTCACTAGAAGTAGATAATAAAATGAAAAGGAAAAGGTTGGGTTTTTAGTCCCACTTTGACCAAGCGGCCATCCATCTGTAAGTCCATGTGTTCAATTTACAACCTAATGCTGCAAATGTACATCCCAAAACTGCACCTGCACCTGCACCGAGAGCGACTGGGCTGTTATAGAACTTACCTACTTGGGGTTCTATCGGTGTCATGTATGGTGGCAATGTTGGTCTTGGATACTTGAATGCCGTTTCTAGTGGGTCTGCTACTGTTATCAGGTTTACCATGTTGAATAATGGTAATGACATTCCTACTAGTACGCCGCCGAACAGTATCAAGGAGTGCTTGTTCTTCTTTGTTGCCCAGTAGACTAAGTCCAACAGCATTGCTGATGGTAACCAAACTGGTGTTACAATGAAGTCATATGGATAACCTAGTGAGAACCAGGCTGCCTTTGCAATCCATGTGTAAACTGTCATAATCAGAGCGTAGTACGTTGCTGTGCCTGGAACGCCTGTAAATGTAAGGTAATATGTTGCACCTACAATAAGCATCAACGTTTGCGATATTGAGAATACCGTGTACGAAGTCCAAGCCCAGTCAGTGTAGAAGATGTAGTCTCCTGCATTAATTGTTAACAGTGTAGAGTTAACTGCAACCACTACTATGAACAAGTAGTGTGTACATCGTCTTAACCAGACCATATCAAGTTGATGAAAGGGTCAGTATATAAAATTTTAGAGTTTGATGGAGATCGTCACTGATTTGGCAAATACCACAGGTATTTCTCAAAAATTAAAATGAAAAAGAAGTGTTCTGAAGGGGTTGCCTTCTGTTTAACGACCGACGAACATGGTTACGAATATTACGAATGCTACGGTTGCTGCAATACTGCCGCCAACTATACCATTACTGTTCTTGTTAGAACCTTCTTCCATGACTTTAACACAGAAGATGTAACCTATTGCCTCAATGATTGCAAGTACGATGAATGCAAAGTGGCCACTTGCTGTTGGATATGCCCATGGATAATAGAAGTATCCGGCTGCAGTACCACCAAAAGTAGCTAATAATGCTGCCCAGTATGAAATTGTGATCATACCAGTCATGTTTTCAACGCGTCGTCCAATCATTCGTTCTACGTCAGCGCTGGATGATCCACCGCCACCGCCTGAACCGAATCCCTTTGGAAGAGTCATTATGGAATTATTCTAATAGAGAATCCTTTTAAGTCTTTCTTAAACTGCCATGAAGAGTACGATCTACGTCCTTTCTAGAAAATAATAAAATAAGAAAAAATTGTGCTATTGCACATTTTGTCTATGGAATAGATCTACTATACAATTTGCCTTCTAAGGCCATCTTGTACATCTCTGCGACATATGGGTTCTCACCTGGAGTCTCAGCACCTAGTTCTACGAGTCTAGCATATACTCTGACTACGTATGCAAGTGCACCCATGAATGCTACTACAACACCCATGTTAAACATCCAATGGTTTGGAACTGCAAAGATTTCCTCTACAAACCAGAAGTGCCACATCTCATTGACTCCAATTGTGAACATAGTTGCTAAGTAACCAAGAATGGTCATTTTCAAACCAGTGTTCATTGAGTTATTTGGACCTCTGAGAACTGGAACTTTTCTATCATAGATTGCTGCTGAACCCCATCCGAGTGGAAGTGCTACAAAGTGGGAATATAACCACCAGTGAGCTGGAGTAAATGCACTATCTCTGATAGAAGTCTGATGTAGAGAACCATCAACGAAGTTATCTACTTCGACTGATGCTGCGGTAGATCCCATAGCAATAACGATGAGCCAGATTTTCTTTAGTCTCTGAATCTCAACTTCTTTTGGGATTAATGCGGGCATCTGTGCCATGATAACCATGGTGTATGTAGAGAATATAAAGTAAGAGATTACAATTAGTCTAATTTATATAAAATTTTTAATGTATTTTGCATTATTTTATAAAATAAATTCATTTTATATTCTTTTTAGTGTAAAAATAACAATGATTTTTTTTCATTTTCGGTGTTTAACATCGATGATTATCATATATTTTAGTATCGATCCTCGCAATGAAGGTAAAACATATAACGACGTGTATTGTCTTTCACAATATTAGGGATAACTATGGTCGAAAAAAAGATTTTCGTATTCGGACTAGCTGTCGTACTTGCACTAGGAACTTTAGGTTTCAACTGGGTTGAGTCTATCCTTCCAACTGCAGATGCACACGGTGTCCAAGCACAACTCCAGAGTCGTTTCATCAGAATTGAAGATGAAACCTTTAACAGACAATCCCTGCAAACTGGCGAAACCTTGACACTTCAAGGAACATTAGTCAGTCTTGTAGAAAGAGACCTTAGAGGATGGATTTCCATTTTCTCAGAGTCAACCAATGCAGGTAACAGATGGGAAATGTTAGCCAGAGACCCACCAGGAAACGTCTTTGACATTCCAGGAAACTCTGTCATCGAATATTCACTATCTGCAAAAGCACTTGAAGCAGGTGTATACCACGTACACACCCAACTCAATGTAGCCAAAGTTGGTCCAGGACTTGGTCCAGGTCAAACAGTTGTCGTTGAAGGCGAACCAATTATCAAACCAATCCCATATACCAACATCGCATATCAATCAATTATGATTGGTGTTGGATATGTCATTACGTTTGCAACACGACCCTGGCAAGTAATCTAAACCACCCAACCTTTTCCTTTTCATTTTCTAATAATCACTACGATTAACGTAAGTAAAAAAAACTTAATTTTATCAATAACAGGAAAGTAGGTAAAGTACAATGTTGAATTTCAAAATTAAAAAACTAGATATTTTCCAAAGTTACTTTTTTGGAGAAGTAGAATTTAGAGAAGACCCATACAAAGTAAACGTTCAAAATCAAAGAAGAGGCAAAGTCCTCAAACTCCCTTTTGAGATAAATCCAAAAAGACAAAATGTCTTGGTGAGATTTTCGGGTCCAGGAGAATTATTTGTAGAAGACTACCTTCCATACATGGGAGAATCAGAATGGCTGGAGATTGACTCTGATGACATCACCTACTTTCTTGCAGACCACCAAGACCAACTAGATACAATCGAGATTGTTTATGACTAAGAGAAAGGACTTTAAGGAATCTGGCTAGAATTATCCTAGCATGATATGGCCTGGAACTGGTGATCCATACAAGAGAAAAAAGACACTAAAGTTTCTAGCTATAACTGCAGCTATCGCAATATCAGTTGGTGTTGCAAGCAGTATAATTCAGGGTCAGTTAAGTCAAGATGATCCCCTCAAAGTTTGCATTAACGATAGAAATACACCTTACAAAATCAAAGTAACCCTAGAGTTGATAATTGATGGCATTCCAGCTGAAATTCCAGCAAACATCAATTCAGGTCTAGACGGCGAATGTCAAAGAACTATGTACACTCTAACGAATGACGGTACGATTTACGCTGAATGGGAAGAGGATTTTCCATTTGAAATTGGTCATTTTTTGTGGATGTGGGACTTTCCACTAAGAGACATGGACCAAAGTAAGTCAACAATATACGTTAATGGTAAAGAGTCACCTCATTTCATCAATCATCCCCTGCAAGACGGATATAACTACAGAGCTGAATTTACGTCAAAGGCATATGACGAATCAAAGGACAGGGACTTCCTACCAGAAAATTAGCCAATTGTTGACTTTGTAAAAAATAGTATGTTTCTTAAAACGACTTACAGATAGATTGCTCTAAGTAATTAAAAATAATGAAAATGAAAAAGGTAGTATTTCTACCAGTATTTTCCGTTGTCTGGAATAAGACCGATACCTTCTCTTTCAAAGTGTCTGTCCAATTCGTCGACCCATCTCTCACGGTTGTCTTTGTATGCCCATCCGTGAACACGTAACCAGAATGAGATAATTCCAAGAAGGAATACAGTGAACATCATGGTTCCGAAGATGTAAATCATTACATCATAGAATAATGGATCATAGTTTGGTCCTAGTTGTCCTGTTAGTGATGACAGGATGCTTAGGAAAGTTCCTACGATAGGAGTCATGATATTTTGGCTCAATTTCTGCGATATATACATTTCTTTTATTATCGCAAAGTACGAGATCAGTATACACTAGGAATAGATAATAAAATAAGAGAAAAGTGAGGTATTTTATCCTCTGCCCATTGCTGCGTATTTGCCAGATCTTCCTCTAATGAAGAAAGCTCCTGCAACACCACCAAAGACAGCACCTGCAATTACTGCTGCGCCGACGACACCACTAGCATCAAGATATGGAGTTCCTGAGCCAGAACCTGGGTTTGCTTCAGCAGATTCGATTCTTCTTCTTTGAATCTCAAGTGCTTCCTCTAATGTGTAAGATCCGGTTTGTCCCTCGTCACCAACGTTACCCATGTACTGGGCAAATGCAACAGAAGCTGCACCGATGGCACCGAAGAAAAATACAGATAGCATGGTTGCTGTTAATAGTACTTTTGTATTCATACCGATTACCTAATCCGTTGGACGAACAATACTTATTTAAAACTTTATTCTGAGCCCCAAAATTCGAATAATGTACGAGATCAGTATAAGTAACGTTTAATTCTGCTCTTAAGTGAGCCAAATCATGGGACGAATGCACACTCACAGACACGGAAAGTCACATTCTATTAGACCAGCTACATTGCGTGCACCTTCATGGATTACACAAAGTCCTGCAGAAATTGAGGAATTAGTAGTAAAATATTCCAAAGACGGATTAACTCCTAGTCAAATTGGAATTAAACTAAGAGATCAACATTCAATTCCACTAATCAAACCAATTACAAAAAAAACAGTTGGTGAGATTTTAGAAGAAAATGATTTGAAAGCAGAAATGCCAGAAGACTTGGAAAACATTGTCAAAAAAGCAGTAGGCCTTCAAAAGCATCTCAAAGACAACAAAGGAGATAGAAGAAATGTTAGATCTTTGGAATTGATTGAAGCCAAAGTTCACAGACTATCTGTCTATTACAAAAAGATCGGAAGAATTCCAGCAACTTGGAAATATAAATCAGTAGTAGCTCAACTAGAGTAATGACAAAATCACTTGATGAGTCACTTTCGTTTTTCAAAGATAAAGTTACAGATTGTATAAGATCAAAAAAATCAATTTTTGTTACTACCCATATTGATTGTGATGGGCTAACTTCTGGAAGTATAATTACTAAAGCTCTGATTAGAGCTGGAGCAAATTGTACTGTCAGGACATCAAAAGAATTTAGCAGAAATGTTGTTAATTCTTTCAAAACAGATTCTAGAGATTTCCATATTGTTACAGATCTTGGTGGAGGTTTTGCAAAGGACCTTAATGAGAACTTGGGAGACAACTGGATTGTTTTGGATCATCACCAAATTTCAGAAGAGGAGAAAGAAAATCCTAATGTGATTAATGCATGGAAATATGGAATTGATGGGGGATTAGAGATTTGTGCAGGTGGAATGGCATATCTTGCAGCCATGGCATTAGATGAAAAAAATTCAGATTTATCATCAATAGCAGTTGTATCAGCTCTAGGAGACAGACAAGATCAGGGAGAAAGAAAGTCATTCACTGGAAAGAATTTTGAGATTGCAAACACAGCTAAAGAAGAGGGACTAGTAGAGATTGATTTAGACCTATTATTGGTTGGAAGAGAAACAAGACCACTTCCAGATGCTCTTGCATTTACTTCACAGCCATTTATTGAAGGATTAACTTGGAACAGAGATGCCTGTCTTTCCCTACTAAATTCATCTGGAATTAAGTTAAAAGATGAAGGTAGATGGAGAGTTCCTGCAGAATTAGATGAGGAGGAAAAGAGACAAGTCATTGAATCAATCACTCAATTTACAGCTGGAAAGAATGCCACTGAGATCATGTCAGAATTAATCGGATATACATACACATTTCCAAGAGAGGATAAGAGGAGTTTCTTAAGAGATGGTAGAGAATTTTCAACCATGCTTAATTCTTGTGGAAGGATTAGTCGTTCAGGAGTTGGAATGGCAATATGTATGGGAGATAGAAACAAGATACTAAGAGAAGGAGAGACCATCTTGACAGATTATAGAAAAATGATTAGAGAATACATGAACATCCTATCAAATGAAAGATGGAGAATTTCAGAGAGTGAGACATGCGTAATGGTCAATGGTGAAGACATTGTTCCTGAAACCATGACAGGTACCATTTCATCACTTATCGCAGGTTCTCCAAAAAATTCAGGAAAAATTGTAATTTTGAGAACGAATGGAGAAGAGAACACGATCAAGTTTTCATCAAGAAAATCCTTTGGATGTAAATCAGACATCAATCTTAGTGAATTAATGAGATCCGCTGCTGAGAAGTTTGAAGGTATAGGTGGAGGTCACGATGCTGCAGCTGGTGCAAAAATAACTAAAGACAAATTAGATGAGTTCCTCAATTATTTAGAAGTAAATGTCGTTAACGTGTCAAGTACAGATAGTTCTCAGTAACATTACAAGAGAAAAGGCAGAGACTGTCAAAAAAGCACTAGAGCCAGATAATGTGGATTTTCCAGAGGGATTGAGTCTAGATGTTCAAAATGTTGATAACAAACTAGTTTTTAATTTTGAAAGTAGAAAAAACATGAAGCAGTTAATTGGAACAATTGATGAAGTTATGGACCATATCCAACTAGCATTAAAGGTGATAGAGTGATGCTAGATCCAAAAATACTCAAAGAAAATCCACAAATTATTCAAGACATGCTCAAAGCAAGGGCAGTTGATTTTGATTTAGATGGATTAATTGAATCTGACCAAAAAAGACGTGAATTAATTTTCAAGACTGATGAATTCAAGAAGAGAAGAAACGAGATAGGAAATGAAATATCTCAAAAGAAAAAGGCTGGAGAAGATACATCATCAATTCTAGCAGAAATGAAAAATGTCTCAGCAGAACTTGCAAAATTAGAATCATTGCAAGAAGAGATTGAAAGTAAATATGCCAGATTAGCATTTACAATACCTAACTTGGTTCATGAATCGGTTCCAGTTGGACCCGACGATACTGCAAACAAAGAGGTAAGAAAGTGGGGAGAGATTCCTAAATTTGATTTTAAAATTCATGATCACATTGATCTGTCTGAAAATTTAGAATTAGTTGATTTAGAGAGAGCAGCAAAAGTTGCAGGTGCTAGATTCTATTATCTCAAAAATGATTTAGTTAGATTGAATCAATCACTGATTCATTTTGCATTAGATTTTCTTACAGAAAAAGAATACTCACTTGTTCAACCTCCATACATGATTAATCGGGAATCAATGGAAGGTGCAGTTATTGCAGATGACTTTGAGGAAGTAATCTACAAGGTTGAAGAAGAAGATCTCTACATGATTGGAACATCAGAACATGCAATGGCGGCGATGCATTCAAAAGAAATCTTAGAAGGGAAAGATCTTCCAATAAGATATGCAGGAGTAAGCCCATGTTTTAGAAAAGAAGCTGGTGCTCATGGAAGAGATCAGAAGGGAATATTCAGAGTTCATCAGTTTGACAAGATTGAGCAATTTGTATTTGCAAGACCTGAAGACTCGTGGAAGGAACATGAGAAGATGTTGGGAGTGGCTGAAGAGTTTTACCAGAAACTGGAGATTCCTCACAGAGTAATGTTGTTATCTACTGGAGATATGGGGAAAATTTCGGCTAAAACATATGATATCGAAGCATGGATGGCAGGACAGAATTCATATAGAGAGATTGTCTCATGTTCAAACTGTCTAGATTATCAATCTAGGAGATTGAAGATCAGGTTCAGAGATAAAACAAATGAAGATACGCAGTTTTTGCACACGTTAAACAGCACTCTAGTAGCCACAACTAGAGTTCTGGTCTCAATAATGGAGAATTTTCAGACTAAGGATGGTCATATCAAAATTCCTCATGTTTTACAGAGCTATATGGGAAACCAGAAAGAGATCTAGTGACATACCCTTATATTTTGGATTTAAAGGTCGATAATAATTGGCACGTAGAAAAGGCAGAGTAAAGGACAAGTGGCGTGAAAAACGCTGGGTTACTGTAAACGCTCCAGATTCATTTAACAATGTACCAATTGGATACGTACCAATAACAGACGAAGAAAATGCAGAAGGTAGAGTTTTAGAAGTTACACTCTATGACATTCTAAAAGGAGATCCTTCACAGCACCAATACAAAATCTACTTCCAAATTAACAAAGTTGATGGAGACAAGGCATCAACAATTTTCAAGAGATTTGAATATTCAAAAGAATTTTTGCGTAGTCTTGTAAGACGTGGTTCATCAAAAATTAATTTCATTATAGATGTAAAAACAAAAGATGGCTACATCTTTAGAATCAAAGTTATCGCTCTAACACATAGACAACTTAACACATCTAGAAAACACGCATTGAGATTAATTGCAAGAGATGTAATTAACAACACAATTCCAGATATGACAATTGAACAATTTGTTCAAGCAACATGTTACAGTAAAATTAATTCTGATATTATGGCAGCATTTAAGAAAGTCATCAGAGTTAGACATGTTGGTCTAGAAAAGGTAAAACTCATCAGAACTGCCGAGAAAGAAACAGTTTTGCTTGAAGCATAATCAATCATATTCTTGTGCAATCATGAATGATAAGATAGAGATCACAATAGATGCAATAGTTCATGCAACTGAAGATATTTCAAAGATTTTTCAAGCATTTGAGATTTTAGAATTAAAAGAAGAGGATTTCAACATTAATGAAACTACAGGTCATTTTGACAACCCAATAATCATACTAAATGCAAAGATTATCAAAAAACAGGCTCTAAATTTTCTCAAAAAACTGGTAGAGTTACTTCCTAGAGAACAGATTAACGAGTTGGTAAACGAGATTGACGAGAGAACTGTGGATTCTAGATTTCATATGAGATTAGACAAACAGGAACTGGTAAATGGAAAGGTCACAATTAGTGAAAAGGATACAATTAAACTGAAAATTCACACCCCAATATACAACAAGAAAGACACAGTCAAAATATTTACTGAAATTTTTCAAATTGCCAACTAAATTAAATAGAATTAAACTGTAAGATCAGTTGGGAATGAGGAGATAACAGCCGCTCCAGTCTGAGCGAAAGCATTGAAGACGCCGCGACGAACCGACCCCAAATTTTGAATCGATCAATTTATCAAAAATACCCATTCCTTAGACAATTTTATGGTATTATTTTAAATACGGACGAACTCACGTTTTATCGTGGTAGATTACGATGTCATAATTGCAGGTGGAGGACTTGCAGGAACTATTACAGCTCAAGCTATTTCTCATTACTCAAATCAAAATGCAAAGATCTTGGTAGTTGATAGAAACTCATACACATTACCTGGTAGAAAGTCATTGTCTGGATGGGTTTGTGGAGATGCATGCTCCAAAGAAGCAGTAGACTTTATGTCAGAGAGAATCAATATTAAATGGACTAGACCAGAAATCGAACATGATGTAAAAGGTGTAATGGCATTTTCTCCAGACAAAGAAACTGCAATTCCATTTGATGGTGCAGGTTACATGTTAAACCGTCAAAAACTCCCAGAGATTCAAAATGAAAGATGCCAAAAAATGGGAATTGAATTTGAATTTGAAAAAAATCTATCAGGTTTAATTTATGATGGTCAGCAAGTTATCGGCGTTCAAGGAACAGACAGCAAAACAAATGAGCCATTTAAGAAAACAGCAAAAATTGTCATTGACGCAACAGGTGTAGCATCCATGCTCAGAAATGGACTCAAGAACTCTACCAAAGTAGAAAAGAGAATAGACAGAAGAGATTTGGAATCAACTGGCAGATACATCATGTACTTTGAGCCAGGACAAAAAGATCTATCAGAGTTTGATCCTGATTATTGTATTATTCACTTAGACCAAGACATTGCTCCAGGTGGATACGGATGGGTTTTTCCTAAAGCAGAAAATAAAGTAAATATCGGTTTAGGAGTTGAAAAATCACTTTTAGAAAGAAGAAACAAAAGATTAGGCAAAAAAGACAATGTTGAATCATTAATGAAAGAATATTTGCATAGAAACACTGTAATTAAAAATCCAAAACTTTCAGAAGATACTGAAGACATTAACAATAATTCAGGAATCTTCCAAGTTTCAGTTAGAAGACAAAATGATTGTATGGTTTCAGCGGGATATATGATGGTTGGAGATTCTGCATGGATGCCAAAACCAATTGACGCAGGAGGAATTGGTCCAGCATTAATTGCAGGAACTATTCTAGGAAACAACGTTGCACAAGCATTAGAAGCAAACGATGTTTCTGAAGCTGGTTTGTGGCAGTACAACAAAGATTTCATTAAAGAATATGGATACAAAACAGCAGGTCTCGAATTATTTAGAAGACTTGTTCAACAAATGACAAATGAACAAATCAGTTATGGTATGAAACACTTTTTGGGAAACATGGATGTTGAATCAATCAGCAAAGGTGAACATCCCGACTTCTCAGGATTAGGAAAAATTGGAATGATTATCAGAGGTGCAATGAATAAGACAGTTGCAGATGGATTAAGATATACATCAAAAGAAAACCAATGGTTAGTAGAACATTATAACAATTATCCAAATGACCCATCAGGTTTTGATGAGTGGAACAAAACACTTCATGGAAGAATGGATCAAGCTTTTGCAAAAGTAGAAGCATTTGGAAAATAGATCTAACAATAAATATTGTTGAAAATCATCAAAACATACTTTGGAAGAAGTACAATATTTAGATTGGAATAGTTCGAGTCAGATTCTAAGCAAGGCATACGAAGCAGGACTTTTTGTGTTAATTATAGGACCAAAAGGAACAGGTAAGACATCACTAGTCAGAGATTTTGCAAAAAGTAAGGGAATTAATCTAGAATCAATCAATTTTAGTCTCAGAACGAGAGAAAGCCACCTGATTGGAACCAAAACTCTCACAGATGGAACCGTGAGTTTTGATGAAGGAGTTTTGATAAAATCAATGAGAGAAGGCAGCATGTTATACTTGGATGAAATCAATTCTGCTGAAGCTGATGTTTTACTTAGATTAGACGAAGCACTGGATGACAGAAGACAAATTGCATTAAAGGAATCTACTGGAGAGGTTGTAAAGGCAAAAGATAATTGGTTTGTTATTGCAACAATCAATCCATTAACTCACAGTGGGACAAAAGAATTACCGCCACAACTATTAAGCAGATTTCCAGTTAGGATCAGACTAGAGTACCCACCTGAAGAAGTAGAGTTGGAAATTGTGAAAAAACATGTTTCAGGGGAACATGATTCAGAAATATCTCAAGCAATAAAACTAGCAAATACACTAAGACAAGCAGCAGCAGTTGAAGAGTTGTTTTACTCTCCAAGTTTAAGGGAAACAATTGCTTTTGGAAAATTATTAGATGGAGGAATGGTTGCAAAGGAAGCAGCAAATTTCGTTTTTGGAAATGTTTACACACAGTGGGGAGATATAGAATATCAAAAAGTAAGTGACATCATTACCTCAATGTTTGGAAACTAAATGCAGTCTGTTAAGCTTCAAAATGAATCATTAGTAGAGATTGCCACATTTCTTGTAAGACGATGGTCTGAAAGAGACAACATTGTTGTGGAAATCTCAGATAAGATTGAAACAAAAACAAGATTGAATGAAAATAAGGTAATTCTAACACCATTAGAAAAAAGAGTTGGAAATGATTTTCAAAAGTACAGACAGTTTAGAACTTCATTATGGTACGAGGCAATGAGAGTAAAGTTTTGTAAAAAGATTCTAAGCAATGATCATGCATTTGGATTTATCCTAAATACCATGGAGACCAGACGTGTTGAAGAATTAGGAAGAAAGATTTGGAGAGGAATGGATGATGAAATCATCTTTAATTACGCCTACATGCTTGTTGCTAGACCCCAATTACACACTGTTTACGGAAAAGCAAGGATTGTAGAGGCATTCTATCAGTATTTCATGTTCGGTGCAATCAAAGGAGAGGTTCAGTCCACCCATTTTGAAAAGATTAGGCAAGCTGATGCATTTGCAAAAAAAATTGTTAACAAAGCAATAGAAGAAAACCACGATACAGAGTGGCTTGAAAAAAATGTCAGTGAAATCATCAAGATTCTAGAAATTGATTCCCTCCTAACGATTCCTGTATCGTTACCATTTATGAAAGCAGGGATGCCACTTTCTGAAGAAGAACTGTTAAGAGTTTTGAAAATAGTTTCTAAAAATAAAGAGGGAGACTTTGGTAATGTGGATCCTAAAGCAATATTGAGAGGAGAGGATGTAATTGACGAATACAATGTTTTGTTAGATGAAGATAAGAAAACAGAAAACAAAGGACTAATGCCAGAGGCCATTGGAATTCAAATCCCAACTACAAAAAATGTAGACGAGACAATAATCTATGATTTAAGTTTGATAAACGGTTTGAAAACAAAATTCAAGGAATGGAAAACAGGTTGGAAAGAGCAGCATTTGAGATCAGGAGACGAGTTTGATGAAGAAAGTTACATAGAAGGAAATCAGCCATTTTTTACAGATATCAAAAAATCAATTAAAACAAAAATTGTCATTCTGTTGGATCACTCCTCTAGCATATCTTCAGATGCAATAGAGTACAAAAAAGCAACACTCGCACTTTGTGAAGTATTGTCATATCTTAAAGTAAAATTTGCTGTCTATGCATTTAGCACAGAGAACAGAGCAGTAGTCTGCTGGTCAATAAAGCCAGACAATATGAAATGGAATAATGTCACTGCAAAGAGACTAGCACAAATAGTTGCAAACGGTTCCACACCTCTTGCTGAAGTTTATGACAAGATGTTTCCAATCCTACAGTCAAAGAGACCAAACATTTTCCTAACATTGACTGACGGAGAACCATCAGACCCTGATGCAGTCAGAAATATGACAAAATCACTCAAAGGACTAGGCATAAGCATGGTTGCCCTAGGTCTTGGACCTAATACAGTAAGGGCAACTACCATTGCAAACAATCTAAGGCACTTGGGTTATGAAAAAACTATGGCAGTAAGCCGTTTAAGAGATATTCCAAACAAAGTCATTAAAATTTTAGATATCTAAATCCAAATAGGCTGAACTAATTTTCTATAGATATTTTATTGAGAAAAATTTAGCCAAATTAGAAATTGTCAGAAACACAAGATTACAACCCTGCACTGCTAGAAAAATTTGAGCATGAGATATGGAGTAAGATTCCACATTTAGAAGGTGACAAAATTGTTAATCCAACACCGCTAGTTAATCTAACTGCAGATTTGAAAGAGTGTGCAAAAAGTGTCTTTAAACTAAATCTTGATGACAAAGATTTCAAAATTTATGGAAAATTTGATTCAGAATTGCCTAGTGGTTCTATCAAAGCTAGAGCAGCAACACACATCATTCACGAAGCTATCAAAGAAGGAAAATGTAATGGAAAAAGAGTAGTAATTGAAGCCACATCAGGAAACTTTGGAATTGCATTGGGATTATTATCAAAACTTGGAGTTACTGTAGTTGCACTTGTTTCAAGAAAATTACAAGAAGGTGTATTCAAGGAACTACGAAATGAAAATATCAAAATTATGGATTTAGATATGGATATCTGTCCTGCTCCAGGAATGGAAAACAAAGCCGATGAGATGGCGGCAAAAGCAACTGCAGCAAACATTCGTTCGCAATTAACTGAGATGGGCTTTGATCCTCAAATCTTTGACAATAATCTAGCTGAGATTGAAGCATTGTTAGCAAAACAAGACATCATTAACTTGGCTAGATTCCTTGCAGAGATTTATGATCTATTTTGTCCAAAACAATATGATAATGAATTAAACATTGACATTCACAATACAGTAACTGCTCCTGAAATTGATCAACAATTACACGATCTAGGCGATTCATTAGAAGATTATGCATTGTATTGTTCATTTGGAACAGGTGGTACATCAGGGGGCTTGAGCAAATACATGTATGAAAAATACAACAAAAAGCCAGTTCACGTAGTATTTCCCCCACTTGGCCAAGATGTTGCAGGAATTAGAACAAAATCAAAGGCAGAAGGATTGACATTATACAATCCTGAATCATATACAGAACACGAGATTGATTTTGAAAACGCAAAATTAATTCTAAAGTATATGGTTGACAAGGGACACGACATTGGTGAGAGCAGTGCATTAGAATTGTTTGCAGCACTAGAGATGGCATACAAAGGTGAAATCAAAAAGGCAGTGGTAATGATTTGTGATGGTATTGGAAAATATAGAAAGAACTTTGAGATGATTGGAAAAAGCAATATTCCAATGAGAGTATCACTGGAAGATGCAGCAGCTGTTGCAGGTGATTATGACAATATTATTTGGGTTCATACACAATACACACCAAAAGATGAAGGAATAGAAATGATTGCAAAATCACTTGGTGTCGACAAATCAAAAATTACTGTGCCAAAAGCATCCACTATTAACAATCTTTTATCAACACAGCAAGTTCCTGAAGAATTAAACAAAGAATTGCAAGGTTCCAAAGGAAAATCATTGTTAATTTGTATGGCAGGAAACACATCATTAATGACTGCACAAGTACTGGCAAGCAAAGGAATAGTTACCCAGAGTTTGAATGGTGGAATAACAAATTTACCTGAAGGGAGAGGAAAAAATCCTGGCGAGTACATTCAGGTAGCTAGAGAATAATTTGAAATGCCTTTCAGTATCACAACCATTTGCTGATCTGATAATTTTAGGGAAAAAAACAATTGAATTACGCAAATGGAATACAAATTATCGTGGAGAGCTATTGATTCATGCACCACTAAAAATTAGAAAAGAAGATGCCAAGAGATTAAAGATTGATAAAAAATTTGTAATAGGTGCAATTGTTGGCAAAGTCGAAATTTACGATGTTAAAAAATATGATTCGCCAAAACAACTACAGTCAGATCAAAAATTTCATTTTGCATCAAGAAATTTTCAAGAAAAAACATATGGGTTTTTACTAAAAAATGCAAAATCACTTAGAATTCCAATTCCTTACAAGGGACAATTAGGATTATTTGAAGTTGAACTTCCAAAAACAAAGATCAAGAACAGAGAAATTGTAACAGACATTATTGATGAAGAATACAGATACCAGTGGATTGGTCACCATTAAGTCACAAATGTTTCCAAAAGATTTGACTAGTATATATAAAGGGCGTATTTAAAGTCCGACGTTATGCCTCAAACAAAGCCTATTGTGAGTGTGGAAAATGTTGTTGCCTCCGCATCAGTTGATCAAAAAATAGACCTAAATGAAATCACAGAAAAGTTTCCAGATACAGAATATCACCCAGAACAATTTCCAGGATTAGTTTTTAGATTAAGCAGTCCAAGAACGGCAACTCTGATTTTTAGAACTGGAAAGATGGTTTGCACAGGTGCTAAATCAGAGGAAATGGCAATTAAAGCTGTAAACACTGTTGTTCAAAAACTTAGAAAAGGAAAAATCAAAATAAAAAATGATGCAGTGATAACTGTTCAAAATATTGTTGCTGCAATCAACTTAGGCGGAAAAATACATTTGGAGAAAGCAGCAAGAACACTCCCTAGAAGTATGTATGAACCTGAACAATTTCCAGGACTCATTCACAGAATGCTTGATCCAAAAACAGTCATATTGTTATTTGCATCAGGCAAGTTAGTATGTACTGGTGCTAAGAAAGAATCAGATGTGTATCGTTCTGTTCACAATCTTCATTCAGTTCTAGAAGAAAAAAATCTAATGATCTATGATCAATAGACATAACGAAATTAAGATTGTCGGTAGATAATTTTCAAAAAGAGAAGGAAGGATTGACTCCAGATAACGGATTTAATTTAGTTGGGATTGATTATTTTTCAGATATTGGGAATCAATTGTATCTTGTAGAACATTTTGAAATGTATCAAGATGCATTAAATGCAAAAAAAGAGAGAAAAAATTCTGATGAATATTTTATTTTGTACAAAGGCGCAGGTGGAGAATTTTTCTGCAGATAAGTCAGAAAAATAGAATAACTTTACTATATTTTACAAACTCTCTTATCATTGGGTTTTTGATTCAAGAATTTAATGGTCAATGAAACTAGTGATTTGATTGATACAATTTATGACAAAAATGAAAAAATACAAAATAACCACAAGCCTCAAGTGATTCGTAAAAGTCAAAAAGCAAAGTATCAAATTTTTGATGAGTCAGAATTTACCCGTGGAAGAGAGGTTCTGGGAGACCTCATAGTACATGGAATGATAGCCTCTGGAGGCACGGATATCGATTGGTTAATTGAGCACAAAGGAGGATTTGTAATTCTAGAGTTCAAAGGGTTTCATAATGATAAGATAAACATTGCAAAAGGTCAGATGATTGCCTATGAAAAGTTGCATGAAAAACTAAACCTGTCTGCAAAATGTTATTTGTACATTGTAGGATGTGATGACATTGATTTTTCAAATCCAGATGCAAAAATATGGATATTTGAGATGAATCATTGGAAATCAAATGTTATTCCAAAAAATACTAGCGACATTTACGGAGATGAACCAAGTAGACAAAACAAGTTCATAGTTTTTCGAGAATACATGGAAGAGGTAAGTGTAGAGAAATTAAGAGATATTATTGATTCACATTGGAAGGAATTTGATAGAGTTATGCAGTAAATGAAAATGTACTAGATTTTGTTTCTTGACCATTATCTACTTTGATGGTGTAGGTGCCAGAATTTTCCCATCCAGGACCACCAGCAATTGCAAGTGTAGAGTATCGTCCATCTTTCTTCAGAGATATTTGTTCTGCCCAAACAAGTTCACCTTTTTGATTTTCTATGGTTAGATTTACGAATCCACTTGTATCTGAAATTCCATTAATGGAAATGATATCCTTTTTGTTATAAGATGCAAAGTCGGTCTTGATCATTAGTGATTCAGTAACAGTTTCAGTTGGATTCTTTATAGTGTCAGGAGTCATATTTGAGGTTCCGCTAAAAGATACAGCAATTGCAATAATTACTGCCAATGCTATAGCGCCACCACCTATCATCACTTTTGAATTTTTACGTGACCCGGAAGAAATTCTAGTTGGTTCTTTTCTAATTGTCTGAATTTTTTGAGTAGTGTTTTGAATAGATAAAGTTTTAGGTATTTCAACATCCGGTACAATTGGCTTTTCAGCAGGAATGGGTGTTTCAGGTCTCCGTCCAAGATGTTTTTCTGCTAATTTTCTAACATAATTTCTCTCAAAATTACTAATTACTTCATTATTTTCACATGCACGTCGAATTTGTTTTAAAATTCTATCATCGCCAAAATCCTTTTCTAAAAGAGCCTTTACATCATCAAGTAGATCATCATTCACGAATAATTTCTCCTATTTTGATTATTTATGAATTCCTTGTTTAAGATTTCGAATGATTCCGTTCATATCTAAAAAATAGGATTTGAGGTTATTGAGAATAAATCTTCTGTGCCTGAATAATGACAGTTCTGATGTAATCTTTTGCAGTAGAATCAGATACACCCATCTGTTTTGCCCTCTGATAAAGGGCATTTTCTTGAGGATTACTCAAATAGAATTTTAGAAGATAGTTCAGTCTGTGAGATCTTTTTTCATCACTTTTCATAATTTTCATGTATTTCATATACTAAAAAGCTCAGAGGATTATGAAATAACCTATAATGTATCATAAAATTGTAAAAATTACATATAATCTTTTTTAAACAATAGTAGAAAATCAAAAAAAATGAAACGAGTTGAGGCAACTGTTCAAGCAGATAAAGCAGGTGCTGTTTCTGATGCAATAAAAGATCATGTTGGAGGATATACCATCTATGAAGGAAAAGGTAGGGGTTCTGGAAAAAGACAAGAGATCAGATCAGGAAGAGGTACAGGTTCATTCACTGCAGAATTTAACAAAGTTGCAACAATAGTAACAATAGTAGATGACGCAAATTTAGAAAAGGTAACTTCAGCAATTGCTGATGCAGCTTTTACAGGTCATGGTGGAGATGGAATTATCACAGTATCCACCATAGATAGTGCCCTAAATATCGCATCTAAAAAGACGGGTTCTGAAGCCCTCTAATCATTTTATTTTATTAAAATTGTTCATGTGTTTTAGAAATTAAGCTGCTGAGAGGAAATATCTCCTCTCAGGAGGTATCCTTTTGGAGGACATGTTTTTTGAAGGGATGTAATAGTATTACAATCTAAGTATAAAAGCAGAGGATTTAGAACTATTCCTGTCCTTCAATTCCCATCAAGGTCAATGTTGATCTGATTTTTGGGATTTTCCTTATCTTCCAAGTAATTGTTTCACGCAAAGATTCCACTTGATCTGACTCAACTTTTGCCAAAATGTCATATGCCCCAAATGTGCCATGTACTTCAACAACACCTTCAATAGATTTTAATTCAGAGATGACATTCTCTTCTGAACCTAGCTCACAGTTTATGAGAACATAAGCTGTTGCCAATTATGATTTAACTCCGTTCATAATTAAAATACCATCCTGAAATATATAAGAATAATCTAATTCAGTTAAAAATTCAAGATTATTTTAGTAAAACAATTTACAGATGTTAAGGAAATAATAATTTTTGAAAGTAAATTCAAGACATAGAATATGCTTCATGCATTATTTTTTCTAGTTCTTCGGGGTTTTTTGAGAATGTAATTTTAGAACGGAGTTTAGAACCCCCTTTCAATCCTTTTGTAAATCTCATTGCTTGGCTTTTGATGTTAGCAAATTTGATTTTGTATTGATTTGTGAGATGAAGATAATCAAAAAAAGAGTCCAATCTATCTTTGAAAGAATATTCTTTGTAGGAATTTGTCTTAAGATAATCATTAATCTGTTCAAACAAAAATGGATTTCCCATAGCACCACGACCAATCATAACATAGTCACAGTTTGTCTCATCAAGCATAATTTTAGCATCTTCAGGTTTAGTGATATCTCCATTTCCAACAATAGGAATATTGGAAATTTCCTTTAGTTCTTTGATCAATTTCCAATCGGCATTTCCAGAATATCCCTGACTGACAGTTCTAGGATGAAAAGTTATCATTTGTATCCCTTCATCCTCTGCAATTTCTGCAATGTCTTTGAAAAGGAATTTGCTGGCTTCTGTTACTCCAGAACGAATTTTCAGAGTAACTGGTTTTTTTAC
>JAJETY010000033.1 GCA_021268355.1 Candidatus Nitrosopumilus sp. | reverse complement strand
ATCTTTTGCTTCTTTAGCTTTTAGATGACCTAGTGCACCCACTGCACATGATCTTACCATAGAGCGTTCATCCTTTACAAGTTTTATTATATTTGAAATTGCGTTCGTATCATTTCTATTTGCTAATGCTAATGCTGCAAAACCTCTAATGTTTTTACTAGTAGAATTCAAATTCTGAATTAAAAAATCTGAAATTTTATTTTCATTTAATAAAAGTGAGCTAAATGCTTCTCCTCTTACCTGAATGTCATCATCATCTAATTTTGAAATAATTTTTTCTAAAACTTTTGGATTGTCAGTTTTATCTAGTGTTTCTAACAACTTGATTTTCTGTTGACTACTTCCTGATTCTAGAATTTTTACAATTTTTTCCAATTTCTAAATAAAATCATTTTTTCTAGTTAATATGACTTCAAATCTTTCAAAACATTTACCCATCTGAGAAAAAACACTTTTAGCTTTAAATTATCCTTAAATACCAATTCTGCCATGTCAACCGAAGCAAGAGACACCATATTCATTGGTAAAAAGCCATTGATGGCATATGTTACATCAACATTAATTCAATTGGCAAACATACCATCCGTCAACATCAAAGCTAGAGGACTCAGCATTGGACGTGCTGTGGATGTAGCTCAAATCATTGCAAGAAAAACAGAAAATGCAGGATACTCTATCGGAGAAATTAAAATTGGCTCAGAATCTTTAGAGTCACAAGACGGTAGAACAAGAAACGTTTCAACAATAGAAATTGAAGTAAAGAGAAATCAGGCATAACTGACTTTACTTGTAATTTTTTATTTTATTCTCTTTTTGAAAATCCGTACTTCTTTTCCATCTTTCTGAATTTCGAAAGTTCTACAAGATCATTAAATTGATCAAAATTTACTACTTTGTTTTTGTATTTCGAAGTTGTCCCTGTTTTCTTTAATTCTTCAAGTATGTTCATTGTGGCAAAAGTATTTGCAAACAACACTGATAGAGGATACAAAATTATTTTGAATCCCATCTTATGTAATTCCTGAGCTGAACTAATTGGAGTTGCTCCTCCTTCAATCATATTTGCCACCAGTGGAGCCTTAATTGATTTGCCAATCTGTTTCATCTCTTCTATTGATCTTGGCGCTTCAACAAATACTGCATCAGCACCGGTTTTTTTATTTTGTAATCCTCTTTCTATTGCAGCTTCTAATCCTTCCGTTGCTCTTGCATCTGTCCTGGAAACAATAATGAAATCTTTGTTCTCTCTAGCATCTATTGCAGCACCAAGTTTTTCAGTATATTCTTCTTGTGAAACAACTTCTTTTCCTTGCATGTGCCCACATCTTTTTGGCCATCTTTGATCTTCTAGAAAAATACCTGAGGCTCCTGCAGCTTCTAATTCCTTTACTAATTTCCAAACACTAAGTGCATTTCCATAACCTGTATCTGAATCAACTATTACTGGTACCTTTACTGCTCTGCAAATTCTTCTGGCATTATCCACTGTTTCTGTTGCTCCTATGAATCCATAATCTGGCATTCCAAAGAGAGTAGCTGATGTTCCATATCCAGTTTGAAACATTGCATCAAATCCTACCTTTTCTGCAATTTTTGCACCAATTGCATCATAAACTCCTGGAATGACTAAAGGCTTGTTAGATTTGAGCATACTACGTAAATTTTTCATAAACTTATTTTTTCTATGAATTATTTATGATTTTAAAATTATTTAGAAATACGGAAATCTTTATGTTTTGGATAATTTTTTGATTTTAAAAAAACTATTCTATTTCGATCTCTTTGCCTTTCTTTTCAGGTTTTTTTCCATCTATTTTTTTTAATTCTTCTTGAAGAAATTTTCTATATTTTTCAGTTTCCTCACTAGTCATATTTCCTACATTTGAACTCAAAATTGAACCCATCGAAGAAATCTTTTCAAGCAAATCCATTGCTACAAATCTTCCAACATTTCCTAGTCTGAAAAGAACATCTAATTGCTTTTTTACAATGTCGTTTACTTTGTCAACGTCGTGTGCTGTTTCTACACCCTTTTCTGTAAGTTGATACTTTCCATTTTTTGTTTCCTGAATTAATCCTTCATCTAATAATCTTCCAAGTAATGGATAGATCAGCCCTGGTGATGGTTTCCAAATACCATTACTTTGTTCAACTGCATAATCGATAATCTCTTTTCCGGTTTGTTCTTTTTTCTTTAGTAATTCTAGAATAAAATATCTTGAAAAACCTCTGGGAACTGAACTTCCTACTCTCTGAAACCACTCAGAAATCATCACTAGTGATATCACTAGTGATATATATGAATATTTTGGATCAGCAAAGTCAATTACTACATATTTATCCCGCTCTAAGGAAGTTTGTCATAAAATGGTCGATTCAATTCAATTTGATTTGATAATTTGTGGATCTGGCTTAGCTGGTCTTCGAGCAGCAATTGCTGCAGCAAAAAAAGGTCCGAATTTGAAAATTGGTATCGTATCAAAGTTACAGGTAATGCGTTCTCATTCTGTTTCAGCAGAAGGTGGAACTGCAGCAGTTATTCAAGAAGACGCAGGGGACACAATCGAATCTCATGTTTATGATACTGTAAAGGGTAGTGACTTTCTAGCAGACCAAGATGTTGCAGAGAGACTATGTGTTGAAATGCCAAAAGAAATTCATCAATTAGAACATTGGGGAATGCCTTGGTCTAGAAAAGAAGATGGAAGAATTGATCAGCGTAATTTTGGTGGTTACAGTTTTCCAAGAGCAACTTATGCATCTGACAAAGTTGGCTTCTTTGAAATGCAAACACTCTATGACACATGTCAGAAATTTGAAAACATTGAATATCTTAATGAATGGTTTGCAACATCTATTGTTCATGATGGAAAAAAATTCATGGGTCTTACTGCCATTGAATTAGGTTCTGGTACATTTTACACAATTAAAGGAAAAGCTCTCATCATTGCAACAGGTGGTGCCGGAAGACTGTATAGTTTTTCAACATATGCATTATCTTCCACTCCTGATGGTTTGGATATGGGATTGCGTGCAGGTATGGCACTAAAAGATATGGAGTTTGTTCAATTTCATCCTACAGGAATTTTACCTTCTGGTATTTTGATTACTGAGGGTGCAAGAGGCGAAGGTGGTTATCTGCTAAATAACAAAGGTGAGAGATTCATGAAAACTTATGCAGCTGGAAAGATGGAATTAGCTCCACGTGATATTGTTTCTCGCTCAATTATGACTGAAATTCAAGAAGGTCGTGGCTTCAAACATGAAACAGGAGTTGATTGTATGAAACTTGATTTGAGACATATTGGTGATGAAAAGATCAAAGAAAAGCTAGGTGGTATTAGAGAAATCTCTATCAAGTTTTCAGGAATTGATCCTGCTCAAGAACTACTTGACATCAGACCTGTTTGCCATTACATGATGGGTGGTCTTCATACCGATATTGATGGTGCAACGGAAATTCAGGGTGTTTGGGCTGCAGGAGAGGCTGCATGTAACAGTGTTCATGGCTCAAACAGATTGGGTGCAAACTCTACCTCTGAATGCATTGTTTGGGGTAAAATTACTGGCGAACTTGCAGCTGAATATGCAATGAAAAACACAACTGCAGATCAATGGCCACATCACCTAGTTGCAGCAGAAGAAAAGAGAATCTATGATGGCATTTTTAGAGGAAATGGAGATGCAAATCCCTATGAAATTAGACAGGAATTAACCGATACAATGAATGAAAAAGCTTACGTTTACAGAAATGAAACTGATCTTGTTGCCGGTCTCAAAAAAATCCGTGAACTCAAAGCTCAAACTTGGAAACATGTTGATGATAAAGCAAAAGAATACAATACCAATTTCTCCAATGTTATGGAACTAGACTCAATGTTTAGAGTTGCCGAGATTGTTTTGATTGGAGCAATTAATAGAAAAGAATCTCGTGGTGCTCATGCAAGAACTGATTATACTAAAAGAGACGATACAAACTTTTTGCATCATACACTTGCATACTATGATCCAAACGAACCAATAATGAAGACATATCCAGTAACAATCACAAAGTATCAACCAGTGGAGAGGAAATACTAGATGGATAACGATAAACGAAAAGAAGGAATCAAAGGAATGGCTAATCCCACCCGCTATGGAATTGAACGCGTGGCATATTGGTTAATGAGATTGAGTGGATTAGGTCTACTTGGATATTTTGTAGCTCACATTTACGAAACAAGCAATATTCTTAGAGGACGAGTTGGATGGGATGATTTTCTTGCATTAACTCAAACTCCAGAAGGACACGTTGGAATGGGAATTGTTATTGCAATGTGTGTTTTCCACACTGTTAATGGAATCAGAGTGATGATGGGACATGGTGGAGTTGGTGTAGGAAAACCAACAAGACCTGATTATCCATATGATCCAGCATCACAAAACTATAGACATAAGATCGGAATATATTCAGCTATAATTCTTGCAGCAATTGCTTTCATGTACGGAATGGCCGTAATGTTTGGTGAGTAATATGAGAGAAAGCACTATAATGAAAATTCACTATGGAACTGCTCTTGCAGCTGTTGCATTAGTAGCTGTTCACGTATTGATGCGTTTGACTTCAGGTGGATTTGCAGCTTCACTTGAGTATGAAACAGTACTTGCAAATTACAAATTCATTCCTTATGCAATAATGTTGGAACTAATCTTAGTTTTGCTTTCAATTCACGGCTTTAATGGATTGAGGGTAATCCTATTGGAACTAAAACAGGGACGTACCTATGAAAAAGCAGTTTCATATGGTTGTCTTGCAGCAATGTTTGTATTGATTGCATATGGTTCACGAACAATTATTATGACTAACATGGGAATGGTATAGAGATGGCACAAGTTTCAAGTATTGCAGATGATCAATCTTCAAAATCAATAACTCTTAGAATTGCTCGATACAATCCTGAAAAAGACAGTGAAAGACAATTTATGGAATTCACTGTTTCATATGAAAAATGGACTACTGTTCTTGAAGCGATCCTTGATGTAAAGCAACACTTTGATCATTCTGTTGCAGTACGTTATTCTTGTAGACAAGCAACTTGTGGCTCATGTGGAATGATAATCAACGGAAAACCAAGACTAGCATGCTTTACAAAAATCAGTGAACTTGACTCAGATGTAGTTACTGTAGAACCAATGAATAATTTTCCTATCATTCGCGATCTGGCTGTAAAGTTTGAGAGATTATTTGACACTCATCACAAAATCAAACCTTATCTTGTTAGGGATGATACTGAATTAGAGTCTGATGCACAAGAATTCTTGCAATCTCCTGAAGAATTAGAACAATACATACAATTTGCAAATTGTATCAAATGTGGATTGTGTAATTCTGCTTGTCCTACAATGGCTACTGATTCTTCATTTGTTGGTCCACAAGCACTTGCTCAAGCATATCGTTATGTGGCTGATAGTAGAGATAAAGGAAAAGATTCTAGACTAAAAATTATTGATGATTCTCACGGAATTTGGAGATGTCATTTTGCTGGCTCTTGTAGCCAAGTATGTCCTAAAGGTGTTGATCCTGCAATGGGAATCCAATTACTCAGAGGATATATGCTTGGTTTTAGAAGCTAACCTAGTTTTTTTGGATTTGGACTATTGTTAACTTGATTGTTAATCTGTTCTGCCATAAAGTGATTTGAAACATTCACTTTGACATCATCAACACCATCCACTTTCAAAAGATTGTCATGTATGTCTTGACAAATTTTAAAACCAAACACTGCCGGACAGAATGGACTTGTTAAATGTAAATCAACTTTAACATCGCTACCATTGATATCAACTTCATCAATTAATTCTAGTTCTACAATTGATGTGTTAATTTCTGGATCTACTATCTTAGATAACTCATCGAATAATTTTACTCGAAGTTGTTTGATATCTTGACTCATGTGGGCAAAAGCGTCGATGCTATATATAACCATTTTAGAACCCTAGGTAATGTATCGTTCACGTCTTGATAATGATTTGAGTGATATCACTTTGGATTATGTGTCATCAATTGACGATGACAATGCAATTGCTTTTTATGATATTGTTGGAAGTCAAGCTCATGTGTTGATGTTATATCAACAAAATATAATTACAAAAAGCGATGCAAAGAAGATTCTTTCATCCTTGGAAAATCTGAAGAATGAAAAATTTGATTCTTCTTCTGGTGCTGAGGATATTCATGAATTGATTGAATCTTTAGTTATCAAAAATGCGGGGATGGCAAGTGGAGGTAAAATGCACACTGCACGTTCAAGAAATGATCAAGTTGTTTTGGATATTAGAATGAAGATTAGAGATGACATTAACATTATCTGCAATTGTTTAGTAGATACCATCGAAGCACTAGTCTCTGTGGCTAAAAATCATCAAAAAACAATCATGCCACTTTACACTCACTTACAACAAGCTCAAGCTGGTCTGTTTTCTCATTATCTCCTTGCTCATGCCGACGTATTATCGAGAGATTTTCAAAGACTATATGGAACTTTTGAGAGGATTAACCAAAGCCCATTAGGTGCTGGACCTGTGGGTGGAACCAGTATTCCAATTGATAGACACCTGACTGCTAAAATGTTAGGCTTTGATGATCTTATTGAAAATTCAATTGATGCAACTAGTACTCGTGATTTTGTAGCAGAGTATGTTTCTATGATCTCAATTTTAATGACAAATCTAAGCAAAATTGCAGAAGACTTTGTTATTTGGTCAACGTCAGAATTTTCTTTTATTGAATTAGCTGATGAATTTACATCCCCTTCAAGTGTTATGCCTCAAAAGAAAAATCCTGATATTTTGGAGCTAACCCGTGGAAAAACTGCTCAAATAATTGGAAATCTTACTGCAATTTTATCAACTGTGAAAGGATTAGCATCTGGATATGGACGTGATTTACAACAGATAAAATCATCTATTTGGTCTACATCCAAAATTACAATTAGTGCTCTTCTAATTTTCAAATCAATGCTTCTTACTATCAAAGTAAATGAAAAACAAATGAAAAAAGTTACTGAATCTAGTAATCTAATTGCATTAGATATTGCAGAAAAGTTAGTTCTAGAAGGAATTCCATTCAGGGTAACTCATAAAATTGCTGGCTCCCTAGTCCAACTGGCACATTTATCTAAAAAACCAATCTCTAAACTAACTCCTTCTGACATAAAAAAATCCGTGACTGACACAAAAATTGATCCTAAACTTGTTTCAGAAATTATCTCTTCTACAACTGTAGTATCATCTCTAAAGGACAGGAAATCTTTTGGTTCCTCTGGATATGATGAACAAAAAAGAATGATTTCTGATAGAATCAAAAAAATAAATGATTACAGATCTGATATCACTCAAAGAGAGAACAAAATCAAATCTTCTCTTGATGATCTACAAAAACAAATAGATGAAATTATTTCTTGAAAACAAAAAATAGCGGGTCTAAAGGGATTCGAACCCTTGACAACCGGATTAAAAGTCCGGTGCGCTACCTGGCTGCGCCATAGACCCTCATAAAAAATGCTTTACGTGTATAATTTAGTCTTTTACAAAATTTTTTGTTCTGACAGAAACTTTTAATCTGGCAATCTGACTCAATGATTTTGTGCCCTTGTAGTATAGCCCGGTCTAGAATTCGGCCCTGTCACGGCTGAGACGCGTGTTCAAATCCCGCCGAGGGCGCCATAATTTTCATCTTTTAATTATAATTCATTTCAGTACCGATCAAATTTGTTTTTCGGAATTTATTGTTCTAAAACTAATGATCTGTTGTCTTTATCACAAGAATATTAAAATTCAGGCAAATTTGTGAATATTTTGTTGTCTGAAGAGAAAAAAGAATCACAAGTAGACGCAAAACCTACCGAAGATTCTCCATCAGAAAAACCTTCAGCAGAAGATACTGCAAAAGTCGAAGCTGAAAAAGCCTTTGAAGAGGCAAAAAAAGCATCTGATGCAACTGCAAAAGCCGAAGCAGCGGCAAAGGCTGTAGAAGAAGCTGAAAATGCTGTAAAAGAAGCTCTTGCAAAAGCACAAGCTGCAAAAGCCGAGGCTGAAGCTGCAGCTGAAGAAGAATACAAAGCAATTGCTGCAGAAGTAAAAGCTGAAGCTGCAAAAGCACCTGATTACACCTTTAAACGACAAGGTGAAGAAATTTTTAGACGCGAAATGGGTGAACCTGAATTTTGGTTGGAAAAAGAGAATCGTTTTCCAAGACCAATACTTACTGCTGAACAACAAGAATCTCTAACATTAAAAGCAGAAACTCCACAAGATCAAACCCCTGCATATAATCCTCAACATGTACTTAGTCCTGAATTTGAAGGAAAGTCAAATTATGAACGTGGTGTTGGTGAAATTTTAGAAGTTGCAAAATTAAAACTTGAAACATTAAAGAATAATCCAGACGCAACTCAAAAAGAAATCAAAGACACAGAAGATGAAATTACATATCTAGAATCATTACATGAAAATTACTTTATTGGAATGAATGTGTTTAGAACTGCTCATGGTGGAAGAGACAAAATAACAGCTAAATGAGGATGATGTGATTTGGGTAACGTAAGTTTTGATGTTATGAATACAAGAGTGACATTCAAAAATGTCCCCATACATTCTTTATCAAAATTTGAATTCAAAGATGTACCAGCCGCTTGTGAAGAATTTAAAAAAATTCCTGGTGTTGATGAATGTATAATTATTCAAACTGCTAGTAGAGTCGAAATTTTTACCGTAAGCAATGTTGAAGATGAAGATTCTCCTGATGCTAGAAGAGATGAGGCAAAAGGTCTTGTCTTAAACAAAATAAAAGACACTTGGGTATCTCTGTCATCTTTAGAACAAATTGACATTGATCACTTTGATCAAACCATTGAAGTTTACAAAGGCAATGATGTTTATCTCCATCTATTGCGTTTAGCTGCAGGTCTGGATTCTTTTGTAATTGGTAAGAGAGAAGTATATGAGGAAATTGTCCAATCTCTTGAAAAAGCAAAGCAGGCAGGAACCTCTGGAAAAATATTGAATAAATTATTTGATAGTGTTATCCGATTAGCCACTAAAATGAGGGATGCTACTGGAATCGAAAAAGATGTAATCTCACTTGGCGATGTTGCAGTAAAAGTAGTTGATGAAAAAGCTGGTTTAGATGCTAAAAAGAAGGTTCTCTTATTAGGAACTGGAGAAACCGCAGCACAAGTCGCAAAGTCTCTCAAGAAGAAAGAAATTCCATATGATGTTGCAAGTAGAACCTTGGATAGATCCACTGGTTTTTCAAATGTCGTAGGTGGAAATCCTGTAAACTTTGAGGATGCGTTGGCAGGTTTAGACAAATATGATATTGTTTTTGTCGCAACAACTGCAGACTACTTCATAATTACACATGAAAGAATTAGATTAGTTATGGAGGAAAAGAAGAAAGGTACTCTTATTCTTGATATATCTGAACCAAGAGCTGTAAATGAGGATATAACATCTCTTCCTGGAATTAAATTATTGTTTAGGGATCAAATTGCAGAAATATACGATGAAAGCGTAAAATCTAGAAAAGGAATTGTTCCTGCAGTTGAAAAAATTATTGAAAAAGAACTTCCTGTATTATCAGTTAGAATGCAAAAATTAGAAAATTAATTTTTTTAAAGACCTTGTTTTCTTAGTAAGAATTGCATAATTGCTTCTTTTGAATAATCAATTCCATGTTCTTCATCTGTATGTGTTCTAAAACTCTCAATTACTTCTTCAGTTTCTCCACTAGAAACATAATCACACTCAAATCCATAATCTCTACATTTTAGTTCTGTCATACATTTTCACAAAAAGTATGAGTATAAAAATCCTAAGTTGGTATAACCATAGTGTTAAAAGATCTTAGTAATGAAACTCTTAAAAAATTTGATTATCCGTAAGATTCAAACTTTATACCGAAACTACCGTCTGGTTTCTTTTCATGCTCTGTTACAAAACCTTGTGGACCCACAGAATCAATTACACCGTCAATAGTTCCTTGATATCCACAAATGTATATGATGGTATTTTGAGGAGTTATCTTTTCACCTACCATGTCTTCGACAGGTGACATTCCAGTTTTTTTATCTGGAGCAAAGAATGACTCAACTCTACCTACATGACCATTCCAAGATCTGTTGAAAAATTCTTTTGGTCTACTTATTGCTGCTCTATATCTGAAATTCCATTGATCTCTTCCTCTCTTTTCACTTTCATTCTCTAAATCTGTAAAGAGACGTTTGTAACTTAATTCATCAACATAACTTGCACCATGTAAAACAATTACTTCCCTTTTGTCATTTGTATCGTGAAAATGTTTTGCAAATGCTACAAATGGGGCAATGCCTGTACCGCCACCTACACAAATCACTCTTCTTTTATCTTCTTGTCCATTTGGAAGTACGTCGCTAATTTGTAATGCAGTTCCACTAGGATCTCCTAACCAAACTTCATCACCAACACTTGCATAGAATAATTCCGTAGTTACTCTACCTGGAAGTGGTTTTCTAACCCATCTAATTACAAATTCAAAATAATCTCTATTTTCTGCATGTGATGCAATTGAATATGCTCTTCTAACAATCTTCTTTTCTGATGGTATTGGAACACCTATTGTCAAAAATTGACCTGTTTTGTATTCTGGCATTCCTCCTTCTGGGACTAGTCTGATGATAACTAGATCTTCTTTCAATAATTCTCTGTAAACGATCTTAGCTTTTGTCTCACTAACCATACCACAAGCTTTTTCGCTACTTTGGATAAATATATTTCTGTTAAACTTTATGAAAAAATTATTTTCTAAACTAAAATTTGAAAATTTATTCATTAATCTGAGAGATTATCTCATCAAGAATTTTCTGATTCGCAGCTGCAATAAAAGAAACTCTCGTATCGTAACTGAGATCTGCATCTAAAGGATTCAATTTTGCATCTAATAATAATCCACCAGCTTCCTTGACAATCAAATACCCTGCAGCAATATCTTGAATTCTAATTTTATCTCGTAAATCAATAAAAATATCCATCAAACCTCTTGCGAACAATGCCATCTCCAATGCGTTAGCTCCAAAGTGTCTTGTATGATTATGATTTTCAAATATGGGATGAAGTTTTTTCATTAGTTCTGTTGATGCTCCTGATGTATTGATTCCAACAATTTTGTAAATGGGATCCTTATTGTGAACTTTCATTTGTTCTTGATTGAAGAATGAACCCTTATTTTTTGATGCCCAATACATCTCCCCATTGGCAAGATTAGTTATGACTCCATCTGTAATGGAACTGAGTTTATTTTCTGTTGCAAAAGCTAATGAACTACAAAAGAAAGGAACTCCTCTCACTGCATTGGCAGAGCCGTCAATTGCATCCATTATCACAAACCCTTTTGGTTCTTTTGATAATTCAACTCTACCGCATTCTTCACCTAAAATTACACACGGAAAATCAATTTCCTTTAAAAAATCAATCACTGTTTTTTCAGCAATGATGTCTATGTTTCTTGAAATATCTCCTCCTGCACCTCTTCCAAAATCACCAGCAGCATGTTCTGTTCCAGCTATGTCTTTTACATTTTCATAAATTTTGTTTGAAACTTCTCTAAGGATTTCAATTACTTCCATAACACAAAATACTTGATTCGTAATTTAAGTGAAGAAAATTTTTGTTTTGAAAGCATAAATAACAACACTTTGAATTTTGGTTGTGAGTGGAAAAGACGAATCAATTTTTAGTAAAAGTGCTTTAATGGGAACAAAACCTGGGAAGCAAATTATCAAACAAGGTTTATTCAAATCCAAGGGATTCAAATTATTTAATCAGTATAAGCAAGAGGCTGAAGATGCGTTCCCTTCATTTGCTCAAAGATTTGCTAAGAATCTATTTGAACAAATCAATGCTGATCAGTCTCCAAACACAACACAACAGCAATTCGCTGAAGAAGTTGGTTCCTCTGAAATTATTTTGAATGCCTCTGAAATTGAGCCTATAAAATCTAAATTACAAGATTTTGACACCTTACATGATAGAGTACTTAGAATTTTGAATTCTAATTTTGTTAAAATGACATTTCCTGTTTTTAATGGTCTTTTTGACGCATCTACTGATTATTTCAAAGACGATAAAAATACTACAATGAGAGAAGATATTGTTGATGGTCACATAATAGCAATTGATCTCAGTGAACCAATGGATAGAATTGTAGATAAAGATGAAGACTTGGAATACTTGGACGATTACAAACTGATGAATCCATATATTTTGAAACTAGCAAGAGAAAAAATTTCAAAAGGCGGCGAAGATGTACTCAAAGAATTTGAAGAGGGTTTCAAACAAGCAAGAATTGGACAATACCTTGATACAAAATTAAAAGAAAAACCCACGGAAATTACTGAAGAAGAATTAATTGAAAGTTACAAAAAATATCGTTCTGTCATGGGAACTGCCGGTAGAAATATGGCTTTAAATCGTGCTCCATTGGCTGATATTTTTTACACTGGTATGGCAAAAGCTGCTGAATCTGTAGGATGTGGAAATGAAATTGAAGATAGTATTAGAGACAGAGCTGTAAAAATTCCATCTTGGCCATTATTTTATTCATTGAAATTGAATGATGCAAAACGTGGATTTGAAGAAACAATGAAACATAGCGAGTCTTATTTGAGTGAAGCAAGAGACGCTCTAGAAAAACTGCCTGATAATTTTTCACATACTAAATTTTTAGAATTCCTATTTCTTACTGTGGAACATTATAATCAATTCTGGTATAAGAAATTACAAGAAGAAAACATCTGGTCAGATTTGAACAAAAATCTTCCAAGAAAGTGATAAAATTGATGTGGTCTGAAAAATACCGACCTCAGAAAATTTCTGATATGGTTGGAAATGAAGATTCTCGTGCTGCCATCGTGGAATGGTTTGCAAAATGGAAAAAAGGAACAAAACCTCTTCTTTTTGTTGGTCCTCCAGGTATCGGAAAAACTACTATGGCATTTCTTGTTTCCAAACAATTTGGTTATGATATGATTGGACTTAATGCCAGTGACGTTAGAAGCAAGTCCAGAATTAATGAAATTCT
>JAJETY010000044.1 GCA_021268355.1 Candidatus Nitrosopumilus sp. | reverse complement strand
TAATGGTCGTAATAATGATAAGTCTGCATTGACTTTGATTATTGCAAGATCTGTGTACTCGTCACCACCTATGATTTCCGCATTATATGATCTTCCATCTAGAAATGTCACAACAATTTTTTCTGAGTTATCAATAACATGTTCGTTTGTAATAATGTGTCCGTTTTTATCAAAAACAAATCCGGATCCCACACTTCCTAACGTTTCTGATGTTTCTCCTTTTTGGACATTCACTCTTACAACTCCTGGCTCTGATTTTTCAAATATTTCAATCAAAGATAATTTTTTTGCATAAGATGGAGTTGTTTCTCCTAATGTACTTGTACTATGACCGTTGTTAACTATGATATCTGGTTTTATTGTTTCATTTGGTGAGATAAATAACACTCCAAAAATCACAATTGCAATTGTGGCACCTATAGCTCCTCCTACAAAGACACCAGTCTTATCCATGAGATTTTTTATTTTCTATTTTGCATCTAAAAGGCTTGCTATACACTAATTGAACTTTGAGAATGATCTTTTAATGAATAACTTCTTCCTCTCCATGTAACTGATGATGCTTTTTTTGCTTGTAACAACCCACTCAAAAACCCTAAAACTACAACAAGACTTCCAAGTGGTGCAAATAAAGCATCTGTAATTCTCAACTCCAATCCTTTCTTTGCTTCAATAATCCCTCCGATGTAAATTAACACTGATGCTAGAGATGCAGTAATGAGAAGAATTTTTGAAGATAATGTTTCTACTGGAAATAAAACACTTATTGCAAAAATGGGAAAAGGTACAAAGAGCAAAAATAAAACTGCCAAGAAAATTCCTATTGCAATTTTTGAACTTTGGAGGTATAGTGGAACCATCAATCTTTTCAGTGCATTCCAAAGTGTGATTTTGTCTCTTGCCCAAACTGCTTCAATTAGGTGTTCTCCTCGGACCATCTTCATTTTATATCCAGATTCCTTAACTTTTTTTCCTAGAGCACCATCTTCGATAATTTCATGTTTTACCCCTTCATGCATGCCTACTTTTTCATACGTTTTTTTGTTAATTATGAAAAAACTTCCAAAAAAATAACCTGTCTTTTTTGTTGGGTCATTTACATTCAATGCAGAAAATCGTGTATGTAAAAATGTGGATATCATTGGAAGCGTGATTTTTGTCCAAAAATCAAAAGTCAACATTTTGGGAATGGTTGATAATGCATCTAATTCAAATGATAAAAGATGTGATACTGCAAGTGATATTACATTTTTTTTATGTGTTGTATCTGCATCAGTAAACAGTAAAAGTTCTCCTGTAGCTTTCTTATATCCCTCCATACAAGCCCAATTTTTTCCCATCCATCCTTCAGGTTTCTCTCTTGCATCAACATGAATTACTTTGGAATATTTTTTAGCATAATCTGAAATAATTTTTCCTGTAGAGTCTTCTGATGAATCATTAATAACTATAATCTCATAATTCGCATAATCTTGTTGAATTAATGAATCCAAACATTTTCCAAGAAATTCCTCCTCGTTTCTTGCAGGTAAAATTATTGATACTTTAGGAAATATTTTTGCTTTATTCTCAAATCTATCTAGATATGGTGTTAATCTAAAAGAATCCATCATTGATTTTATCAAATATGCCCATGCTCCGCATATTCCAATTAGGATTACGGACAATGAATAATTCAAAACATCAAATGCTATTTCCATAAATTATCTCTCAATCTCTTCTTTGATGTTTTTCATGGCTTGCTCTGTGCCACTTTTAATGTGATTTTTTATCATACTTGTAAACATACTCATCATACCTGTCAATTTAACATTCCATAGAGTTTTGAGTGTAGTTTGTTTCCCATCCTGAATTAAAAATATGGTTTTTTCACCATTAATGATACCTTCTGTAAATTTAGCATGGATTTTTTTCATTGGTTCTATAATCACCTCTTGCATGCATTTTTGGTCACGAAAGGCAATTGTAATTTCTCTGTTAATGATATTTCCATTTTTTGAAATATTTCTAACTTCTTTTGTTCCTTTCCAAAATTTTGGTTCACTGTCAATATCTGAAACAACTGCCCATACATTTTCTAATGGAGCGTTGATTTTTACATCAACTTCAATTTTTGCCATTTGATAAAAATCGTAATTTAGCATTAAATATATTAGATTCCAACTTTACTGAAAATAGACTGTGATGGGCAACATGCCTAAAATCCAGAACAGTAACTCCAGTTCTAATGGCATTTGCCATTCTTCCGTCACAGTCAATTAAAATTTAAAAGAAAATGAAACCCTCAAAATATATGCCAAAAATAGGAACCTTTGATGGAGCAGGCTTTTGGAAAAATGCATATGCTCATCAACGTGGAAAATTGTTGAAGAAAGTCAGTGTTCCAGATGATCAAATCATTGAACTTGTTAACAAAAAATACATGGAACTTCCTGCACCACTACGATATGAAATTGAAACTTCTGGAATTGATAAAAAAGAATTGCAGTAATTCGAAATTCATTTAACCAGCATAGATTGTCTTAATTCATGTCTAATGTGTCGTATGATGATTTTGCAAAACTCGATATCCGGGTTGCAAAAATTATCGCAACAGAACCAATCGAGGGAAAATCTAGAATTATCAAGGGAAAAATTGATTTAGGAAATGATGATCTACGTGATGTAATTATTGGTGGTGCACAATATTTTCAACCTGAAGAAATTGTTGGAAAAACTGTAATTGTTCTGGCAAATTTAGAACCAAAAAAAATGGCAGGTGTTGAATCTAATGCTATGCTTTTAGCAGCAGATGTTGATGACAAACCCTTTTGGTTAACAGTTGAAGATGATGTTCCACTAGGAAGTCCTATCAAATAATTTCAGAAATGGACTAAAACTATAGTCTATTTGTATATTTTTTACATTTGTAAAATCTGGAATTAAATTTTTAATTGAAATATTTTACTCACAAAATTTGTTACTATATAAATAAAATTTCAAAAGTAATGAAAATATGTTTGATTTATGACTAGTCATAAATCATAAGATCTTTTTCTTCTAGTAATGCATGCAGATTATTTACAGATCTGTAAACATCTGGTTCTTTTTTTGCTCCTGTACAGACGAGTTTTCCTGATGAGAATAACAAAATGACTGTTTTAGGATCTAGCATTCTATGAATAAGTCCTGGAAATTGTTCTGGCTCATACATACTTCTTGGCAAAGTTCTTGCTGCTTGTTCTAAGTGAATTTTTCCCCCAAGATTAATTGATGCAACAATATTTTGAATTTCTACAACTGCATCTTTCTTAACCTTGATTCCACCCTTTCGAAGTTTTTGAACAACAGTTTTAACTGCTTTTCTTGCCATCTCTTCAGATTTTGAACCAGTACACACCATTTTACCTGATGTGAAAATTAGTGTTGCAGTTTTTGGACTCTTTAATCTAAAAACTAATCCTGGAAATTGATCAGGGTGATATTCTACATCCGGAAAGGTTCTTGTAATTTCATTCAAGTCCATCTTTTGATCTACGGATGCAGAAGCTACTACATTTTCCACACTTACGATAGGTTTGGTTTGTGGCATATTCGATTTTTTTGTATTTTAACTATAATAAAAGGACTCGCCATCTTTTCAACCAAAAGAAGGTGTTTTTCCACAATTTTTTTGTTGAATTTTGTATTATACGAATGGTTTAATTGAGATCTAACGATCGATGACTTTAATGGATTTTACAAATTTTGACATTGATCAATTGTTTGGAATGAAAGATGATTCTAACCCTTTCATGATGTTAATTTGGATTTTACCAATTATTATCTTCATTTTTTACGGTCAAAGAATTCAACTTTATGTTACTTCTGGTGAAATCAAAAAAGGAATTAAAAAATTAGATGAGTTTAGAGAAGAATCTAGAAATGAATTAATCACATATGTTAACAAAAATCTAAAACCAACAAATAATCCTGAAAAGAAATTTGATCAATTTCTAGATTATTTTACAATCATGCCTGTAGATATGGATCCAAATGGAATTGTTGAAAAAGTACAACATACAGTAAGGTCTAGAGAAGATTATACTCGAGAACATGTTAAATCGATTTTTTCAGATATTGATGATATAGAATTGTCTAAAGTTCAAACATTGCTAGAAATTGCTTCTTCATTACAAATGATTCATAAAATTATCAATCACATGTTTTTAACTGCAAAAAAACAAAATAACTACCCGCTAATTTTACCACTTCAAATGATTCTTCCTTTTATAATGGAACAGGCAGAAGCAATGAAAGAAGCAATTCCTGCATTTAAAAGAGGACAACCTGTGGGTGATGGAATTGGTCCAATGGTAGTTGGAAAAATGATGTTAAATAATCCAAAAGATACTATTTCGTTTCAGACATCCCTGGCAAAAACTAATTTCGAAAATAGAAATTTGTTTCTAATAAAAGCTGAGGGACCTGGTTCAACAGTTGGAAGACCTGCTGATGCATTACAAACAATTGTTTCTCAAAATAAAATTGATGCCGTAATAATGATTGATGCTGCATTAAAAATGGAAGGAGAGGAATCTGCTAGTATTGCAAGAGGATTTGGAGCTGCCATTGGGGGAATTGGAACTGAAAAATTTCACATTGAAGAGGTAGCCACTCAAAACCAAATTCCAATTTTTTCAATTGTCATAAAACAGTCTGTAAAGGAGGCAATCACATTAATGACAAAAGAGATTGCTGACCAAGCAGATAATGTAAGATCCCAAGTTTATGAAATGATTAAAGAAAACACTATTGAAGGTCACTCTGTAGTCGTTATTGGAGTTGGAAATACTGTGGGAGTTCCTCAATAATGTTCTCAAAAGAAAAGATTACACTGGCATACACAGTAGAGAAGTGTATGAAATGTGGCTTGCAAAAGAAAAGAAAATTTTCTGATGGTGATGTTCTCTTTGCAGAAGTTTCAAAATGTAATTCATGTGATGGAAAATCCATAATTGAAAAAATATTTGGTGAAACTTTAGAACAATAGTTTATGCTTTAGTGGTTACTGTAACTCCGTTTTCATTTGGAATGAATGTGTGTTCTGCTTGAGCCACTCTTTGTTCATTTACTTCGATTAAAACTGGATAAGCTTGAACTGCTTTCTTTTTTATTAGAATATTCAGTAATTCTCTTGCTTCCTTTTCTTCTCTATCTTTGGTAATCCATCTTAGTGCAAATGGCAACATGTTAAAATTTTCCCAGATGTAATCAAGTAATTTATCTGCCTCTAAATCCTTAGTTTTCTTTCTGGAGTTTATTGCAAAAATATTTTTTATCTGTCCATTTCTTACAAAACCTCCTCCTTCTGATGTTGTAACAAATGGTTCACATGCATATGCAGAATTTTCTGAAAGCGAGAATCCTCCAATTGACCATATGTTTGGAATTGATTTTCCTGCATGAATTGTATATTGTTCTAAAGAATGACCGCTTAGATTTGCTATTGGTTTGTAACCCATTTGTTTGATTGTAGTTTCAATAGTTCTTCCAATATCACTTGCTTTAACCCCTACTTTGATCATTGACATTGCATTTGCCAAACTCTCTTCTGCAGCTTGAACTAATCCGTCATATTGTGGATCATAACATACTGTGACTGCCGTGTCTGCAATGTGTCCATTAATTTGCGCTCCAAGATCGATCTTAATTAAATCCATATCCTTTATCGTAATCGGGTCATTCGGTTCAGCCGTGTAATGTGCAGCAATTTCATTGATACTTGTATTTACAGGAAACGCACATTTGGCACCACGTTTTTTAATTTCATCTTCGACCCATTCACAAATTTCATAAACTGTTTTTCCTACCCAGTCTTTGACTCGGACCATTTCTCTTACTTCTGATGCGATTTTTCCCGCTTTTAGGTAATCTTCTAACTGCACAGTTTTGATCCTTTTTGTACCTTTAAAATGATTATCTGTGAAGCTTAAATTGGGCGACTTTTACGATTTACTGGGATCGTGGTCTAGCTTGGTATGATTCTGCGTTTGGGACGCAGAGGTCGCGCGTTCAAATCTCGCCGATCCCACCATTATCTTATTATCAAATTAATTGGCAACTAAAACTGCCTGGGCAATGAGGAAGAGTTAGAGTAATGACTTTGATATGAAGTAAACTAATGGCTCTGAGCTCCGGCATGTTTTTATGAATTCTTAGATGTCTTTTTTTATTGAAATTTGAAAGGAGAGAAATTATTCTAATTGCGGGACTACTACTTTTTATGATTGGTCTAATTCCTTTCATGAGTCCAGCCTACGCCGCATTAATTGTAATTATCATGTATTTTGGAATCAAGTTCTATGTTTCAAAGAGACGTCAATTAATGGAACAAGATGTGGGAGAAGGATTGTGCCTAGAGTGCGGGGCTAAAATCCACGAAAAAAAATGTCCGAACTGTGACCGTGGTCAGGAATAATTCATACGTATTGCTTAAAACTGAAAAATACTCATAAGTTTCATGATTTTAAGATATAGGACTTTAACAACAAGCTCAACTTTTCCTCAATTTCATTCTAAAATCACCCTTTTCATCAAAAAAATTGGAAATAACAATGAATCGTGATCTCTCTATAATTTTCTCCTTATTCCTACTGGCAGGAATTATGGTCCCTGCATATGCTCAGACTACAGAAAATATTGTAATTAATGAAGTTGACACCAATCCTCCTGGAGATGATTCCCTATCTATATCAGAATGGGTGGAACTATACAATCCAACTGAATCTGATGTTGATTTGAGTGGATGGAAGATTGCATCAACTTATTTTAAATTTAAAACACCTATGATGATTCCTGCTGGAACTGTTATAGAACCTGGACAATTCTTAACTTTTTCATATCAAAAGATTTGGTTTAATGATTCCAATGAATCAATAGAATTACAAAATGAAAATGGCGTAGTTATTGATAAAACACCTATTCTTACTGATATTCAAAATGACTTTAAATCTTGGCAGAGAATCTATGACGGTTATGATTTAGATAATTCTGATGATTGGAAATTTGTTACCTCTACTTCTGGTTCTAGCAATGGAAAATTAGTTCAAACAATAGATGAAGAAAAAATCACTGCTATAATTTCTGTTGACAAATCTTCTTACTTGTTTGGAGAAACTGCAGTGATCAAAGGAAGTGTCTCAAAAGAAGTATTTATTGAAAAACCATTCTTTCAACCAGAATCAATAATTATTACAATCACTGGTCCTGACTTTAATCGTTCACTAACTCTATATCCTGATCTGAATCTTAATTACAAAACAACTCTAAATCTTCATAAAGTTCTTGGAATCAATGAGGGAATTTATGATGTCATCGTTAATTATGCTGGTGCAACTGCCAACACTTCATTTTCTGTTGGAAATGAACTAATTTTTGAACAAGAAAAACAATATGGTTCTCTTGATATTTCCACAGATAAATCACAATACATTCCAGGACAAACGGTGTCAATTGTTGGTACTGTAACCGAGATAATTGAATTTACAGGGATGAAATTCACTGTGACTAACTCCTTAGGTGATATTGTTTATCAAGGGAATCTATTTCCAATCAATGGCAAGTTTGCCACTGATATTTTCTTATCTACTGTAAATCCTGTTTATGGAACTTATGAAATTATTGGAGAGTATTTTGACAAATCTGCAATAACCAAATTTGAAGTTGTTGAAGACGTAAAAGAATCAGTCCCAATCTCTTTGTGGACTGATAAAGAATTTTATGGATTGGGTGAAGTTGTTACTATAACCGGTAGATTAAATGATAATTGGGTTGCGTCACTTGATTTAGAAATTATTCAAACAAAAAGTCTTGCTCTGGGAACTGGTGATCAACTTGGGGGTGGGTCTGTTCTAAAAATTCTGGATGTTGTTAGAATTGCAGGAGATGGAAAATTCCAATACTCCTTTACGATTCCTGATAGTGATACTCGATTAGGTGATTACAAAATCAAAGTATCAAAAGAAGTTGGTATTGCTTCAAAAACTATCAAGGCTGTAGAAGATCCAGATAATTTTATTCCAACAACTGATCCTATAAGTTTGAGTACTAACAAACTTGTTTATGATTTCTCTTTAGACAAAGAACTAGTAATACGCGGACAAATTTTAAAACCCGTTGAACGTACAAGTTTTGAAACTCCAACTGTAAAGATTTCTTTTGAAACTGAAGATGGAAAACCTCTTTCAATTATCGGAGTCCCTGGTGGAATCAATCAAGGAGCTAGTGGTGGAGACGGAACTGTTTCTGCAAACTATGAATTAACTGCAATCCCTGAGATTGGTGGAACATTTTCAGTCACTTCTGATGTTAGTCGAGGTATATTTTCTGTAGGAACTTATCATGTTAACGCACAATACCTTGATCTTCAAACTAGCACCTCCTTTGAAATAGTTGATGGTTTGGCTGGTGGAGCTGAGGTCTCTCTTGATAAAGAAGTTTATGGTTTAGATGAAAAAGTCATTGTAAGTGGAATTATTCCTAGTGATCGTTCTGTTACTATTTCTGTCACTAGACCTGATGGTACAAAAACCACATATGGTGAATCTGTAGATAATCAAAGATTCTATTGGACTTGGAACACTCCTGTGTCTGAAATGTATCAAAATCTAAAATTTGATGATGGCAGAGATGTTACATTTTCGAACTTTGGAATATATAAAATCAAAGTAGCAGGAGATACTTATAGCAAAGATCTTTTGTTCAAAGTTTCAAGTGACCCTCAAAATGATTCATTATCTTCAACCCCCATAATTGTAACCACTGGAAAATCCCTCTATCAGGCAGGTGAGAAACTCAAAGTAATGGGAAATGTTATTCCTCGTGAACAAGGAGATGAAGGATTAGTAGTTCCAGATCGTGTTACTATCAAAATATTAGATGGAAAATTCCCATACAAACAAATCCATGAAGCATCTGTTTACCCTAATCAGGGAGGCGAATTTTCAAGTTTGTTTGAATTGCCTGCAACAGTATTTGGTGAAGGAACTTATTCTGTAAAGGCAATCTACTCATCTATTCAAGCAACTGCTTCCTTCAGTGTTGCAAATGATTTCACTTTTGGTCTTGACGAACCTGTATCTCTCTTAGTATCTACTGATAAATCTGAATACTATCCTGGAGAAACTGTTGTCATTTATGGCAAGCCAAACAAATTGATTTATCTTGAAGCATATGATGTTAGCATTATTAAAAAATCAGATACTGAAATTACCTGTGGCTCATTTATCTGTGGAACTCATGTAGGTGATGTCAAATCTATACGTCCAAGTTCTTCTGGATCATTTATTCATGAATTTCCAATCAAAGATGCAATCTCTTCACTTGGAACATACGAAGTAACCATTGATGCTGATTTTGAAACAAAACACATAAGATTTAATGTAATTGAGCAACCACCAATACCAAAATTGGAAACAGTCATTGAAAAAGAAAACAGAATACCTGACAAAATTATTTCTGTTTCAACACTAGGAAAAAATATTGATGATGTTGTTCTATCTCCCAGAGTAGTT
>JAJETY010000032.1 GCA_021268355.1 Candidatus Nitrosopumilus sp. | reverse complement strand
TAAAATATCATCCAGGATATGATCCAAAATTAATTGAGCAAATTATTCAAAGTGGTTACAAAGGAATAATCTTCGAAGGAACTGGTTTAGGACATATTGGAAAAGTAATGTACGATTCGGTGAAAAAAGCTCATGAAAAAGGATTGTTTCTAGGCATGACTTCACAGTGTATTGATGGTAGAGTAAGAATGACTGTATATGAAAGTGGCAGGGATTTGTTAAATTTGGGCATTGTTCCTTTAGAAAACATGCTACCAGAGGTAGCCTTAGTAAAAGCAATGTGGGCATTTGGAAATTCAGAGAATATTAAAGATGTAAAAGAAATTATGCTTGAGAATATTGCATCTGAAATATCAATTTAGGAGAAAAAATGTCAAAATTTTCAATAGAAGAATTAGGAGTTAAAGTGGGTCTAGAGATTCATCAGCAATTAGCCACAAATAAAAAATTATTTTGTAATTGCACTCCAATTGATACAGACGAATATTCAATAAAATTTCAAAGAAAATTACGAGCTAGTAAAAGTGAATTAGGTGAATATGATCCTGCAGCGTTATTTGAAAAATCAAAATCAAAAACTATAATGTATTTTGCAAATCCAGAAAGTAGTTGTCTAGTTGAGCAAGATGAAGAGCCTCCACATGAATTAGATGAAGATGCAAAGAAAATTTCTTTAATTATTGCATCTGCACTCAAATCAGATGTATTTAGTGAGATATATCCTATGAGAAAAACAGTTGTTGACGGTTCAAACACAACGGGATTTCAGCGTACAATGTTAATTTCACAAGGAGGTAATTTTAAAGTGGATGAAAAAGAAATTGGAATTCAATCTATTTGTCTGGAAGAAGATGCAGCAAAAATTTTGGGAGAAGATGGTTCAATTAAAAAATATGGTTTAGAACGTTTGGGAGTTCCTTTGGTTGAGATTGCCACAGAGCCGTTTGAAGTAAAACCACATGAAATAAAAAAAATTGCACTATCTCTGGGTAGGATTCTAAGAAGTACTAAAAAAGTAAAAAGAGGATTAGGTTCAATTCGCCAAGATGTCAATGTCTCCATAAAAGATGGGAATGTAGTGATTGAAGTTAAAGGGGTTCAGCAACTAGATCAACTAGAAAAAGTGGTAGAATACGAGGCTAAGAGACAGTACGGATTATTAAAAATATCAAAAAAATTGAAGGAAGTTGATTGGATTCACAATAATAATGACCGAAAAGATTTAACAGAATTATTCAAAAAATGTAAATCAAAAATTATTCAAAATGCCATAAAGAAAAATCAGAAAATATTTGGGATTTCCTTCAGAAATATGTCAGGTTTGTTTGGATATTCTCCCTATGAAGGAATTAGATTAGGTAAAGAGGTTGCAGAACTAGTAAGATTTTTTGGAATAGGGGGTGTTTTTCATTCTGATGAATTACCAAATTATGGTGTTGAAAATGAAGACATCAATGATTTGAAAAAATCTTTAGAAATTGAGGATGATGATGGATTTTTAATTTTAGCAGCACCAGAAGAAAAAATGAAAGTGATTATTGATCAGATAATTTTGAGAATTGAACATATCAGAAATGAAGGAATTCCTATCGATACTCGATTGGCCACTCAAAGTGGAGAAACAAAATTTCTTAGACCAAGACCAGGTGCAGCAAGAATGTATCCAGAAACAGATATCCCTCCAATAATTATTTCAAATGCAGAATTAGAAGATGCAATTAATCATATTCCCAAATCGTGGGATGATTCGATTAAAGATCTACAAACAAAATATCAACTAAATCTTCAATTATCAGAACAACTATTTGATTCAAGTTATTTTGAATTATTCGAAGATATCACTAAAAATATCAAGGTCAATCCAACTTTTATCGCATCTGTATTATGTTCTACTATTACCAATTTAGAAAGAAGTGGATTAGATTCTAAATTATTAAAAAATGAAGAAATAACTAAGACATTCCAATTTTTAGATGAAGGTAGAATTACCAAAGAATCAATTGAGATAATTTTTGAAAATATTATGAATGGAAAATCTTATTCCATAGAAGAGGCTATGAATAACACATCCATTGAAACAATTAATGAATCACAATTAGAGAGTATTTGTCAAGAAATTGTTGAGAATAATCAAGAAATTATAAAAAATCAAAAAGAAAGGGCAATCGGTCCACTAATGGGAATTGCAATGAAAGAGTTGAGAGGAAAAGCATCTGGTGAAACAATTAACAAGCTTCTTTTAAAAAATATCAAAAACAAACTAGAAAATTAGTAATTATGCGGGAAGTGGGATTTGAACCCACGAACTCCTAAAAGATAAGGATCTGAACCTTACGCCGTTGACCAGGCTGGGCGACTCCCGCATTGTAAATTTTTGAAATCTAGAATAAGTTTCTTTATTATACTAAGAATAAGATCTTCAATCAAAATGGAATTCAAAGAAGTTTATTGTATGAATTGTAAAAAAGTACTAGGACGTTACAATATCAAATTTTATGACGATGATAAAATTTCAGAGTTGTTAAAAACAACACATTCATTGCATGTAAAAAGTGGACATCAAATCAATATTAAAAAATTTGAAAAAAGCTAATTCAATTTATCAATTACTTCAGAAAGATTTGAAATCCTATGAATATTTTTATCAATAATATGCTGATTCCATGGTTGTGAGTATAAAATTACTTTTTTCTTATTTTGTAGAAATTTTAATGCATTCAGTGGCGAATCGTCAATAAAAATATCATAATCCAAATCAGCTTTCATTGGACCATCAATAACTGAGACATAATTGTCAAAAGAAATACCATAGTGTTTTAACCAATTCTTGACAAAAGAATCAGTATCACGCTCCCTTGCAGTTACAATATCTACTTGAGCAATATCTGAAAGGTTTTTTGTAATAGAGGCTAGATTTTCTTCAGTAGGAGGAATTGAAGTCCAATTTTTCCAACACGAACTCAATTCTGAATAGAAATCATAACGATTAATTTGAAAATTTTTCCAAAAATCCCAATTTGTGATTTGATGTTTTTTGATTTCGGGTCTAATAGAATTACTATAGTTTAACCAAGAAAGTATCACATCAGCAAGTACACCATCAACATCTAATGCTATCTTCATTTTCACTTAATCACTAGTTTGTTTAAATTCATCAAGCAGATTTTTTTGATGTTTATTCAGTTTTTTAGGAATATTAACAACAATTCTAACATACTGATCTCCTCTCCCTCTTGAATTTATGTGAGATACTCCTTTTCCTTTTAATTTGATAATTGTGTTTGGTTGGCTTCCAGATTCAACTTTAATTTTTTCAGATCCTTCCAAAGTTGGAACAATGACTTCACACCCTAATGCAGCGTCAACCATGGAAACATCCTGATCATAGAAAATATCTTTTCCATCTCGATTAAATTTTGAATGAGGTTGGACTCTAACTCTTACAATTAGATCACCGTTAGAACCACTAGGTACTTCATTTCCTTCATTTGGCACAGTATAATCACCAGAATCAATTCCAGGCGGAATGTCAAATGTAACTTTTTTTGAGCCTTTCTTTTTTCCCTGACCTTTACAATCACTGCATGGTGTTTCAATTATTGATCCTTGTCCTCTACATGAAGAACATGGTGCAGCAGTAACAAATGAGGCAAATCCCATGTTGCGTGTTTGTCTAACTTGACCTTGGCCATTACATGAAGAACATGTTTTCTTATTAGTTCCGGGTTTACAGCCAGATCCATTACACGTATCACATTGAATTTCTTTTTGTAATTCAATCTCCATTTGCTTACCATGCAAAACATCTTCTAATGTAACTGATGTTTGATATAGAATATCAGAACCACGTTGTTGACTAAATCCAAATCCGCCACCTCCACGACCAAAAATGGATTCAAAAATTGAATCAAATCCGCCACCTCCACGACCAAAAATGTCGCTAAAATCACCTCTTGCGCCTTGAAAAATATCTTCACTTGAATATCTTCCATCCACACCAGCATGTCCGTGTTGATCATAGAGTTGTCTTTTTTCAGTGTCAGAAAGAACCGCATATGCTTCAGAAATTTCTTTGAAATGTTCTCCTGCCTCAGCAGATTGATTTCTATCAGGATGAAACTTTAATGCCAATTTTCTATATTGTTTTTTAATTTCATCATTAGAAGATGATTTGGACACTCCTAAAACTTCATAATAATCTCGTTTTGCAGACATGAATCATTCCTTAATTCTAATTACTGTATAAATGATTGAATTCTTAAGATTAGTTAGTTTTTGTTTCATCATTTGAAGATGATTCTGTTGATTGTCCATCAGCACCTTGTTGTCCATCAGCACCTTGTTGTCCATCAGCACCTTGTTGTCCATCAGCACCTTGTTGTCCATCAGCACCAGGTGGAGGAGCAGCATTCTTGTAGAGTTCAGTAGTTACTTCGTTTACTATAGATTGTAATGCATCAAGTTTTGGTTTTAATTCTTCAGGTTGTTTATCTAAAACATCTTTGACTTCTTTAACAGCATCAGTAATTTTAATTCCCTGTTCTTGAGAGATTTTATCTTTTAGATCATGATTCACTAATTTCTCAGTGGTGTAAATGTAACTCTCTGCTTCATTTTTAAGATCAATTTTTTCTTTTTTCTTTTTATCCTCTTCGGAGAACTTTTCAGCATCTTCTTTCAATTTTTCAATTTCTTCTTCAGAAAGCTTTGTTTTAGTTTCAATAGTGATCTTAGCTTCTTTTTGAGTTCCAAGATCTTTTGCGGTTACATTTATGATTCCGTTTGCGTCAATGTCGAATTTTACTTCAATTTGAGGTATTCCTCTGGGGGCAGGAGGTAAATCAGTAAGATTAAAGCTACCCAATGAAACATTGTCTGTTGCCATAGGTCTTTCTCCTTGAACAACATGAATTGTTACAGCTGTTTGATTATCTGCTGCAGTAGTGAATACTTTTGCTTTTGAAGTTGGAATAGTAGTGTTTCTTTCAATAAGAGGTTCTCTAACTCCTCCAAGTGTTTCGATGCCTAAAGTTAATGGGGTCACATCAAGTAAAACAATATCACTTGTTACATCACCTGCGATAATTCCTGCCTGAATAGCTGCACCCATAGCCACTGCCTCCATCGGATCAACTCCTGATTCAACTTGTTTGCCAATAACTTCACTGACAAATTTCTTAACTAGTGGAATTCTTGTTGGTCCACCAATCATCACAATTTTGTTAATATCAGAATTTGTAAGTTTAGCATCTTCAAGTGATTTTTGGATAGAAGGTTTACAGCGTTCAACAATAGGTCCAATCAGTTCATCCAGTTTAGATCTAGTCAGTCTTAATTCAAGATTTTTTGCACCTGATGAAGGATCATGTGCAATAAATGGAAGATTGACATCCGTCTCCATGACAGTAGATAATTCAATTTTTGCTTTCTCTGCTGCTTCTCTAATTCTTGTCATTGCAGTTGTATCATTAGAAAGATCTACTCCTTCTTTTTTCTTGAATTCATCAACAATGAAATCAATCAACACTTTATCCATATCAGTTCCACCAAGTTGTGTGTCACCAGAAGTACTCAATACTTCAAAAACACCACCACCCATTTCCATAATAGTTACATCCAAAGTACCACCACCAAAATCAAATACAAGAATTTTCATGTCTTCTTTTGCTTTATCTAATCCAAATGCCAATGAGGCTGCAGTTGGTTCATTAATTATTCTAACAACCTCTAGACCAGCAATTGTTCCAGCATCTTTAGTGGCCTGACGTTGATTATCATCAAAATATGCAGGAACCGTAATTACCGCTTTATCTACAGGCTCTCCAACAAATGCTTCAGCATCTTTTTTTATTTTTTGTAAAATGAATGATGATATTTGTTGAGGTTTGTATTCTTTCCCTTGAATTTTGAAGACATAATCAGAACCCATTTTTCGTTTGGCAGCAATTATCGTGTTATCAGGATTTGTAACTGCTTGTCTTCTGGCAGGTTCGCCAACTAAGAGATCTCCATCTTTAGAAAATGCGACAACGGATGGAAATGCTTTACCTGCTGCAGTTTGTCCTTCGGCTGCAGGAATAATTGTTGGCTTTCCACCCATCATAACAGCAGCAGCAGAGTTGCTGGTTCCCAAGTCAATACCAATTACTTTAGTCATTTTTTATCATCATCCTTTTTTTGAAATTTCTACTAATGTCGGTCTTATAATTCTCTTTTGAGAAATATATCCCTTCCTGATCTCCTTCGTAATCGTATTGTCATCCAAATTAGGATCATTGATTAAAGAAATCGCTTCATGAAAATTAGGATCAAAAATTTCTCCTAATGCATCAATTGGAGTTACATCATATTTTTTCAACAAAGAATCCATATTTTTCAAGATTGAATCTAGACCTTCTGTATTGACTTTATTTTCAGAAAAAACATCTCTAGCACGAATAAAATCATCATAAATTTTTAGAAAATCCAATAGAAATTCATCAACTTTAGCATTTACACCATTAACAATATCTGATTGTGTTTTTCTAGAAAGATTTTGAAAATCGGCTAAAATATGCTTTAATTTTTCTTCACACTCTGAAGTTTTTTGTTTTTCTGCATCTAACAAAGCAGAAAATTTTTCCTGACTTGGTTCCATAAATTCAGATTCTTGAGAAGTTTCATTATGTAGATTTTCTGAAACGATATTTACAGGAATCTCATTTGACTCAGCATCATTAGACAATTCAAACAGAATATCTGTTAAGCTAATTTATACTATTATTGAATTGTTTCACATAAAGGATTTGCTTTAACTATAATTAAATTAGAATCTTGTTTAGTTTTTTCTATATTTGTAAAATCAGATTTTGAACAAGCTACAACAATTGTTGTCTTATCACTATGAAATAGATCAAAGTTTGGATCTTCATAAGCTTCAACATCTCCAATATAATCACGTAATCTTGAGGTTAAATTTTGAAGCATTTCAATTTTGTCACCACGCATTGAATGTTGATCCAATGTCCAAGATAATGCAATTTTGGTTCTACTAGCTTTAAGATCATTTTTCTTTAATGTAGTTCGAATTTCATCTATCAATCTTTTAATGTAGCCATCAATTCCTTTTACACTGCCATTAATAAGATACATGAGTGTGTTAGCACCTTCAAAAGATGAACCTAATGATTTAAGATCTAGCAAACCTCCAATCATATCATCAAGGAATATTTCTTGAAAATCATCCGAGGATAAATCATTTTTAGTAATTTCATCTTGAGCGTATTTACATACTTCTAGAACACTGCACAAACTTGAAAATCTTGATAGAATGTTGATTGCATGAAAATGCTCAGAAGATGAAATTGCAACAAATTTTTTCTCTTTATTTCCAGTACTAAGTAAATCAGATAGATCAGCATCTTGCTTACCATTGAAAGAACCTACAATCTTTGGTTGTTGAGCAGTTCCTTCTAAAGGATAGTAAAAATATGAAATCTCTTTTCCGACTTCGAGTCCAGTAACATGCTCGAGTAAAGAAATATTTTCATTATTTCCACCAAATCCGGTTGGAAGAGTGAAAATAACAGAACTCTTTTTCTTTAGAGATGCAGTTGCATCCTTGAATTTTGAGTGAATTTCAGTTTTGATATCTTGTCCTGTTTTTCTAATTCTAGGAGTAAAGAACAAGTATTGAGCTTTAGATATTGCGACTTCAATTGGTTCCATAGCTAGTAACGGTTCATCTTCTTTCAGGGAAGAGACATTAGGATATGTTTTGGCAATTTCTGCTTTTAATGAAATTGCAGATGGAGTTGATTCATCAATTATGTAAACATCTGCACCTTTTATTGCCATTTGAGATGCAATTGCGTAGCCTTCAGTACTAAGTCCATAAACTACTACTTTTGTTCCCCCCATTACTCTAATCTTAGGATTGGACTAAGAAAAACTTATTGAACTAACATAATTCATGAAAATTACTTGAAAATATGGATAGATATTCTAACTCCAAAGCAATTGTTGTTTTCTGAACCAATAATTGAGAAATTAGGGAAAAAAAATAGAATTTTATGTACTTCTAGAGATTATGAAGAAGTTTCAAAATTAGCAAAAATTCGTAATTTTAACCTGATTTTCATAGGAAAACATGGAGGCGGTAATAAAAATTCTAAATTAAAGGCAGGAATTGAAAGAATGGAAAAACTTGCTAAAAAAATTGAATCATTTTCACCAGATCTTGTAATTAGTTTTTGCTCGCCAGAAGCAGCTAGAATTTCATTTGGTTTAGGAATAAAACACATTGCATTTTGTGATTCACCACATGCAGAGGCGGTGATGAAATTAACATTACCATTAATTCAGAAACTCCTAACACCTTACATAATTCCAAAGAAAGAATTTTCAAAATTTGGCATAAGTCAAAAAAACATCATTCCATACAAATCAATAGATGCAGCAGTTACAGTTAAAAGAAAAATTGATGAACGAGTAAAACTTCCATTTGAAAACAATGATAAAAAAAATATTTTGATTAGAATAGAGGAAGAGGAAGCAGCATATACTCAAAAATCAAATAAAATAATTCCGATTATTGAAAATATAGTTTCTAAGTTTTCTGAAGAGAATATTGTTATTTTAGGTAGATACCCAAAACAAATTCAAAATATCCAAAAGAAAGTAGGTAAAAAAGCTAAAGTTGTAAAGATGTCATTTGATGGAAAACATTTGTTAAAAAATGCAGACATTTTCATTGGTTCAGGTGGGACTATGACTGCCGAATCTGCATTGATGGGAGTTCCTACCATATCATATAATGCGGTGCCCAACATCATAGAGAATTTTTTGGTAAAGAAGCAATTAGTTAAAAGAGAAACTAATCCTAAAAAAGTTTCAAGAGAAATTGCAAAGATTTTTGAATCTAAAAAGCAATTGAATCAACAAAAATCAAAAAAGATTTTAAATGAAATGGAAGACCCTATTGAAAAATTAATTAGAGTTATCGAAAATTAGTTTGACCAAGATAGAATAAAAAGTTCATTAAGGGAGTTAGTTTGCTTGATTTAGCAGCCCGATAGTGTAGAGGTCAAGCATATGGGCCTTTGGAGCCCGTGACGGCAGTTCGAATCTGCCTCGGGCTATTTTTACTAAAAAACAAAAAACTGTAACATGAATATAGCATGAAGTATTTTTCTCAAAATAGGAATGTCAGATATTGTATTAGGTATGGGTGAAGTGGGTGAAACTCTGTTTGGATTACTAGAAGAAAGAAATTTTGATTGTATTGGAATAGACATAGAACCTTCAAAATGTAAAAATTATTCAGAAAATAATTCAATTGAAAATCCAGAATATCTTCATGTTTGTCTCCCAGGAGAACTAAGTGAATTTATAGAAATTACATTAAGTTGGATTCCAAAGTTAAAAGATCTAAAAGCTATAATTGTTCATTCAACAGTTAGACCAGGTACTACAAAAAATATTCAAGAAAAATCTGTTGTTCCAGTTTTATTTTCACCAGTTCGAGGAGTTCATAGAAGATTCTTGGAAGATATTAAAAAATATACAAAATTTATTGCTTCAGATGAGAGTCAAATCAACCCTGAAATTAAATTAGATTTAGAAAAAAGATTTCAGAAGATTGATTGGATGTCAACTACAAAAACAGGCGAGCTTGCAAAAATCCTAGTCGATACATCATATTATGGATGGTTGATTAACTATGCCCAGATTACAAAGATGATTTGTGAAAAAGAAGGAATAGACTTTGATGAAATGTGGAAATTTGCAGATGAAATACATCAAAATTTAGGAAATAGACCAAAAATGTATCCAGGAATTATTGGAGGTCATTGTGTGATACCAAATCTAAGTTTAATTGAGTATCAAAATTTAGATATAATTAAAAAAATTAATGAAATGTATGAGAAATTTATGAATAGTTAATTCTCTAGAAATCTAATTTAGTAAGAAGTTTGGATGCAACAATAAATAATGTTGAAGCAATTCCAACAAGTACTAGCATTTCAAGAATAATAAATTCTGTAATATTTCCAAAAATTCCTGCTCTAATCACATCAACCAAATAAGTTAGTGGATTAAGATAAAATGCAGTACGTAATGGCTCAGGAACATTATCTGCAGGGTAAAATGCTGAACTTACAAATGCAAAAAATAAGAAAACTGTGTTAATTATTACGTTGAATCCTTCACTAGAACGTAATCTTGTTGAAATAATTGATGCCAACGAACCAAATAAAACTGAGCCAGTGATTGCACCAAAAACAATTACAGGGATTGTAATTAAGGAAAATTCTATAGATTCAAAAAATACAGGATACCCCACTAAAGCAATCAAAGAAGCACTAACTAAACCAATTATGCCTATAGTGCAGATATTACTTAGAATGTAATGACTTCGTGTAAATGGACCTGACATTATTTGTTCAAACATTCCATGTCTTCGATCATTCCAGATTATGATTCCAGAAACTAAGGTACTATTCATTATGTTGAATCCAATCATTCCCGATGCAAGAAATGCAGGATAATCAAGATCCTTTGTACCAAAGGGTACATTCTGAATTAATGGGGCATATGCAAAACCAGCCACAAAAATATAGATCAAAGGAAAGATCACCTGCCAAATTAAAAATCCAGGATTTAAGGAAATTGTAATATTTCTGTTTACAAGTCTAATTATTGGATTCATTTTCTCTCACCATTTTTAGGAATATTTCTTCTAGATTTGTTGGAACTGCGGAAAGATCTTCTATCTCAATTTCATTATCATTCAATATTTTTAAAACTTTTAGCAAAACTAACTCAGATTGTTCGGAATGTATCACAATATTTGTTCCAGATTCAAAATTTATTTTACAATCAGAAATTCCTTCTAGTAAAGAACAAATTTTAGAAATTTTTTCCAACAAATGAATTTTAATAGTTTTTTCTTTTCCAAATTTACTTTTTAATGCTTCAGGAGAATCCACAGTTACAATTTTTCCCTTGTCAATAATTGCAATTTCATCACAAAGATATTCTGCCTCGGTTAGAATATGAGTAGTATAGAAAATTGTCAATCCAGTTTTAACTTTATTTTTTAAATAATCCAATAATTTTCTTCTTGCACTAGGATCTAATCCAACAGTAGGTTCATCTAAAAATAATAAATCCATATCATGCATGAATTCACGTGCAACCTGTACTCTTCTTCTTTGACCAATTGAAAGATCTTCATTTCTTTTTTTCCTAATTTCTAATAGGTCAAAATCTTTCAATAGTTGTTCCATTCGTTGCTTTCGTTGAGTTTTTGGAACATCCCACATCATCCCATATTTTTCAAGAGCTTTTTCAACTGACAAGGTTGGCTCGTAGCTGGGTTGTTGTAATACTACTCCAATTTTGTGCCTTATTTCTAACGGGTTTTCAATCGCATCAATTCCCAAAATCTTCAGGGAACCTTTTGAAGGAGAAATCAATGTGGTGAGTAATTTGATAGTAGTTGATTTACCAGCACCGTTAGGGCCTAAAAATCCGAAAACTATACCAGGTTTTACAGATAAAACAATATCATCAACTGCCTTGATTGAGCCATATGATTTTGATAAATGGTTGACATCAATACATGACATAATGAAATTGCGATCATCCTACTAATTTACTTAATCAGTGGTTTAACTATAGATTTTGTAGGAATTAACTCTATTATGAGGTAATATACTAAAAAAATAAAAATTTAATGATACTAAATTGAAATAGAGAATTATGCGATCTAATTTCAGATTATAGCAGATAATGAAATTTTTATTAATACAGTAAAGATACCAACTTTGAATTGTCTGAATATGATAGTTTAGTTGAAAAGTTAATTGAACAAAAACCAGAATTAACTAGAGAAATAATTGATGAACAAATTAAATTAAAAAAAGAGAAAATTGGTGCAGGATATCTTACTGATCAGGGAGCCTTGTTCTTAATTGCATCAGATTATGGAGTAACACTATCAGGTCCACTAAAAGTTGAAATGAGTTTAAAGGATCTTTATGCTGGTGCAAAGGAAATTTCATTAGAAACTAGAGTTTTGAATTTGTCCCCTGCAAAACAATTTTCAAGAAAAGATGGTTCTCCATTTTATCTCAGAACAATGACAGTATATGATGATGCAAATTCTACAGCAAGTGTAAAGTTATGGGATGATAAAGCAAATATTCCAGGAATTGAAAATCTAAAACCCGGGGATTTAATAAAAATCATCAAAGCATATGTTAAATCAGATCTTGATGGTTCACCAACAATCAACATTGGTTCAGGCTCAAATGTTGAAACTACAGATTCTGCTAGTGAAATTCCATCAATTGAGAATATCACAAAAGATGTTAGCGAGTTACAAGAAGGTCAAAAAGATCTTGTTGTTAAGGGAGAAATTGATGGCGTGATTACCAGTATGGAGTTTACAAACTCTAGAGGCGTACCAGGAAAAGCACTAAGAATGAGACTAAAAGGAAAAGATGGTAGTGGAATCAGGGTAGTATTATGGGGAAAAGATGAGGCATCAATTCCAAATATGATTTCACAATCAGCTAAAGTAAGACTATTGGGTGTTAAAACAAAATCTGGAAATCAAGGATTAGAAATTCATGGTAATGATGCAACAATTATTGAAATAGAGGGAGGTAAAGAAGCTGAACCAATTATTGCAAGAATTGTTTCGATGTTGCCAACTGAAAATGGAAAAAATATGATTTTAGCCATTGATAATCAAAAAAATCTCTACAACATTACTGATTCTTCAAATTTAACTAGCACTTGTGTTGAAGGAGACGTCATAGAATGTATGCCATCAAAAGTATACGGAAATTCAATCATACTTGATGAAAATTCCTTTGTAAGAAAATTAGATAATGATGAAAATATTCCTTCGCTATCTAAAATTCGAACAAAAATTAACGATGTTAAAGTTGATGGGAATTACTGCATTGAAGCTATAATTTTGAAAGTTCCTGAAAGACGTGAAGTTCAAACAAAAACGGGAGAATCAATTGCACTGTCCGAAATGTTTGTAGAAGACGATACAGGACAGATTTGGGTCAAAGGTTGGAGAAATCAAGCGAGATTAATTGACAAATGTGAATTAGGTGAAATTGTTTCAATAACAGGTCTAAATGCAAAAGCAGGATTAGAGGGAAGAATAGAGATGTTTATTACACCATTTTCTAAAATAACAAAAAAGAATTAGGAATCCCAAAAACCTCTAGTTACTACATACTGTCTCTCGGCCTCATAGATTTGTTTGAACAAATGTTCTTCATCCACCATATTT
>JAJETY010000062.1 GCA_021268355.1 Candidatus Nitrosopumilus sp. | reverse complement strand
TTGAAGAACTAGTAATGGATATTGATGCATTTGGAATTTTTACACATAACACTACAATTGCCCTACCAATGTTTATTCCTGGATTTGGTGTTGCGTGGGGTTTATTTTCTGCATGGTCGACAGGATTTGCGTTTGCTGCAATTACTACAACAGCACCCATCTTAGAGAAGGTTCCTCCATTAGCCATTCTGTTTTTATCACCATTTGGATTGATGGAGCTGACTGCATACTCACTTGGAATTTCAAGAAGTTTTATCCTGATTCAAGCCATTACAAAAAAAATCAATCTTAGAAACTTCATAAAACCAACTGCAATTGAGATTGGAATTGTGGTCGGATTGCTTTTAGCTGGAGGTTATTTAGAATTCTATATGATTGAGCTTGCACAAGAACAAGGTTTTCAAATGCCTGGAATTGATATCTAATCCCCCTAGATTTGCCTATTGAGTCTAAAATAATTTAGTAGCAAATTATAAACTAAATTAAAAGATAAATCTAATGTGAAGTTTGTATTATCTCTCATAGCATCTCTAATTGTTTTCTCGGGAATTTTATTCAATGAATCATTTGCAGAAATATCTGAAAACCAAGCATTTCTTTTAGAAGGTTCAGGTTTTGCCGTAATTGAGGACCAAATCAAATTTACTGAAATTGATATAGGTTTATCATCTCAAGAACAACGTGGAAGTACCATCAATTTCACTATCGAAGATGGTTTTGTCACACTTGATGAGGAAGAATTCATTATTTCAGAGTTGGAAGGAAAATTTTTGCGTGAAGGGAGATATATTCGAATTAATGGAAGTATTGAAAACTCCAATGGAATTGAAAACACAATTAGTTTCTTTGGACGCCTAGTTGCAGAAAGCAAAGATGCTTCAGTTTATGGCTTTACTGGAAGAATCAACACACTTGATGATACTTACAAAATTATCTACACGGCAAAACTATCTTCATTATCAAAAATTGATTTAACACCGACATCAGAGGAATCAAACGAACTCACGATCCGTATTATTAGAGGTTCTTCCTTACAAGGAGGCTCTGATAGTTATATTGATGCAACTTCTACTGGTTCAGTAAGATTAGGGTACTTTTCTACAGATAGAATTTCTGTAGAACCTGGAACTACAATCACAATTGTAAATGATGATGTTGTTTCTCACAGTATTCTAAGTGGGAAGGAAAATTATGGTGATAGACATAATCCATTTGTTCCTGATGGAAGAATTTCTACTGGAAACATTGAACCTGGTAATTCTGTGAAAATTACATTTGATAATTCAGGATTTTACAGATTGTATGATCCAGATTTTCCATGGATGAAAATTGTAGCATATGTCTTCCCAAATTCAGATAGTCTGGTTCTAGGAAAGGGTCAAAATCTAGGAAATTAATTTTCCCACTGCCATCTATAATTCATGTAAGAGTCAAGGCTAGTTTGGTTAAACACCATCACTGATAAATCTGAAAACTCTTTTCCTTCCAGATCTTTGACAGTTCCTACAAAATTTGTTTCATTTTCAGTAGTAATTGCTTCAAATACATGTACCTTGAGTTTTTCAGTTTGAAAACCATTTTTGCGAAGATAAATTGCAATTTCTGATGGCATAAAATGCTTGTCTGGTTGTTTTGGCCAAGGTCTAGGAACTAAAACAACACTAAATCCATCAATCAATGCTTTTTGCAACTCTAATTTCTTATCTTCTATGTGAGTTGTAACATGCATTGTGATCACTTTTGATTTATCAAGAGGTACTTGTGCTCTTGATGCTGCTACTTGAGTGGAGCTAATCCCTGGAATAATCTCTACCTCACCAAAAATCTCAATCAATCTATCTACAACTTCAGACTCTGAAAAATTTACATCTCCAGTAAATGGAATTACTAGGGTTTTATCTCCCAATCTTGGGAGAACTTCTTGATAGGATTTTTCTTGATCACTCATTGTAATTTCATGAACCTCTTTTCCTTGGATAAGATGTTCAATTGTTTTTAGAGTGTATTTGTATCCAATTACTATATCGCAATTTAGAACTACTTCTTTTACAATTTCTGTTACATATTTTGGTGAGCCAGGACCCACACCAACAGCGAAAACTTTACCCAATTTTATTTTGTAAATTTTTGTCTATCTTTAATGTATTGGACAAATGGTGCCCAATCTACTTTCATGTATTTTGTTGGCTCTTTAGCGGGATATTTTACCCAATCTTGGGCAATAGAAAATTGAAATTTCTCTTTTTTACTGTCTTTCTCATACTCCAAATACAAAACACTTCCCCAAGTCTTTTCTTCAAAACTAATACGAGAGATATAATCAAATGATAATTCAACATTTCTCTCATCTTCAACATCAGTCATCAAATCTTGTTCATCATATCCATCATGATGAATCATCGTGTTTTTTGATTTGATAAAATTAATCACCTGTCTTTGAGTAATTGCCTTCCACCATTTCATCTTGGCTTCAGTTTTATGAATAAACATTAGATGTTTGTCAGTTAGAACTAACATTCCTTCTTTACCTCCAATTGAAAGAAATTTTTTCGATTCTCTCCATATCGAAACAATATGTGCCTGAATCTTTTCATCAGGTTCCATATCAATAATCTGTTTGACTTTGTTAAAAACTAATACAATTGGCTTTTAAGTAAGTCAAATAGCAAAAAATTGTTGAATAAATTATTTTTTGTGTTTACAATCTCAGTTCTTTTTATTGGAATTACAAATCAAGCAAATGCACAATCAACTGAATCTAATCTAAATGATCCAGTAGTGATTGTTGAAACTGAACTTGGGAAAATTTTAATTAGTTTTTTCCCAAATGATGCTCCAAACCATGTACAAAATTTCATCAATCTTGCACAATCAGGATTTTACGATGGAACTATTTTCCATAGAATAATTCCCGGATTCATGATTCAAGGTGGTGATCCAAACACAATTGATGGTGATCCAAGCACTTGGGGAACTGGAGGACCTGACGAAAGATTGGATGCAGAGTTCAACAACATCAAACATAACCGTGGAATTGTTTCTATGGCACGATCAGCTGATCCAAACAGTGGTGGTTCACAATTCTTTATTGTACATAAAGATTCTAACTTCCTTGACGAACAGTACACCGTATTTGGAAGGATTGTCACTCAGGAAAGTTTTGAAACACTTGATAAAATCGCCTCAGTTTCTACGGGAAATAGAGATGAACCACTAAATCCTGAACAAGTTAGAATTACCAAAGTTACAGTAGTTAGCCAATCTGAAATTCCTGATTTGATGGAATTATCAGAACCAGAAAGACTACAAACTGATGTTTTACCTCCCACAGGAAATCAAATTTTTGAAAGCACCGAATATGATATTTCATTTAATGTACCTGAAGGTTGGCTTTTACAAAAACCTGAAAAAACATATGAAAACTCACCTGATGTTGTTGCAGTTGGACCAAAAATTGGTGCGGTAAATCCAGTATTTTCACTCACAATTTATCCAACAGATGGTAAAAACATTGATGATATTATTTCTGATAAATCTGAGGAACTAAGTGAGGTTGTTGAATCAGGAAAAATCAAAATTATTTCTCAAGAAAAAACTATCATTAATGGAAAAGACGCCTATGTCACTAATGCCCAAGGTATGTTTAATTCAAATGGACAGTCTTTTGATATAAAATTCAAAGAAGTTGTAATTCTTATTTTAGATAATTATTACACTTTTTCTTACAGTAATGGAGTAGACAATTTTAATTCTCAATTAGAAAGATTTGATCAAACAATTGACTCTTTTAAAAAATTGTCTGAAGAATCAGCAATAGAAGAAAATGGTGGATGTTTGATTGCTACTGCCACATATGGTTCTGAGCTGGCTCCACAAGTTCAAAATCTAAGAGAGTTAAGAGATAATACAATTCTTAGAACCGAATCTGGAATCGCATTTATGAGTGGATTTAACCAACTATACTATTCATTCTCACCTGCTATAGCTGATTTAGAAAGAGAATTTCCAATATTCAAAGAAATCGTAAAACTATCAATTACTCCACTATTATCTACACTTTCTATTCTAAATTATGTTGAAATAAATTCTGAACAAGAAATGATTTCTTATGGTGTTGGAGTAATTCTAATGAATATTGGAATGTACTTTGGCGCACCAGCAATAATCATCTACAAAATTCGTAAACTAAACTGACTACCAAACATCATCGACTTCGTCAAGAACCTTGTATTCTTTTTCAGGCTCACGTCTCATGAATTTCAATCTTGAAATATCTCTATCAAAAATTGCATCTGCTG
>JAJETY010000050.1 GCA_021268355.1 Candidatus Nitrosopumilus sp. | reverse complement strand
TCTGCACAAACTCCAGCAAATCTTGCAAATGCATTTTCATTATCTGGAACATTATTAACAATTACTGAAGCATCTGATCCAAATGATACTACAACAATGACACTCACTCTAAGTGGAAACATTCCAGAAGGTACTAGTATCCAAGTCAGTTATGACAAAGATCATGCCAATGGAGATATTACAGATGCTGCAACCACAAATGCAAATCAAGCTCCTGATGTCAACAATGTTAGTGTCAGTCTAACTAGTACTGCAACTGGTGGAGGAAGTGGTTGCAATGGAGATTGTGAAGAACCAACATTAGGACTTCTCCCAAATGGTCAAAGAGTTGTTGATGATGGATTCACATACAACGGACATTCAGTTGATGTTGAGAGATTCTTTACACCATATCCACTAATAACAGCACAAACTGGAAAGCAAAACACCGCAGTTTTCAAGATTTATGAAAATAGAGGACCAAACAATATTGCTCACTTTGATTTTGCATTTGGATTAGGTAAAGGTCAAATCCTAAGTGATAGTAAGGCAATGATTGAAGTTGACTTTGCAAGGGATGGAAGCCAAACTGTAAACATAGTTGATCCTGAAAATGCACTAGATAATGTTTTAGTTACAACTGACATAGTAGCATGCAATGGTGGTCCAACAGAATGTCTAGAAATTACAATTAAACACATGTTCAGAGAACCATTGGACTTTGACATTGTAGCAACTAATGTATGGGATTATTCCAGACAATCATGGCAAAATTATTACAATCACGGAATTGAGGTGGTAGGACCATCACTAAATCCAGCAAAACAATATGATGGAATTAACAAAGGACACATCTACCACTTGACTGAAACTGGCAAGAATTCTGCAGTTGACGAATTTGGAGATTCATGGACATTTGCATATGGAAAATGGAACAAGGATTTCATTAAACAAGAGAGAATCCTAGATGGAGAAAAACAAGTATTTGATAGAATGCATTCAGACTTTGCATCATACAAACAACAATTATCTGATGAGGCATTTGATCAACTAGCACAAATGTGTCCATTATGTATTGAACAATATGCAGACTTTGATGATTCAACAAGTTGGGAATATGGAGATAAAATTAGCAAACTTGCCAACCCACAAATACAAAAAATTCTGAATCTAGAATCTAAAAAGGCACAAGAGATTCTAAAGTACATCATGGATCCAAAATTATCATCTACTGAAAAATACAATTTATCCTTAGAGAAAGATAACAGACCAATATCTGAAATTCTTGCTGAAGAAAGAATGATGTCTCAATATCTACAAGATGAGAGATTTTGGTTAAAACAAGTAATTGCACCTTACCCATAAAGCAAAACGCTAAACTAGCAAAAATTTTCTAAAACACTCATGATTTCAAAGACATTGGTAATTTTTGGAGGAATAATTCTTTCACTTGGAATTATCTTCCACCTTCAAGGTCAATCTCTAGTTGGACCAGAATCCTCATTCATGTATAAAAATCCCGAGTGGATTACTTATGGAATGCAAATAGCAATTACAGGAGCTATAATTATTATTTCAGGAATCATTTTCAAATTCATAAAGAGAAATTAATTAATTGCACGTAGTGTTACGGTGCTACGAATTTTTTCTAGTTTTCTAATTTTATTTGTAATTACTTCATTCATTTGTGATTGGTTGTTGGTTTCAAATTCAGCAACAATATCATAACTGCCAAAAGTTATCAAACAACTCTTGACTTCTGGAATCTCTTTGAGTTTTAAGTATGTGGATTGTTCTTTACCAATTTCACAGCTGATTAACATGTAAGACTTTTCCATATCAAAAATATTTTAAATACACACCAACTTAAAGACAACTAAATTGAATCTCAATACCCTGCTAAAATTGGATCATCTGGTTTCATTATCTCTCTTAAGAGAATTGTTGCAAAAGAACCTCTGGACAATGTAAATTCTATTATGTTGTCTTGTGATGAATAATCAGAGCATTGTATTGAAGCTTGTCTAAAACCCCCCTCACTACTCACTTCTTGCATCTCTTTTATGAAAAAATCCTTGGGAGAAATCTCTTCCTCATCAAGAACTTTACTAATTTGTGGATGGAATCTTGTTTTTTTGTAATATGAATAACCTACAAATGGCACTGCTAGGTTTTGATCCATTCCTTTGATGAACTTTCCAATAATTCCTTTCGAATCATAACAAACATCACCTGATTCTGCTCCAAACAAATTTTCTCCATCAGAAAACGAAGCACTCAGAGATTTATTGAAAATATATGATTGGTATGCTTGGATGTAAAATCTTCTTAGGGATAGTGGAATTGCACGTACTGCACTGAATGCATCGTCATTTTCAATCATATCTTTTACAACAATTCGCTCAATATCCATTTGTGTGGGAATTTTTTCAAAATACTGCTTGAAATTATGCTTATCTCCAAGTTTTTCACGAATTTCATTATTTTCTTTAGAGTCGTAATCAGACGTAAAAGAGAGAATCAACTCTACTGCTTTTTGAAAATTCTTTTGAACTATTGCCTTTCCAATTAAATGAGTCACAGGTCTTTTAGACCCAAATCTTTGATATCCATAAAAATTCAATACATTGTTGAATTCATTAAATGATGACAATCCCTCAGAGCATTCTGAAATTTTTATTTTGAAATGATTTCCAATCATATCTTTTTTTGAAAGTGGTTTTTTTACAAAACCAACTTTTGTTAGAGAAAATTTTTCACTAGAAAAATCTTCGATTGCTTTTCCTTTATTTCCAGAACATACAAACTGCTCTGTTACTGCTGAGGCATCCTTTAATCCAAGTGATTTTAGTCTAATTCCTTTTTTTCTAAATATGTTGGATAACGCATGGTTTGTATCGATTTTTTTCTTTTTTAGTTTGTATACTGCATACCCTTCTTCCTGAGTGATTGACTTTAGAGTTTTTTCTGAAATTCTTTCAGAAACTTCAAAGTCTTCAGGAAACACACGAATCTTTCCACCAATACCGTGAAATTTAGTACTGTAGACACTAATTCCTAACTGAGAATCTAAATTTGGAATCACTCTATTGTCACTGTAACGTATTTACTGACTGCAATATCTGACAACTGAGTACCAATCAGAACTTTATATTCTCCTGGAAATGCATCTCCTGATGCTGAAAATTTTGTTTGAACTGTTTTGGAATTATCAGAAGTAATTTGAAATGATTCAGAACTTTCTGATAATTGGACATTCAAAAAATCATGAGAAGGTGATATGATAAAAGAGCCTCCAACTATACCATTTTGTTTTGATGATACTGTGACATCTAATTCCATAGAGTCACCTGGGCTAAGAGTAATTTTCTGTGATTCCAATTGAATTTCAACTGGTAATGGAATAGATGTATCCACTACGCCAATATTGTTTTCTACCCATTCAGTGAACCAAATCTTTTCACCATCTATAGAAAAATCAAAGATTTGTGCTAGACCGCAATCTGCCATCATCAAACCTGTTCCTGGATCACAGTCGCCCCAGTAAGGATTCTTTGAAGGTACATGGTATTCCACCAGAGAATTAGACTTTGGATCAAATACTGAAATGTTGTTAGCATTTTGTTCATTAAAGATTATTCTTCCCTGCTCATCAGAATCAATCCAGTATGGTCTGGAAATAGGGGACTTGATCACTCCTGTTTGATTCCCGTATGTGCTGACCATAGGAACTGCAGTAGTGTATTGAATGAATTCTTCGCTAAGTGGATCAAAACTAAAGATGGAGGATGAAGTTGTATCTGCCAACCAAATTTTTCCTTCATCAGAAACAACAGCACCATTTGGTGTAAGTAATTGAACAGGCAATTCATAGATTTCAATAAAGTCTAGCAAAGGTAATAGTTGCTCATTTGACCTTGCTACAGAATCAAAATAGCCATTTTGATTAAACTTTACCAAAATACCGCCTTGTTGGAATAACCAATTGGTAAACCAAACATTGTTTTCTGCATCTATTGCAAAGTCAGCTGTAACAGAATCATCAATAGGTGAAGGAATGCTGAGATAGTTTACATCTTCGCTTGATTGATTTGGATCCAAGAATGTTAATTTATTTCCAGTAAAATCGTTGATGATTATTTTAGAGCCATCTACTAGCAGTCTTTGAGGTAGAGAGTCAACTTCCGAAGGATATCCTAATCTATCATATTTTTCATCAATTGTTGAAAACTTCCATACAGAATCAAATGTTTCATCAGTAAACCACACAGAACCATCAGGGGCATAGTCTATACCCCACATCATTGAGCGACCATTTTTTGGCCATTTAGCATTATCAAACTCGGTAAATGTTTCAGAATTTGGATCAAACTTGGCGACTTTTCCAGTGTTTGTTTGTGCAAACCAAACATTGCCATCATAATCAGTTACAATTGCCAAAGGATTGGTACATTCAGTTGGAATTGAATATTCTGTAACATAATTAGTCGATTGTGCATTTCCAGAACCACAAAATCTTGGTCTGTCTGCATCCGGAAAATTATCCGCAGGAGTTCCTGTGATGGTCATTTCAGGCATTTCTTCATCGGGAGTAAGACCCGGAATTGCAATTACGACTCCCGAAGTCACCATAATTCCGCCTAAAAATGCAAAAGCCAAAATTCCTTTGGTCTGTTTTTTCACAAATAAAAAAGCAAACTTTCCTTGTTATATCTTATTCCCAAACATCTAAAGTAATTTCAAATCTCCAGTAATCCTATCAATCAGATTCTCTGGTGCAGGACCTATGGAGATACATGTTGTAGTTCCTGGAGCAATCTGAGTATGACCTGCATCAGTAACTTCAGACCAAGGTAAATTCAAATCAATTGCATGCTTTTTTACTTCTTGCAATTCCTTTAGTCCTGATACTTTGACTACGACTTTTTCTTGTCCGCCCCACCATTGTTCGTACCATTCTGGATGAGATTTTCTAACGTGCTCTGCACCAAGAACACATGCATGACCCACCTGAGCTGCAATCTTTCCTTTTCCCATTTCAAGGTCTGTTCTAACAACAATAACCTGCTTAATGTCTCCCATACATCCTATCAAAACAGGCATAATGAAAAACTTTTCAATTAAATAATTGACAAAGAAACTAAAACTATGTCTTTTGATGTAGTAGTTGCAGGTGGAAGTGTTGCTGGATTACTTTGTGCAAGAGAAGTTGCGTCTGGTGGTTTTTCAGTTCTAGTAATTGAAGAAGATTATGAAATTGGAACTCCCGAGCATTGTGGTGGTCTAGTAAGTATCTCCGGATTGGAGGAATTAGGAGTAATTCCATTTAGAAAGACATTTGATCACATGATAGAATCAGCAGAAATTACTGCCCCTAATGGAAAAAACTTTTCAATAAATTCTAAAAATCAAAAAGTAATAGAAATTAGTAGAAGGGAATTAGATAAACAAATTGCTTTTCAAGCTCAAAAAAATGGAGCCATAATCAAAGTTAGAACCAGTTTTCAAGAAATGACAAATACTGGAATACGAACAAACGACGAAAACATTGATTGTAAAATTTTTGTTGATGCCAGAGGAGTTTCATCATTAATTCATAAAGACAGGACAGGAATTTTGTCATCTGCCCAGTATGAAATCTATGCAGACTGGATAAAGAAAGGAAAAGTTGAAGTGATTTTTGACCAAGAAAAATATCCTGGATTTTTTGCATGGATAATTCCATCTGGTGAGGGTAAAGGAAAGGTAGGAGTTGCAGGAAAAGGAATCAACGTTGCAGATACTATGGATAAAATTCTTGATGAGAAAGGGGAATACTCTACAATAAGAAAAATTTTTGCACCAATTTGGATAAAGGGTCCAATTGAAAAATTTGTTGAAGGTAATACTGTGATTGTGGGGGATGCTGCAGGACAGGCAAAACCAACCACTGCTGGAGGAATTTTTACCAGTGGAATGGGTGGCGTTTATGCAGGAAAAGCAATTGTAGAGTTTCTGAAAACAAACGACAAGTCAAAGCTTGATGAATATCAAAGTATGTGGATTAATAGATTTGGAAAAGAATTTGAAAAACAGATTTTTGCAAGAAAAATTTTAGAAAGATTGGATAACAACACAATTAACAAATTATTTGAATCAGTCACACCTGAAATTCTGAAAGACATTTCAGAAAAGGATGATTTTGATTTTCATACTGGTTCGATTGTAAAGTTACTGGGATTGAAAGGATCAATTAAAACCGCTCAGACTTTAATTGGTGGAGAATTCAAAAAACTACTTCGTTAAAACATGCCTAAATTTCAAGGAAGGTATAAATGATGTTTGAAGAAAATCGAGGTATGTCATCATCAACAATATCCTTACCAAAATGTAGTTGTTGTCACAGACATATTATGCCTAATGATAAATGTGTAAAATTCAACTGCCCAGAATGTGGTGCTGATTTAATTTGGAGATGTCAAAGTTGCAGAGAAGCAGCAAGAAATTACACCTGCTCATCATGTAATACACAGGGACCTTAAGAAAATGGCACAATTATTATTCATCACAAAAATTCTTCCTCAAGGAACAGACGTAGATCTTGACAAACTAGCTGAGAATCTAAAGAGTTCATTACCAGAAGGAATCTCAATGAAAAGACATGCTAAAGAACCATTAGCATTTGGATTAGAATTTTTGAAAGCTGAATTTGTTTTAGAAGACAAAGAAGGTCAAAGTGATGCATTAGAAAATGCTGTTAAAAGTACTGAGGGTGTCAGCGAATTTGAGGTCCTCAACATGAGCCGAATGTCTGTTGACATGAAATAGGTGATTTTTTGGTACGCAAAGAAGAACCTTTGCAGATGCGAATTGGTGAAGCAAAACAAAGAGACGTAGGCAAAAAACGTGCTCGCATTGGTCCTGAGGCAATGGACTTTCTTAAAGTAACTCCTGGAGACATTGTTGAGGTTATGGGTTCAAGAACAAGCTGTGCAGTAATTTGGCCAGTAGATGAGGATGAAAAGTTTCCTGACATAATTAGAGTTGATGGACAAACAAGGAAAAATGTTGGAGCATCACTAAATGATATTGTAAAGATTAGAAAGGTTACATCAAAGATTGCAAAGTCTGTTTCACTAACACCAGTAAATGATTCGGTTACAGTTGATAAAGAATTTACAGATTTTGTAAAAAATCGATTAAAGGGATTACCAATTACTCATGGTGATGAAATTTCTGTAATGATTTTAGGAAATTCAATGGATTTTAAAATTACAAAGACTAGTCCTAAAGGAGTTGTAAAGATTGACCGTTCCACCACACTAAACATTTCAACAGATACTGCAGTTGACAGAAAAGTTCGAGTAACATATGAAGAAGTTGGAGGATTACGTGAAAAAGTAAAAGCGATGAGAGAGATTGTGGAACTTCCATTAAGACATCCTGAATTATTTGCTAGATTGGGAATAGAACCACATAGTGGAATTTTGCTTTATGGTCCACCCGGATGTGGTAAGACATTACTTGCTAAAGTTATGGCAAGTGAATCAGAAGCTAACATGTTTCCAATTAATGGTCCGGAAATTATGAAC
>JAJETY010000008.1 GCA_021268355.1 Candidatus Nitrosopumilus sp. | reverse complement strand
GAACAGACAGATTCATAATCATAAGAAGGAATCTACACGTAGTATTACCTATAGACTTCCTGAAAAATTGGTTAGTGAATTAGAAACAGAAGCAACAATGAAAAGCATTTCTCAAAATGTGCTTGTAAAACAAATTTTAGAAAAATACGTGCAATGGGATAGATTTTCTAATAAAATTGGAATGATTCCTGTACCAAAAGCTATTGTTGAATCTTTGGGAAGTCAATTGGACGGTAAAGAAATTGATGAAATAATTACATTAATCTTTCCGCTGATTAAGGATACTGTTTTGTTTATGAAAGGAGGCTATGATTTTAAAAGATGTATTGAAACTTTGGAAGATTACATGAAAGCATCTGGAATGAACTCTGATCATCGTGTTGAAGGTGGTAAACATACATTTTTGATTCAGCATGAATTGGGAACAACGTGGTCTGTCTTTACAGAACAATTACTTACTCAAATATTTCGTGGATTCTTGCCAGAAAAAGAATTGAAATTCCAAACAACTGATACAACAGTTATCATGTCTGTACAACTAGGTTCAGATTTTAATGAACATGATTATCATGATTGAAATTTGTTAGTTCTTTCAAATACTATCTTTCATAATATGGTATGTGGATTCTGATGTAATTAAAAAAAAGGCAACTGTAAAAGAAATCATGAATGATTCTGTAGTATCTGTTGATTCTTCTGTGAGTGCAACTGATGCTGCAAAAATGATGGAAGATTGTGGTGTTGGAGCAATAATTGTTTTTGAAAATGCTTCTCCGATTGGAATTGTAACTGATCGGGATTTTGCGATAAAAATTACTGCCCATGCTTATCCTATAGATACTCCTGTCAGGCGAATCATGTCTTCTCCTTTGATTTCCATTGATTCAGATTCTGATGTTTGGACTGCTTCAGATTTGATGTCTACAAGAAATGTGAGAAAATTACCAATAATTGATGATGACAAATTGCTTGGTATAATCACATCCAGTGATCTTGTAAAGCATATTGCTGATCACTGAATTTTGATGAAAAGAGGCATGATTCTCTTGAATTACTAGGGGGTTGGGTTGCAAAAGCTTATTATATTTTGAGCCGACTTTTGACTTCATTATGGCAACTGAACAAACACAAAAGATGATCACAGTTACTTCAAAAGCAGCTGAGAAAATCAAAGAATTCATGAAAGAAGAAGCCGAATCTCCTGAATACCTTAGAGTATATGTTCAAGGCGGAGGCTGTTCTGGTTTGTCTTACGGAATGGGCTTTGAAAAAGCACCAGAAGAAGATGACCTAGTCATGGAAGAAAATGGTGTAAAACTTTTAGTTGACAGTTACAGCGTTGACCACTTACAAGGTGCAAACGTTGACTATATTGAAAGCCTAATGGGCTCCGGATTTAAGATTAACAATCCAAATGTTACAAAATCCTGTTCCTGTGGCCATTCATTTAGTACTGAATAAACACACACCACTCATTTTTCATTTTTAGATTTACTTTAGGTTATATTCTATGCATTTTTTGTATAGATTAGCGTTTTTGAGTGCCAATTATTGCGATACCCCTATATATCGAATATAGGGATTCAAATCATGATAATTAAGGAGATGAATAATTTATGCCTCAATCAGGAATTGTCAAATATCATGTTAAACTTTCCTATGAAGTTGATGGGCTCGTTGAAAGAGCAGATATAATCGGAGCTATCTTTGGCCAAACAGAAGGACTGTTGGGCCCTGAGATGAATCTGAATGAACTGCAACGAGTTTCAAAAGTAGGACGCATTGAAGTAAGCGCTAAAAATACTGCTAACACCACAACTGGTGAAGCATTAATTCCAATGAGTACTGATATTGATACTTGCGCATTGATTGCTGCAGGAATCGAAAGCATTGACAAAGTAGGACCTTTTGATTGCAAATTTACCTTGGGAGCAATAGATGATGTGCGTGCTGCAAAGAAAGATGATATTGTAAGACGTGCAAAAGAGATCAAGCAAAAATGGGCAACTAAAACTGTAAGTGAAGGAGAAAGTATGTTGAATGATGTTCATCAGGGTGACACTGGAAGACTAACCACGTATGGACCATCCAAACTTACTTGTAGTTCTGGTCTTGCTGATTCCAAATGGGTAATACTAGTTGAAGGAAGAGCTGATGTAATCAATCTTCTCAGAGCTGGATATGATAATGCTCTAGCAATTGAGGGTGCAAAAATTGATGAATCTATCAAAGATTTGTGCAATACTAAAGAAACTGTAGTTGCATTTTTAGATGGTGATAGAGCAGGTGGATTTATTCTCAAAGAACTAAAATCTGTCGTTCCAATCGATTATGAACTAAGAGCTGATAACGATGTTGAAGTTGAAGAGTTAACCCCACAAAGAATTGATGAAATTCTTAGTCCTGTCGCTGAAGAAATTAAATCTGGAAAACCTTCACCACAACTAAAAAGCGAAGATGATAAACCCTTAGCAGAGATGGCAGGAAAAATTTTCCCAACTCTAAATGAAACTCTTGAAGCAGTTGCATTAGATGGTGACAATAATGAAATCTTTAAGGTTCCAATCAGTGAAGTTGTTAGCAAACTATCAACACAATCTGGAATCAAATACCTTCTATTAGATGGAATCATCACTCAGAGGCTTTTAGAGGGTGCCAAAAACGCAGGAATTGAATGTGTAGTAGGTCACAGAGTAGCTAAACTTTCAAACTCTGATGGAATGACTCTCAAAACATTCACTGACCTGGGTGTAGCATAAGATCTTAGATGCCTGAACTAAAAATTCAGCACATCCTAACCTTATCTTATCTGTTATCCAAAGGTGCTAAACATAACTATGTTTCAATAACTACATCTTCTTTGGGAAAGAACATAAAAAAATCGCAACAAGCTGCATCAAAACATCTTCTGGAACTAGAACAAAACCAATTCGTAGATAGAATATTGAGTGGACGAAATGTTTCAGTCAAAATCACTCCCAAGGGATTTTCCGAAATGGTAAAACTTTCTGCTACCCTTCAAAAAAGCCTGAATTCTTTCCCGTCTCATGTTGAACTCAAAGGAACACTAGTTTCTGGAATGGGCGAGGGTGCATATTACATGGGACTTAAAGGATACACAAAACAATTCAAATCAAAAATTGGCTATGTTCCATTTCCTGGAACTCTTAATGTTAGACTGGATCAAAAAATCCATCAAGAAGCAATCAAACAATTTGAAACACTTGATGGAATTAAAATTAAGAGTTTCTCTGATGGAAAAAGAACATACGGTTGGGTAAAATGCTTTGCTGCAAAAGTAAATAACTCAATTAACTGTGACATGATTCTTCTTGAACGTACTCATCATGATAATTCTGTTGTTGAACTAATTTCAAAAACATGTTTGAGAAAAACTGCAAAACTAAAAGATGGGTCCAAAATTACAATAAAGATACCCATATTGTCATAACAAAAAATTGATTAAGCATAAACTTGGAATATCTATAACTTGATAAAACAAATTACTGTAGCAATTATCACTCCTACTCATGATAAAAAATCATTTGAACTAGGATTGGAATTAGCAAAGAATCTTGGATGCTCATTATCTGTGATTGAATGTTTTTATCAAAAACCTCCAACCTTTCACTTCTTTGAGACAAAAACTGACAAAATTGCTTTACAAAAAAGAAAAGATCAAATCAAAAATGAGCTTTCCAAATGGGAAAATGCTGCAGCAAAGCAAAATGTTCCAATCAAAACTAAATTTGCGTTAACTGACTCTATTGCACACTGGGTTATTGATTATGTTAATGAGAATCATGTAGATTTGCTAATTGTGGACTATCCTAAATTATCCATGACTGAATCTACTCTTTATGATGATATAATCAATACTATTCATCATAAAGCCAAATGTCATGTTTTGACAACTAAACAATAATCAAATTCCGTGAATTGATTCACCATACTCTTTCTCAATTTTTGAGCTAGAGCTTTCAGGAATTGGAGATTGTAATCTTGCAACCTGTGCATCAAGATTGATTTTTTTACATCCCTCTGTAATGAATTTCTCTTGGTGAACTTGATCATATCCAAGTGCAATAATTTGCGGTCGTACATTATTTACTGTCTTGAAAATATTATCTTCCTGACCAATGAGACAAAGGTCTACCATGGATAATGAATTCACCAATTCTTGTCTTTGTTCTTGTGAATGCAATGGTCTTCTTTTTTTCATTTTTACTGCTGTATTATCTGTAGCAACAACTACGACTAGGACATCTCCTAACTCCTTTGCAGCATTAAGAGTGTAGATGTGTCCTGGATGTATTATGTCAAAAACCCCCCCAGCTAAAACTATTTTCAAAGAACTTCGTCCTGATTCTGTTAAAGATATTCTGTCCTCATTGACTAGTTTATCTTTGATCAAATGATCAATCTTTGAATTTATTTCATCTCTTGAGAATGCAGAATTTTCTTTAATTTTTTCAATTGGATCTGTTCCGTCTATTTGAGATACGTAAATTGCAGAAAGAATTACTCTGTGACCTGATTCCAACATTTTTTCTATTTTTCACCCTCTCTTTAATTCATCGCTAAAATTACATTTTAGGATCCAAACCTTTGGCCAATCTAAGTGCATCAACCAATCCATCTGCATACCCTATACTCAAGATGGCAACTTCATCTTGCCCATCTTCTAAAAATTTCTCAGAGTCTCTAACATAAAGATCTGCATTCTCTAAAATAACTTCAAACTCTTTTTGGTTTTTGTAATATGGCTTAACCTCTTCAAGTGCCTCTCTGACCATAGGCACATATTTTTCAATCATCTGAACAGAAATCTTTCTTGTTTTTTCTGCATTATCAAATGGCTCATCAACACATTCACCCAAAACTTTGAGCGCATCTGATTCTGTAAAATGTAGTCTTCCTGGAATTATCACCGTGTGTGGCGGTTTTCCAAAGTCTATTTTTTTGAGGCTGGAAATTTTACCCGATATTACCTTTTGATCTTTCAATCCTATCCTTGATGCAACTATTACAAAAGTTGATGGACTAATTACTTTTCTTCTCTGCCCTTGTTCTGTTTCTAACAAACCATTTAGTGCATCATTAGGATCCAAGAAAAAATCTTTGTCCTGATTAAACTCCAAAAGAAGAACAGTGTGATTTCCTTCTATGACATTTTTGTAAATCACATAGTATGGTGTTGTAAGTGATTTCATCTCACTCATAATTGTGGCAATTCTTCCAACTTTGTAAAAGTGAAGACCGCACTCCCCAATCATTGAAGTTAATGATGATGATGCGTGGATCGAATATGTCTTGATTTTATCTTTTATTGCCCTTTCACGTAATTCTACATGTGTTGTAGCTATGTATGGGTCTCCATATGATAGTAAGACCACTTTCTTTTTCTTTGCATTCTGTAATATTTCGTTTCCATCTTCAACTAGCCATCTTTTTGCAGGTCTGAATTCACCTTTTGTTGCTTTTTTAATTTTAATTAGATCTGATTTGGCTATGGGGCTGGTGAATTGTTCAAGATATAAGATGTCAGCTTTTGCTAAAACATCAATTGCCTCATTTGGAATGGATTTAAATCCTGAAATCCCTAAACCTACAAACCAGAGCATTACTGAATATTTCTATCATGAAGTCTTTTTAAATGCTGTAGCACCTTCTTGAGAATCTCTATTCCTCTAAGATATTCATCAATTGATACCTTTTCATCAATAGTGTGAGCTTCATGAGGATCCCCTGGACCATATGTCACAACAGGAATGTTCCATTGGGTTCCGAGTACATTCATGTCACCAGTACCAGTTTTTCTGATTAACTTTGGTCTACTATGCTCCACATCCATTATTCCAAGAGTAAATGCACGTACTAGTGGGGAGTCATGTGCCGCTTCAAATGGTTCGGTTTCATCTAGAATTGAATAAAATGCCTCAACCTCTCTTTTTTGAGCAATCTCTTTGACAAGATTTGCAATTTTTTGTTCAATTAATTTACAATTCATATCAACTGGAATACGAATATCAAATGTGGTCTCACACTCTTTTGGAGTCACGTTATGACTTGTTCCACCTTTAACTTCTGTCATGGTTGCAGTTAGCAACATTCCTTTTGATCTATTTTCTTGATTCTCTTCAAGTTTTTCCTTTAACTCTCTTGCAAATATCATTGATTCTAAAATTGCATTTTTTGAAAGCCATGGTGCGCTAGCATGCGAACTATCTGGCACACTAATCTTAAGACTAATTGCTAAACGTCCTTTGTATGCAATTGTAACTTGTTTGATCCCACTTGGTTCTCCAAAAACAGCATAATCCACACCCATCTCTTTTTTAACAAGATTCTTTATTCCTGTTGCATTTCCTTCTTCATCTACTGCACCTACAAAGATGATTGTACCATTATTGTTTTGTATTGATGCTGCAGCAAATAGCATTGCCATTAATGGTGCTTTTGCATCTGATGCTCCTCTTCCGTAAAGAGAATCTCCTTCTTTTCTGACCTTGACTTTACCTGGAACAACATCCATGTGTCCACATAACATAATTTTTGGAGATCCTGAACCTTTTTTTGCAATCACATTACCTACTTCGTCAATCTGTATATCTTCAAATCCTAAATCATCACACTTGTCTGCAAGAAATTCTGCCATTGGTTTTTCGCTTAGCGATGGCGTGTACAATCTCAGTGCTTTTTCAAGCATCTTTGTTGCAAATCTTGGTGTAACTGTAAAATGTGTGTCCAATTCTTACTTGTCTATCTTCAGTGCATAGTCTAGCATTAGAGAAGGAATATCTACTTCACACACTCTTACAGTGTTTTTGTATTCCGTTGTGTTATTTACTTCGTGTACCACTAATCCTTTCTCTTCACTTTCCATCAAATCTACACCTACGATATCTCCTTGAACTGCATTTTTTGCCTTAATACACATTTCTTCCATCTCTTGTGTTACTTTGCATGGTTCTGCAACTCCTCCAAGTGCCATATTTGTTTTCCAATGTTTGGAATTACGATAGATGGCTGCAACTATTTTGTCTCCTACCATGATTGCTCTAATATCTCTGGGTGGTCTTTTTACAAATTCTTCCAGATAATGAACTTGATAAATTGGATACATGTTTTCTCTACTTTCAATAATTCCTTCAGCAGAATCTCTATCATTCAATTTTGAAATTAATCTACCCCAACTTCCAACTGTTGGTTTGATTACTTTTGGATATCCTTGTGAATCTAGTGCTTCAAGAGCTGCATCTTTTGAAAATGCAACAGTTGCATCTGGAGTTGGAACTCCAGCTTTCTTAAGTAGCATATGTGTGAATAATTTGTTTCCTGCAAAGATTCCAGTATTAAGACAATTGATTACTTTGACTCCTAATCCTTCAAGAGCTGCAGTTGAATGTAAGTTTCTGTAATAGCTGACACATCTTTGAATTACCACTCCGTAATCCTCAGGCTTTTTTTCCAAGTCTACTGCTAACTTCTTACAATCAACCATCTGTATGTTGATATTATTTTTCTTACCTGCTTCTAGTAGGCCTTTTTCTTCCCAACGGATGGTATCATAAAGAATCGTAACTTTAGGACTCACTGTCCCCAATCCTCGCCAACCGTTTGGGCAGGCTTTAGATCGAAACCGTCTGAACCTTTTGCTAATTCAAAACTTGCGCCACATTCCGGACATGTTACAATTTCTCCTTCTAGTGCATCACTAGGAATGGAAATATCTGCATCACATTCTTCACATTTTGACATATTCTATTCTCCACCTCCTCTCTATTTATCGTTAATTATTTTTTCAAGTCTGTCTTCAAGTGGGATTTCAATCAGATCTCCCATTCTGAGTCCTTTTAATCCTGCAGCAACTGCTTTTGCACTTTCATCATCTTTGTCTAATCCTAACAGTGACATTAGATAGGCTGCTCCTGTCTTTCCTGCTAACTCCCCAAATACGATTCTTCTTCTGTTTCCTACTGCTCTAGGAGGGATAGGCTCGTATGCAGCAGGATTTCTTAAAATTGCAGCTAGATGTGTTCCTGCCTTGTGTTTGTATGCAGAAGAACCAACAATTGGTTTGGAATCATAAGGCTTGATGGCTGTATACTCTTCAATCAATCTAGATAAATCTTGTAACATGTCTAATCTGAAATCATTTGGTGATTTGTACAAGTATGTTAAAGCAACTGCAACTTCTGCAAGTGGAGGAATTCCTGTTCTTTCTCCAATACCATCAATAGTTGTATGGATTTGATCTACTCCTGCATCACATGCTGAAAAAGCATTAGCTACTGCAAATCCAATATCGTTGTGAACATGTGCATCTAATGGAACGTCAATTGAATCTCTTACCTTTTTTACAAAATTGTACATTCCAATAGGACGCATAATGCCCACAGTGTCTGGTAAACTTATTCTGTCGACACCAGCTTCTTCAATTGCTTTACAAACTTTTAGCAAAAATTCTGGTTCTGCTCTACTTCCATCTTCTACAGTAAATCTTATCTTCAGTCCATGTGATTTTGCATATTCTACTGTTTCTACAGCTCTCTCCATTGCTTCTTCTCTTGAAATGCGAAGTTTATCTTTAAGATGAATATCTGAAATTCCTAAATATGCAGCACACCATTTTGCATCACAATCTAATGACACATCAATGTCTTCTTTTAGTGCACGTCCATGAGAAACAATATCTGCTTTTAGTCCTTGCTTGATAATTGTTTTAGTTGCTTCTTTATGATCTTCTGATACTACTGGTGAAATTTCAATTTGGTCTACTCCAAAATAATCTAACATCCATGCAATCTGGATTCTTTGTTTATTTGTAAATGAAACACCTGGGTGTTGTTCACCTTCTCTAAGAGTACTATCTAAAACTTTGATCTTCTTTGGGTTTTTTTCATATGCATTGTAGATGTTCGCATAGTGATTCGGATCTTTCATTACAGAATTCGTAGTAATAAATTGATGATATAAACATATTCGTACTATCTTCGTTGAAAATGAGTGAAATAGATCCTAAAGTAGTTTCTAATCAAAAAATTGAAACGAAAGTCGTCTCAGATGACTTTTCTAAGGATTATCACAGTATTGGTGTCTACAACGCCGGGAATTTTTCTTAAAGCATCAATACTATTGTTAATATCTGCAATACTAGAGGCGCTCATAATTGTTGTAATGTCGTATTGACCTGTAATCTCGTAAACTGTTTTGACACCATCAAGCTTTGCAAGCTTAAGAGAAACCTTTGATGTATCGGTTGCTGAATCAACTGACACCAATACAATTGCACTAGTTGCATTTTCTTCTCCTAATTCCAAAGTGAATTTTTTGATTGTTCCATTACCTAAGAGATTTTTTACCCGTCTTCTAACTGCTGATTCTGAGAGCTTGAGCTTCTTTCCAATATCTACAAATGATTCTCTTGAATCCTCTTTTAGATATCCTATAATTTTTTCATCAATGTTATCCTTGATCATTTCTCTTCTCCTCCTCTTCGGTTAGTATTGTATCTAAAGCATCTAAAACTTTTGTTATGTCTTCTTCAGTAATTACTAATGGAGGTAATATTCTAAGGATATTTCGTCCCGAATACAACATGAGAACGCCTTCTTTGATTAAACCCATCAAGATATCTTTAACTTCAAACTTCATCTCAACACCTATCATCAGTCCTTTTCCGCGAATCTCTCTAATCATGTTGTGTTTTTCTTTTAATTTTTCTAGACCTTCTCTGAAAATCTTTCCCATCTTTTCAGAATTTTCGATCAACCCATCCTCTGTAATTGATTTGAGTGCTGCGATTCCAGCAGCACATGAAATTGGATTTCCACCGAAAGTTGAGGAGTGTTCACCTTTACTCATTGAATCTAATATGTCTGGTCTAACAAGAGTTGCACCCATTGGAACTCCTCCTGCAATCCCTTTTGCTAAACACAAAATATCTGGCGCTGTGTTCCAATAATCACAAGCCCATAATCGTCCAGTCCTTCCTAAACCTGCTTGTATTTCGTCAAAAATCAAAAGAATTCCTTTCTCGTCACAAAGCTTTCTGACATCTTGCAAAAATCCATCTGGAGCAACATTAATTCCACTCTCACCTTGAATTGGTTCTAAAATAACAAATGCAGTATCGTCATCAATTACTTCTTTTAGTGATTCTATATCTCCAAATGATGCAAAAGAAACTTTTTCCACCAGTGGAGCAAATGCTTTTTTGTATTTTGGATTGAATGTTAGTGATAATGCTCCGTATGATTTACCGTGATAGGAACCTTTCATTGCAACCATTCCTTTTTTACCTGTAAACTTTCTTGCAAACTTGATTGCAGCTTCAATTGCTTCTGCGCCGCTGTTGTTGAGATGTACCTGTGTTAGTCCTTTTGGCGCTAAACCAATGAGTGTTTTTAAAAACTCCTCTCTTGTTTTATTGTACAGAGAACTGTGTACTGTGATAATTTTGTCGACTTGCTCTTTGATTGCATTGTTTACTCTTTGATTTTGATGTCCAACTAAAGCGACTCCGTATCCTCCCATACAATCAATGTATTCTTTGCCATTCACATCCCAAACATGTGCGCCTTTTCCTTTTTCAACTGTTACTGGAAATCTCTGATAGAGATTGCCCATGTACTGATCTTCACTCATGTTCAATCACCGTACAATTGTCATGTGAAATGGCAGATGAAATTGGATTTTCTTTTTGACCATTTGCAATTAATGCTATTTTAACTCCCATATCTAATGCCTCCGTTGAAGCTAAAATCTTCTTTTCCATTCCTGGTCCAATCTTAGGCCTAATCTCTTTTGCTTCAGCTAATGTTAGTTTAGGAACAACTTTGTCATCCATCAATAAACCGTCCACATTTGTAATGAATAATACTTTGTCACTGCCTACTTTTCCTGCAACATATGCTGCTGCTCTGTCTCCATCTACGTTTAGGAACTCTGATTCTTCGCTAATCGCAATAGGTGAAATTACAGGCGTAAGACCTTGTTCTAAGAGTGATTTTATGAAACTAGCATTGACTTCTCTGATTTTTCCCGTATAACCACCATCAATTGCTTGTTTTCGCCCTTTTTCATTTATGATAAATAACTTCTTTTTTCTGTCTGCCACTATAACTTTGGCATCCACACCTGACAATCCAATCGCATTAATACCATTTTTTTGAAGCATCTGAACAATAGTCTTGTTAATCCTACCTGACATCACCATTGTAAAAATTTCTGCAGTCTCCTTGTCAGTGTATCTACTTTTGATTCCACTTGGAGAAGTAACAAATTTTGGTTCTTTTCCTAGTTGTTCACAAACTTTGGTAACTTCTTTACCTCCACCATGAACTAGAATTACTCCTTCTGTTTCTGCAACTTTTTTGATATCTGCGATTGTTGATGGATGTAAATCATCTACTACACTACCACCGATTTTGATAGTAATCATTTCTAAACTGGTGTTAACGGAGTGTATCTTAGTCCGTCCATTTCATCAAAACCACACATTACATTCATGTTTTGGATGGCAGAACCCGCTGCACCTTTCATTAGGTTATCTGATGCAGATAACGCAATTAATCTGTGGTTGTCTTCGTCTAAATCAAATCCTATATCACAAAAGTTTGAACCGACCAAGAATTTTGGATCTGGGAATTTGTATAATCCTTTTTTGTCTCGGATTAATCTTACAAATCTTTCTTCACCATAAGTTTGACGATATAATTTCCACAACTCTTTTTCTTCCATATCTTTTTTCATGAATGTGTGGTTTGTACAAAGAATTCCACGAACTACATCTACTGCATGTGGACTCATTGATACATGAATCTTCTTTCCTGCGATTTCACTTAGCTCTTGTTCAATCTCTCCAGTGTGTCTGTGTTTTGCTGGTTTGTATGGTCTGATGACTCCTGCTCTCATTGCATGTGCAGTTCCTGAACCAGAACCTGCACCTGATGAACCAATTTTAGAATCAACTACTATATGTTCTGTATCAATAATGTCATTTCGAATTAATGGTGCTAATGCTAGCATTGATGTTACTGCCATGCATCCTGGACATGAAACAAGTTGTGCTTTTCTGATTTCTTCTCTGTGTAATTCTGGTACACCAAAAACTGATTTAGGCAAATAATCTGGATGTGGATGCTCCCAACCATACCACTTGTCATATGCTTCCTGATCATGTAATCTGTAATCTGCACTCAAATCAATAATTTTCACACCTCTGTCATAGAGTGCTTTTACAATTTCAGTAGCAGTTCCATGTGGTACTGCTGTGAAAACCAAATCACACTTGTCAGTTAATTTGTCATAATCTAATTCTGAGAAAGTCAGATCGGTAAAACCTTTCAAACTTGGTTGTACTCTATGAAGATACTCTCCAACATGTTGTCTTGATGTGACTGTGGTGATCTCAACGTCTGGGTGATTGACCAAAAGACGTAGAGTTTCTCCTCCTACGTATCCTGATGCTCCTACAACACCTACTTTCATCATAATCCTCTTCGAAATGAAGTATAATTTATTTCCTAACGTAGTTTAGAGCAAATTCTACCATTTCTTTTGGTATATTTCGTTGTGCAACTCTTGCTAATCCTTTGAATTCTACAGTATTGTTGACTTCGTGAACAACTAGACCATTCTTGTCATCCTCCATCATATCAATTCCTAGAATCCCGCCACCCATTGCTTTTGATGCTTTAATTGCCATATCCTCCATCTCTTTTGTGATCTCACAAAGCTCTGGATCGGCACCAAGAGCTATGTTTGTCTTAAATCCACCTGAAGACTTTCTGTACATTGCAGCAATTGGCTGATCTCCTACCGTTATAACTCTGATATCTCTGGGTGGTCTTTCCACTAATTCTTGCAAATAGTAAATTCTGTCATGAGGACTATCTGTAATATCTCTAATCTCTGAAATTGCATCAAATGTATCTTTATCTTTGATTGGCATCACCCCTCTCCCCCAACTACCAATTACTGGTTTGATTACTAGTGGATATCCTACTTTCTCTAAATTCTCAGCTGCACTTTCACTTGTAAATGAGAAATATGTTTTTGGTGTTGGAACTCCAGCTTTTTTCAAAAGTAATGTCATAAACATTTTGTTTCCACAAACACTTGCTACCTCAAACTTGTTTAGAACAGGAATGTCCATGAATTCAAGGCTTGCAGTAAAGTGTAATCCTCTAAAGTAGCTTACACATCTTTCTAAAACAACATCTCCTAAATCAAAATCTCCTTTCTTACTATCTGTATTGACTTGTGTGATCTTTGCATCTAACATCACTGGATCATGTCCAAGTTCAGCTGCCTCTTTCTGAAGCATCTTCTCCTCGGCTCTAAGCCGGTCAAACACAATACAGACTTTTGACATTACTCTCCCCAGTCTTCGCCTACGCTTTCTGCTTGTTTTAGCTCAACATTTGATCCGTCTTTTTTTGCGATTTCAAAGTCAGCACCACAATCAGGACAGGAGACAATTTCTCCTACTGCGGCATCGTCTGGGATGTTTAGTGTTGCGTCACATTCTGGGCAGTTCATGTTTTTTTTGACCTTTTCTTTTGTAATTTATTAGCTTCTGTTGATTGCATTCCCCATAATTCTACAAATCCTTTGGCCAATCTTTGGTCAAATGTGGATTCTGTACCATATGTGGCAATCTCATGACTGTAAAGTGAATTCTTAGATTTTCTTCCAACTACCCTTAGACTACCTTTGTAGAGCTTTAGTTTGACAGTACCTGAAACTGGATTTTGTGATGCCTCGATAAATCCATCTAAATCTGATTTTAATGGATCTTGCCATAATCCAGAATATGCTAGATATGCCCACTCATCATCAATAATTGATTTGAATTTGTTCTCATGTTTTGTATGAACCATTTTTTCTAAATCTGAATGTGCTTCAATTAAACAAGTTGCAGCTGGTGTCTCATAGACTTCTCTCGATTTAATTCCGACCACTCTGTCTTCAATATGATCAACAATTCCTACTCCTGCATCTCCTGCTTTTTTATTGATGTATTCAATTAGTTTTTGACCGTCCATTGTTTTTCCATCAACTCCTACAGGAATTCCTTTTTCAAATATAATTTCCAAGTATGTTGGTTTGTCTGGAAGATTTTTTGTCTTAACCCAAATGAATGCATCATCAGGTGGTTCATTGTATGGATCCTCTAATACTCCACCTTCAATTGCTCTTCCCCATAGGTTTTGGTCAATACTGAATTTTTTTGCTACATTATCGATTTCTATTCCATGTTTTTTTGCAAACTTTAATTCTGTAACTCTATCTAAATTTTTATCGCGAATAGGTGCTATGATCGGTAAGTTAGAACCAGAACGTAATGTGATGTCAAAACGTACTTGGTCATTTCCTTTTCCTGAACAACCATGTGCTAATGATGTAACTTTTTCTTTTTTTGCAATCTCTAAAACTTTCTCAGCGATTAATGGTCTCGCAAGTGCTGTTGCTAAACAATACTTCTTTTGATAAAGTGCATTTGCTTTAATTGAAGGGAAAATGTAATCTTTGACAAACTCCTTTCTAGCATCAATGTTGTAGTGTTTTTTTACTCCTAACTTTTTTGCCTTTGCTGCAATTTTTTTATTGTCTTCTCCTTGACCCACATCCACAGTAACTGTTACAACATCCATGTCATGTTCGTCTTGTAGATATTTTACAACAACAGAAGTATCTAATCCTCCCGAAAATGCAAGAATTCCTTTTTTAGTCATAAAACATCTTTCCCGTCGTATTTTGGAATTTATCTTTTTTGATGTGCTTGTAAATCAATTTTTTTGAAAAAAATTCTTGGCTAGCTTGAGCTAAAATTCGATGATTATTTAACCGCCAAATATAACGCTGTTTTATGAAAATTCGTGGGGTAATTTCTGCTGGAATTGCGGCAATTATACTATTTTCTGCAATTGGATTTGTTCTTAACTCTGATGATACTACACACGAGAATAAACTACGAATTGCATATTTTCCCAATATTGGTCATGCAGTACCTATTGTTGGAATAGAAAAAGGATTCTTTAAAGAAAACGTTGGTGATGACACTAAAATTGAAACCAGGGTATTTGATAGCGGACCTCAGGCAATAGAATCTATTTTTGCAAACTCTGTTGATGTTGCTTATGTTGGTCCTGGTCCTGCAATTAACGGATTTTTAAATTCTGAAAATAAAAATCTAAAAATTCTTGCAGGTGCTGCTAGTGGAGGTTCAAGCTTTATTGTACATCCTGATTCTAAGATAAATACCCCCTCAGACTTTGCAGGAAAAAAAATTGCAGCTCCTCAAATTGGAAACACACAAGATGTCTCATTAAGACATTTTTTGTCTGTGAATCAATTAAAGCCAGCTGAAAAAGGTGGAAGTGTTGTTGTTTACAATATCCCAAATCCTGATATCTATACACTATTTGTAAAGGGTGACATTGATGGCGCATGGGTTGCTGAACCATGGGCAACAATTTTGGAGACCGAATTAAATGGAAAGAGACTCTTCCATGAAGAGGAACTTTGGCCAGATAATCAATATGCATCTGTATTGTTAATTGGAAATACCGATTATGTTGAAGCAAATAAATCAACAATTAACAAGTTTCTAAAAGCTCATCATGAAACAGTAATCTGGATTCAATCAAATCCAAAAGAAACGCGAACTGTTTTTAACAACTTTTTAGATTCTTACTTGGGACAATCTCTTTCTGATGATGTAGTGGATGTAGCATTATCTAATCTTGAAATTACTTCTGATCCAATTCCTAACTCTGTCTTCTCTTTTGCTGAAAAAGCTAATGCGTTGGGATATCTGGGAAGAAATGGATATGATTTGTCTGGAATTTTTTACAGCTTTGATACAAATTCTATGGGGGATGCAAGCACATAATGACCAAACTAGAGGCAAAAAATATTGTCAAGTACTTTAGCCATGATTCTCATAAACTCAAGGCTTTGGGAGGAGTTGACCTCAAAGTAGAGTCTGGTGACTTTGTATGCTTGATTGGACCATCTGGATGTGGGAAATCTACATTTTTGCGCATTGTGGCAGGCTTGGAAAAGCCAGACGAAGGTCAAATACTCTTTGATGGTCGTCCAGTAAGTGAGACTGGTCCAGAAAGAATTATGGTTTTTCAAGAAGGTGCTTTGTTTCCTTGGCTCACAGTCCAGGATAACGTCGAGTTTGGACTAAAGATGGCTGGAATTCCTAAGGAAGAGCGTACGAAGATATCTCATAGATACCTTGACATGATGCAATTAACCAAATTTACTGATTCTTACACTTACCAACTTTCAACTGGAATGAAACAACGTGTAGCAATAGCTAGGGCACTTGTGATGGATCCTGATGTATTGCTAATGGATGAACCATTTGCAGCACTAGATGCACAAACTCGTGATTTGTTACTAGTTGAGATGCAATTAATCTGGGAGAAAACAAAAAAGACTATTCTTTTTGTAACTCACAGCGTTGCAGAAGCTGCAGTACTCGGAACCAAAGTCGCAGTTTTTAGCAATCGTCCATCAACAATCAAAAAAGAAGTTGAAAATAATTTTCCAAGACCTAGAGTTTCAGAAGATGAATCTTTATTAAAATTACAACAAGATTTGCTAGCAGAACTAAGACCTGAGGTAAAGAAAAACAAAGAGTGATTGATATGGGAAAAAATTACACGCCTCACAGAATTGCTTTTTACATTGGCATTATTGTTGTTTGGCAAATAATTGCAATGACTGGACTTTGGCCAGATAATGTTTTTCCATCTCCATATGAAGTAGCTGAAGATTTAGCTTATGGTGCTGCTGATGGCAGTTTATTTTATGGAATAGCAACTAGTATGTGGCGATTGACAGTTGGACTTGCAATTGCTATTACTGGCGGTATTGTTTTAGGAATTTTCATGGCACGAGTTGAAGTTGTAAATCAAACCGTAGGTTCTCTGGTTTTAGGATTACAATCGATTCCATCCATCGCATGGGTTCCACTGGCAATTCTTTGGTTTGGTTTGACTGATGCGGGAATTGTCTTTGTTACTGCAATTGGTGCAATCTTTGCTGTAACCATTAACACCTATACTGGCGTCAAAAACATCAATCCTCATTTTATCGAGGCTGCAAGAAACATGGGTGCAAAGGGCAGTCAATTAGTTACTGCTGTATTGATTCCAGCCGCATTTCCGTATATGATTTCAGGCTTTAAGCAAGGCTGGGCCTTTGCCTGGAGAGGCGTAATTGGTGCTGAAATTCTATTTTCATTCCTAGGACTGGGCTTTTTGCTTAATGCTGGACGTTCACTCAATGATGTCTCCCAAGTAATTGCAATAATGTTAGTGATAATGGGAATTGGTCTTGCAGTAGATGGTGTCGTCTTTAAGAAATTAGAAGACAAAGTAATGTCAAGATGGGGATTGCGATAAAAAATAAAGAAAAATGTGACAATCACAACCACCTCTAAAAATATTTTTTTGAATTAATCATTTACCTTTACCTTCCAATCAAATATGCTCATAGATATGAAAAAATCAATGGTTAGTCAAAATATTCATCCTCTTAATGGTCCAATTCATTATCTTCGCCATGGAGTCGGTATTTTTTAGATATTTTTTACCTTCTCAGAAGCAACTAAGAAAAAATATGAGATGAACTCAACTAATCAATCCATTCAATTTTATTAAGTAATGGATTGGTAGTTGTCAACTAAGACGTTTTCGTCATAATCTACTATTGAATTTTTAGATTGATATGGTGGAAATAAAAGATTAGCAATTGTCAATGATGAAATAATTATTGCAATTTTTTATTCATAATTTACATCTACTTGTAATTCTTTGTCAAAATATGATTGTGTTCTCTTTATTTGAATAATGAATTAAATAAATTATTAATGAAATTTTGTAACAATTACCAAACCTTTCAAAACTGACCAACAAAATTTACTAAGTGCTTTCTAGGACTGTTTTATTCCGTATGTATGTCAAACTTTGTCTTTTCTTTTACAAGTTTTCTCTCAATCATATTTTCTATAGATTCGGACAGTTTAACTTTTTCAAGATACTGATTAATGCTCATGAAAAGTTTGAATGTTATTTTGGTATTGGGTGAGGATTAGAATTCATTAAGAGGTATAGAAGAAACTAGTTGCATTAATATTAATATATAATCTGTTAGATTCATACCTAAATGGCTGTTTCAAATTTTACTCTCTCAGCACTAAAGATATTTTCTCCAACTTCATTGATTGATGGGAATTTAGAATTTTTTGAAATGATGAGATATGACACAAAACAATTCCGAGCAGATCCAATTATTGAAAAAGAAGATTTGCTGGAGGTATTCAAAAATAAAAATAAAATTTCTAAAGAACTCAAAAATAGATTTTTCGAATTTTTAGAAAAATTAGACTCGTCCCTATTTCTAAAAGATTCTGACAATGAAATTTCTGAAGTAAATTGGAAAAGAATCGACAGCTTTTGTAATTTAATGAGATATGCTGAACGAAGTAATGAAAGAAAAATTCGTTGGGAGCTTTATCAGCAATATGTAAAAGGAAATCTCAGTATAAGCATCAAAGATATTTCTTTAAATCTAAAATTATTCAAAATTAAAAATATTGAAAAAATTATTAAGAAAATTTTGCATGATGAATCAAAATCTGGCTTAAGTACAGAATTTGATGGAAAGACAATCACAATCAATCATTATCTTGGAGATAAAATCATCTCTCACTACTTAATTGATGCATTAGAGGAACCTTCAAGGCGTTCAAGAGGGGAATTAGAACAATCTATACTAGAATTAGTTGATGAAGGTTCATACTCTAATCAAGAAATTGCAAAAACATTTGATGTAGATGATACCATGGTTTCAAAGACTATGAGTAAACTGAAGGAAAAAAATAAGATTGTATTGTCAAGTTTTGGTCCTCGTGGAACAAGATACTTTTCAACAAATTGTGATAATTGTCCATTTGGAACAAATAAGGAATCCTGCAAAAAAGAAACTATTTCATTTATTGTAAATTCTTTTCATGAAGAGTATGGAATTGATTTATCATTAGCAGATTTAGCTGATGTGGAATCCAATCAGGCTCTTTTAAAGATTAAACGTATCTTGATGAATGCAAGGAAAGAAAAATCTACTAAAATGGAGAAAAATATAGGTGTAAATCTAGATAAAATTCTAGGCAGGGTTGTTGAAAATTCTCTAGAATTATCAATCCCTAAAAAATCAAATGAAATACCTCAAATCAAGATGAAGGTCAATTCTGAAATTGCGAATTTGCCCCTACTGTATCAATTGGGATTGTCAAAGGGAGCAAAGAGTGGTGTCTTGTTAGTTGATAGAATTCTGAAACATGCAATGTCTTCCGTAAAAAAAGAAGATAGACTTCGTATCAAAAAACATGCAAATGAGGAGGTAAACAAGTTCCTCCAAGAAATAGGTATTTGCTAAAAGTTTCAAAGATTTAATCTAATTAATACAAAATTTACACGTTTCATAATATTTTGATTTTGCATTATCCAGAGTATCAGGTGAAAAGTATTCCCGATCTTTCATATCGATATGGTAAATATCACATGCAGACTTTTTATTTGCTAGATGATGTACGATTTTTTTAGATTTGTCTCCCAGAAATCCACTCATTATCTCAAGTCCTTAATGTTATAGAATTTCTTACTTGTTGCGGATGCAATTAATTCACATTGATATGAACAACAGATTCCATAATCATTATCATATTTTCTACCACAAACTATGCAATTAGTCAATTACTTCACCTGCATGTAGTAATCTTCTGCACATTTTTCACAACAGAAATCACTTGTAAAGTACTCAAATTCTTTAGAACAGTTTTTACATTTTACATCCATATTTATCATAACCATCTAATTTTTGTAAAAAAAGAAAGAATGGGAAAAATAAGAATTGTCAATAATTTCTTTTTCTAAATATAATTTGCTGGCAATATCTAGAAAAAGATTAGAATTCATTACTATTTTCTTCCTTTTGATTTAGTTGCAGTATTTCTTTTTGTAACTGCTTTCTTTGGGGCTTTTGCTTTAGAGGGTGCCTTTTTGGAAGCAGTTTTTGGCTTGGTACTGCGTTTTGAAACACTTGGTCTTTTAGTAGAACTACTGGTTACTTTTTTCTTAGAAGCAACTGTTTTCTTTCTCTTTGGTGCAGTTTTTGCTGCATTTTCAGATTTCACCTTAGCGTTTCTTTTTCGTGTTTTTGCAGCTTTTAGGGCTGCAGCACTTCTCTCGGCTTTAGTTTGTGCCATTCTGAATCTTCAAAAAATCGGTTCGTCTTATAATGGAAAGGTGTACAGTTTTTACGTAATGATATAGCTATGAGATTACTTTTTTTTCAAAATAATGATCGTTTATTTTGTGGTAATGGTCTGGGTATTTGTTGAAAGTAGCTATTGTATACAACAAGAAATCACTTGATGAACATGATGTCATCAATGTCTTTGGAATGATAACAAAAGAACATTATAACATCAAAACTGTTGAAGAGGTTGCCAAGTCTCTTGAAAAAGGAGGACATTCTGTAAAAATTATTGAGGGTGGAATGAACATTATTCAAGATATGAAAGAATTCATGCCCCGAGTGGTTTCAGGAGAAAGACCTGGAATGGTCTTTAACATGGCATATGGTATTCAAGGACAAAATCGTTACACACATGTTCCTGCAATGCTTGAAATGTTAGGAATACCCTACACTGGTTCGGGTCCTGAAGCACATGCAGTTGTTCAAGACAAAGTGATGACAAAAATTGTTTTACAAAAAAATAATCTACCTACTCCTGGCTTTTGGGTATTTTCATCTCCTGATGATACTTTTGATGATTTGATATTTCCTGTAATTGTAAAACCAAAAATGGAATCTACCTCAATGGGAATGGAAGTTGTAGACAACTGGGATGATTTACGCAATGCAGTTGAAAAACAAATGCAAAAATACTCTCAGGATATTTTGGTTGAACAATTTATTCCTGGTAGAGAATTTGCTGTTGGGCTATTAGGTAATGGAAATCATATTGAGATATTGCCTGTTGTGGAAATGGATCTTAAAGGTGATCCAAATCGGATACAGACAATTACTGACAAAAAAGTGACTCCCATCGATAAAATTTGTCCCGCAGAACTGACTACGGAACAAACTGAAGAAATTCAAAGAATCTCTCTTACTGCATTTAAAAAACTTGGATTAAATGATTACACTCGTGTAGACTTTAGAATGGATAAAGACGGTAATTTCTATGTCCTTGAACTAAATTCTATGGCTAGTCTGGGAAAAACCGGTTCCTATTACACAGCAGCAAAAACCGCTGGGTACACCTATGAAACATTGCTAAACAAAATGCTAGATGTTGCAGCTTTGAGATACTTTGGAGAATCTCATTTGGATGTACCGTCATCTGAAAAAATAGAGTCTCAATCATTGCGTTCAATTGTAAGAAGTTATGTTAGAAGCCACTCAGTTACTAATGAAACATTGCTCCAACAATTTGTAAACGTTAACTCTAGTGTAACTAATCTTGAAAATGTAAATAAGTTAGGTTCAATGATGACTAGAAGACTCGAACATTTGGGATTCGTCTCTCAACAACATCATGAATTTGATGTTGGAAATATGCTATATTTTAGAAATCATGATTCTGAGGAAAATGATGTCTTACTATTGGGTCATCTGGATACCTGGTATACCAATCAAGATTTTACACCATTTTTCAAGTCTGGAAACCGACTATATGGTTCAGGAATAGCTGAAAGCAAGGGTGGATTGGTAACTATGATTTCTGCACTGAAAGCATTACGTTTTGCAAGAAAACTCAAGAAAATAAAATGTGGAATCTTGTTGATCACCGATGACAGTTTGGGAGGTCGTTTTAGCAAACAACTGGTACATGATACTTCAAAGATATCAAAGCATATTATTGAATTAAAATGGGGTCTAGAAAATGGGGGTATTGCTACTTCGTGCTCTGGCGTAACTAGATACCATGTAGACTTGACACATGTAAGGCGACCTGATGAAACAATTAAAGACGTAATACCTGATATGTGCAAAAAGATAATTTCATGGAAAAAAATTTCTGAGGATCATAATGACGCTAGAATTACAATTTCAGATTTTCATGCATCAACATCTTTTGGAAAAGCACCAGAATATGGTAAATTATCTTTAGAATCAAGATATGTTAACACTTCTCAAGGAAAACGATTCGATTCAGAATTACACAGAATTGCAAAAAAGAAAGACAAGTCTAAACTGGATATCCATATCACTAAAGAAGCAACAAGAGATCCTGTAGAAAAAACAAAAAATATTGAAAAATTTTATGAATTAATTGAAACTATTGCGAAACAATCTGACATTAAGGTGAACTCTGCTCATAGGTATGCCACATCTAGTTTGTGCAATGTTTTACAGGACGTCCCTATGGTGGGTTCTATGGGTCCTATTGGTGGAGATTACAGAACACCAAATGAGCATATTCTCAAAGACAGTTTAATTGATAGAAGTGTTTTGCTAGCACTTGTATTAAACAAAATTACCACAAATGGAAAGAATAAAAATTGAATCTTGAAAAAATAGAACAATCATTCACCCCCACTTCTAACAAAAAATACTCTGTGGCAAAAAATGGTATGGTTGCATCTGCATTTCCAAATGCCACAAAAGCAGGAGTTGAAATGCTCAAAAAAGGTGGTAATGCAATTGATGCTGCATGTGCCACTGCATTGGCATTAGGAGTATGTGAGCCTCAGGCTTCTGGACTAGGCGGTCAATCTATGGGAATAATTCATTTTGATGGAAAATCATATGCAGTTGACGGTTCAAGTCGTTCTCCATCCTTGGCACACTCATCAGTTTACATGAATAAGAAACATCGACGACTTGGATACAAGGCAACTACCGTGCCAAGCACTTTGTCTATGATTGGATTTTTACATGAACGTTATGGCACTTTGGAATGGCAAAAGATTGTTGCACCATCCATTCGTATTGCAAAAAAAGGTTACAAAATTACCCAACTTCAACATGATTTGCAAGTGAGAGAACTAGACAACTTTCTTTCAATCAAATCGAAATCTGGTGCAAAATATTTTCTTAAAGACGGTTTAGTTCCATACAATGTAGGTGATAGATTTATTCAAGATGATCTATCTGAAACACTTACATCGATTTCTGAATTTGGATATCGTGTATTCTATCAAGGTGAGATAGCCAAAAAAATTGTTAAAGATATGAAAAATAATCATGGCTTGATTCGAGAAGAAGATTTGGCATACATTCCTGAACCGCTTTTAAGAAAACCCATAAGACGAAAATACCGACATGTTTCAGTTGTTACTTTACCCCCTCCTGCTGCTGGAGGAACATTACTTCTTACATTAATGATGTTAAATCATCTCCCATCCAAGTTTTTACGTAGTTCAAAACCTAGTTCGTATCATTTTGTTTCAGAAACTTTTCGAAAGGCATTTTTCCACAGAATTCAAAGACCATTTAATCGTCATACATATGATCAAATTGAAGAAAAAATACATCTTCAAAGAAGCTTTGCAAAACAGATGGCAACATCAATTCACAATTCTATGGATGCAACTTTACCTATGATGGATCCAGTTTTTGGTGGTGATGACACAACTCATCTTTCCACAATGGATGGTGAAGGCAATGCAGTAGGGATAACTCAGTCAGTGGAACTAGCTTATGGTGCAAAAGCAGCTGCTGAGGGTCTGGGATTCTTATACAACAATTACATGTCAGCATTTGAATTTAGCAATCCAAACCATCCATTCTATATTAGACCTAATGCAATACCTTGGACTTCAGTTTCACCAGCATTAATTTTCAACAATTCTAAACTCTGGATGGTTCTTGGCAGTCCTGGAAGTCAGAGAATCTTTTCCACAATTACACAATTTCTATCCAGAATAATTGATGGAGATTTACCCATGAATGTTGCAATTGAAAAACCAAGATTTCATTGTTCAATTAATGGTACCATTAGTATTGAGGCTGGAGGATTTCGAACTGAGATAGTGGATTATCTCAAAGACATGGGGTATGAAATATCTGTCAAAGATAGATACTCATTTTATCATGGTGCAATTCATGCAATAATGAAATTACAGACACAAGAAGGTTTTCAAGGTGTTGCTGAAATTCGACGTGATGGAACGGCCGAAGGATTGTAATGAATAAACTTCCTTTTTTACTATCAATTCCTCATGGTGGATTGAGAAAACCTTTGGAACTTGATGGGCATTTATGCATTACAGACAGAGACTTGTTTGATGACTCTGATCCTTTTGTCATCGAGATCTATGATTTAAGAGACAAAGTACAAAGTGTGATAAAAACCGATGTTGCAAGAACTTTTGTTGATCTTAATCGTTCACTACAACAAATGCCTCCAGATAATCCTGATGGATTGATCAAAAGCATGACCTGTTATGAAAAGCCAATTTACATCAAAGGAAAAGAACCTGACAAATTTCTACGGGATTCATTAATTGAATTTTATTATGTACCATACCATAAAGCAATACAAAAGAGTATTTCAGAACTTGATTTGAAATTGTGTATTGATTGTCATTCTATGGCATCTGTTGCACCAGGAATTTCTCCTGATGGCGCAAACAAAAAACGACCCTTATTCTGTCTCTCAAATCAGGATGGAAAAACCTGTTCAAATGAGATGATTGAACTTTTAGCTGATTGCATATCTCATTCTTACTCTATTGATAGAAAAGAAATCTCCATAAATTCTCCCTTTCTTGGTGGATATATCACTAAAACATATGGAAACAACCCTTTACCATGGATTCAAGTTGAGATGAATCGTTCTTTGTATCTGTCTCCACCTTGGTTTAATCAAGAAAATCTTTCTGTAGAAAAAACTCATCTTGAAAATCTCAAAAACCAATTTGAAAATTCATTAGAGTTATTTTTCTCAAAAATCTCTTAATCTATTTTATAATTTCATTTCAGGCGGTTCATCTGACTTTATTCTATCGTTAAAAAACATACATGCAGTAAGATCGCCTGTTACATTGATCATTGTTCTTGTCATATCTAATATTCTATCTACACCCAAAAGCAAAACCACTCCTACTGCTGGAACTCCTGCTGCAATCAGAATGGTTGAGAGAATTACAATTCCGGTACCTGGAGCAGATGGAGCCCCTATTGATGCTGCAAGCGAAGTTAATGCAATTAGAATAATTGTTGTGAAACTTAGATTTACATCAAACAACTGTGCTAAGAAAAACACGGCAATTATTTGATACATAGCAGTACCATCCATGTTAATTGTGGCACCTAGAGGAACGATGAATTGAGAAACCTTTGGCTTTACATTTAATTTTTCTTCAGCTGTTTTGAGAGATACAGGCATTGTAGCTGCAGAACTGGATGTTGAAAAAGCTAAAAGCTGAGGCTCTTTTATTATTGACAATGTAGATGATAATGGTCTTTTTGCAAAAAATTTGATTATCACCATATAGACTATCAGCATAATAAAAAGACCTAAGATTACAGTCGCCATGTATGCTCCAAGTCCAGTCAGGGCAGAAAGTCCAACTTTTGATACAATTCCTGCCATAAGGCCAAATGCTGCAAATGGCGCAAGACGCATTGCCCAAGAAACAACCTTCATAGTAAAATCTTGAATAGATTCCAACAAATCAAGAATGGGTCTAGAACTTTTACTAGGTAATGTGATCATTGCAACACCAACAATCAATGCAAAAATAATTATGCTTAACATCTCGCCTGACATAAACGAAGATAGTGGGTTACTTGGAACTAAACCAACTATACTTTGCGGAATATCATGAATCGAGAGTTCGTAATTTTCAATTGGTTCTAAATTTTCAATTCCGAAACTTTCTCTGATTAAATCACTATCAATAAAATTTCCCGGTTCTATAGTAGTTGCAATTATTATGCCAATTGTAAGTGCAATTGCCGTAGTGATGACAAAATATACTGCAACCCCTAATCCAATTTTTCGTAATTGTTCAATACTTCCTGATGAAGTTAAACCTCTGATAATAGATGCAAAGATCAGAGGAACTATTATCATCTGAATAATTTTTAGAAATAAGTTTGCAGGAATTGCAAGCCAATCTGTTATGGTTTCAGCAGTTTCTTTTTCAATCCATCCTGTTTCTGGTCCTAATGCAATGCCTACCAACAACCCCACAAATAATGCCACAAGCACCTGTGCCCAAAGTTTGTTCTTAATTAGATATGTGATCTGAGGTATTGGCTCTGTAAATGACCTAATTGTCATTCTTCATTATGATTTTCGTACAATATTAAAGAATGCGTCTTTTATCTAATCTGAACATCTTAGTTTCGATTTAGAAAATATGTGAAAAAAGAAGATGTCTCAAAATCAAAAAATTTACGCTTATTGAGGAAACAAGTCTTTGCATAATTTTGGTCTTCGTGAAAATAGTTCTTAGAAGAATTTTTCTAAAACCTATCATAAAACAAATTATCTCTAAGTGTCTTTTTCCTTTTTTACCTTTAGTGACACTAGAAAAGCACATACAATTATTGCAATTGCAAAATACATCACTGCAACATAGTCAAATGTAAATGCAATACCTCCTGCCACTATAGGACCAACAACAGTTGCGATTGACAACGTTGAACTGAATATTCCAGTTGAAGTAGAACGGGGATTGTTGTCCATCAAATGAAAGTTTCCTCCAATAAACAAGAATGCCCATGTTGCACCAACTAAAGACATGAATGGCATTGCCATCCACCATTCAGTAACAAATGATAATCCCACAAAGACAAATGTTGTACTTCCAACACCTATTTTGAATTTAGTTACATTTGAGAGGTGAATTTTACTTGCCATAACATTCATCAAAATAAAAGCAGTGATTGTATTTGCTGTATAGACAATTGAAATATGGTAAAGTTCTCCTCCCCATCTATCTACGATCATTATCGGAAGAATAGTCCAAACTGCTGCTGCTCCAATATGTCTTAGCAGTAGTGAAAGAAAGAGAAACTTGTTTTTTGAGATAATTCTTTTTGTTGTTCCTGGTTCAACTTCCTTTTCTTGTTCAGGATTTGGAAGTCTGATTGTAAATAATAATCCTACAATAAATGATGCAGCACTGATCAAGAAAATTAATTCCAAGTCATTTGCAATCCCTGCTGCTGCAATTCCGGCCATCCATCCTAATGCGTGAAATGAGATTACTGTTGCTGCTCTCTTTTTGTCAACATTTGCTTCGTAGGTATATGCAATCATCGCTGGAATCATTATCCCACTTGCAATCCCTGCAGCAATTCTAACCAAGAAAAACATAGAGAGGTCTGTTGCAAAATAATGCATTCCAAATGCTATTGCACAACCAATGAAACCAATTCTGATGAATTTGAGTCTAGTTCCCTTCTTATCCGAATGTCTTCCAAAGTAAATTTCAGATATTATCTGGGCAAAACTGAATGAAGCTACCAACAAGCCTATCTCAAATACTGATTCTGTAACACCTTGGCCAATAATAGGCATGAAAACAAAAACAATCGATATTCCAGCGTGCTGAAAAAAAGTAGCACTACGAACTAGATTGTTTACTTGAACTTTTTGCATAAATGTATTCAAAAACCATCTAGGACCTAATTTCAACATACGTGTCAATACTACTTTAATTGATGGTTTTTTCTGAAAAGAGTTAAACTGTCCAAAATCATTTTGAAATTAAATTGACTGAAAAAGAACCATTTTTGGATGCATTACAAAAGAGAGTTTTGCTCTTTGATGGAGCAATGGGAACTGAGATTCAAAAGTTCAATCCTAAACCAGAAGATTTTCCAAACAATCAAGATGGATTCAATGATGGTCTGATAATTACTCGCCCTGATTGGATTAAACAAATTCATAGACGTTATCTTGATGCAGGAGCTGATTGCATTGAAACAAACTCTTTTGGTTCAAACAAAATTAAATTAGATGAATATGGTTTTGGTGATCAGACCATTGACTTTAACAAAAAAGTTGCACAACTTGCATCTGAAGTATGCCTAGAATATTCTGATAGATCCAGATATGTAATTGGTTCTATGGGACCATCTGGGTTTCTTCCAAGTTCAAATGACCCTGATTTGGGACAAAAACCTCTTGATGAAATTAAAGATGCATTTGAGTTACAAGCAGAAGGATTGATTCTTGGTGGAGTAGATGCATTACTAATTGAAACAAGTCAAGATATTTTGGAAGTAAAGTTAGTCATTGAAGCATGTCATGAAGCAATGGAAAAAACTGGAAAAAAAGTCCCGATTATTGCAAATACGACACTAGATCAATATGGGAAAATGTTACTTGGAACAAATATTCAAGCTGCATACACAACTGTTTCTGATATGGGAATTGATATCTTTGGTATGAATTGCTCAACAGGTCCTGTTGAAATGACTCCTAGTGTGAGATGGTTAGATGAACAAAACGAACACAATATTTTGGTTGTTCCAAACGCTGGTATGCCTGAAAATGAAGGTGGTCAAGCAGTCTACAAAATGACGCCGGAAAAAATGGGTGAGGTATTGGGAGATTTTCTAAATGAATACAAAAAAGTTCGAATTATTGGAGGATGTTGTGGAACAAATCCCGAACACATCAAAGTCTTAAGAAAAGTAATTGACGAAAAAGCCAACTCTGTCGGGAGTTAAGTATTTACAAAAACCGAGATGATTTTATAATATTGACAACACCTAGAGTAAGTTCTGCATTAAAGGCAGTTGATCTAAAGCAAGTACCTGCCCCTTTAATAATCGGGGAGAGAATCAATACCCAAGGTTCTCGTAAGGCAAAACAGCTAGTACTGGGAGATGACTATGATGGTCTTGTTGACCTAGGCAGAACTCAGGTGGAAGATGGAGCACATTGCCTCGATGTCTGTGTGGCAACAACAGAGCGGTCTGATGAAAAAGAATTCATGTTAAATCTTGTAAAACGATTAAGCTTAGAAATTGATGCACCATTAGTAATTGATTCAACTGATCCTGATGTTATTGATGCATCTGTAAAGCAAATTCCTGGCAGACCTATAATCAATTCAATTAATCTTGAAGGTGATGGAAGTAGATTTGAAAAGCTTGCACCAATCATGGCAAAGTATGGCCTACCTGCAATTGCATTGTGCATTGGACCAAATGGGATGGCAAAAACACCTCAACAAAAACTAGAGACGGCTGAATTATTATTTGAAACTGGAAAAAAATATGGATTAAAAATTGAACAGTTTATCTTTGATGTTCTCACATTTACTCTTGCAACAGGAGAGGATGAATTTCTTGATGCAGGAAAAAATACTTTGGAAGGAATTAAACTTGTAAAACAAAAATTCCCTGATTCCTTTACTACTTTGGGTCTGAGTAACATTAGTTTTGGATTAGTTCCATATGCTAGAAAAATACTTAATTCAGTTTTTCTACATCATGCAATAAAATCTGGTCTAGATACTGCAATCGTTAATGCAAAAGAAATCATACCTTATGGAGAAATTGATGAAAAAGAAAGAAAACTTGCAGAGGACTTGATATTTAACACTCACCCTAATGCCCTCTCTGAGTTAATCACACACTTTGAAAATGCAGGACCTCAAAGCAGTACCGCATCCAAGAAAGTGGATGTAGATCCATCATGGTCTGCAGGAAAGAAAGCTAATTTTAGAATCGTTAACAGACTTAAAGATGGAATAGAAAATGATGTTGTTTCAGCTATTGCAGATAAAATTGGCAAAAATGAAATTCTAAAGAATGTGGGTGGAGTTCTTTCCCTTGACGCACCTCAAGAAGTAACTCATGATGGTGCAATTAGAACTCTCAATGAAGATTTACTTCCTGCCATGAAAGAAGTAGGTGACAAATTTGGGGCTGGTGAACTAATCCTTCCATTTGTCTTGAAGTCTGCAGAATGTATGAAGGCAGCGGTAGGTGAACTAGAAAAATATCTGGTCAAAGAAGAGGGTTCAAGTAAAGGAAAATTAGTTTTGGGAACTGTGTATGGAGATGTTCACGATATTGGAAAAAACTTGGTAAAAACCATCTTTCAAAATAATGGTTACACCGTTTATGATCTTGGAAAACAAGTCCCTTTACAAAAATTTCTTGAAAAGATTGATGAAATAAAACCGGATGCAGTGGGACTCTCTGCACTACTAGTTTCTACTTCAAAACAAATGCAATTCTTTGTAGAGCATGCTAGAAAAAACAAAATGGATATTTCAATTCTTTGTGGAGGTGCAGCAATTAACAGTAACTACATTAATCGTATTGCAAAAGAAGGTGGAATCTACGAACCTGGAGTCTTTTACTGTAATACAATGTTTGAAGGTCTCAAAACAATGGATACGTTAGTCTCTGAAGAGAAACCAAAACTCTTGGCAACCTGGAAAGAAAAATTAGAAAACTGGAAAGAGAAATCTACTGCAAAAATAGATCCATCTAGTCTTCCAAAAAGTGATATTCAACCTGTAAAAGCACCTTTACCAAAAACGGTAGGCAAACCCATACGACTTATGTTAGATCAAATTAAGATGGATGAGGTTTGGCAACTCATTGACAAAAAATCACTCTTCAAACTTTCTTGGGGCTTGAGAGGTAAAGCAGGCTCTGAATCCGAGGCAGATCACGAGCAATTACTTAGTCAATGGAAAATTAGAATTATTCGCGAAAAACTGTTTGAACCAGAGGTTGTTTATGGATATTTCAAATGTCATAACAAGAATGGAAAACTTTGTGTAGAGAATCCTCATGGTGATGATGTGGAGTTTGACTTTCCACGTTCTACAAAACCTGACCATCTATGTTTGACAGATTATTTTGGAGAAAATGATATTGTTGCATTTCAGGCCGTTACTGTTGGAAATAAAGTTGCAGACATTATAGAACAATGGAATCAAGAAGATAAGTACACTGATGCATACTATCTTCATGGATTAGCAGTTGAAGTTGCTGAAGCCTTAGCAGAATGGATTAATCGAAAAATAAAATCTGAATTGAATTTGGATGAAGGTGGTCTAAGATATTCTTGGGGATTCCCTAGTTGTCCTGATGTTTTACAACATCATTTGGTGTGGAAACTCTTGGAGCCTCAACAATCTGGAATGGAATTAACCGAGTCAGGGCAGATAGTTCCAGAACAATCTACTGCAGCCATCGTAGTTCATCATCCAAAGGCACAATACTTTGTACTTTAGAGATTTGTTTTGCTCAAAAACTCATTTAATCCTGTAAAATCATTTGGAGAAGTAAGTAAAACATCTCCTGTTATTTTATGAGATTTTTTCAACAACTCTTCGAATTCTTTACTGTATGATTCTAAATTCAAATCCAAAAACTTGGCTGATTTTTCATTTTTTTGGGAAGGAAACAATATGATTGGAATAACCGAAAAATCTTTTAGATTATCAGCTAGTGCTTGAACTTGTTGAATGTTATGAACAACCTGAGTCATGAATCCCTTAGGCTTCACACCTGTCTTTTTTCCTAGTTTGGAAAAATTGGGTTTGTTTGAAACTGAAAGATACAAATCAATTTTTGCATCAAGATTTTTCTCTTTTAATTTTTTTATTGTAAAAGTTGGAATCTCACCTGAATCCAATTTTCCTGTTTGGGAAGGATCACCCATCAAAACAAGAATTCCTGAAAATCCTATATCTATACAGTTCTCAACAAACTCAAAAATCTCTTTTTCTGTTTTGTCTCTAACTCTAAGGCTAACTGTAATTGGCAAATCTGGAATTTCTTTTTTAATTATTTTACCAACCTCTAATGGAGAAACTCTTTCATATCCTAGGACATTTTCTGTAAGGTGAATTGCATCACATTTTTTTGAAATATCTTTTATTCTGACAATGAATTTTTTAATTGATTCTTCAACATCCACATCTGGTAAAATTTTAGGTGGATTAGCTTCATATCTGATTGTCATGATGTCATTTTTTTATTCTCAGTTAAAACCTTTGAATACCAAAACCCATATGGAAAAGTAGGTAATATTGAAAATGATTCTGCAAAAAATTCAATCCATTCTAAAAAGTGAACTTAATCCTACCATAGATGATCCTGGCAAATATAGATTAGCATCTGTTCTTGTTGTGATTTATGGAAATGAACCAATTATTGTAATGACTGAAAAACCAAAACATATGAAATTTCATGCTGGTGAAATTTCATTTCCTGGTGGAAAGTTAGATTCTGTAGACTCTGATCTTTTGGATACTGCATTACGTGAAACTAATGAAGAGATAGGATTGGCAATTTCAAGAGAACAGGTAATTGGACAATTAGAACCTGTAGTAACTTTGAATTCCGGATTCTTGATATTGCCTTTTGTATCTGTTGTAGAAAAAATTCCTGAACTTTCACCCAACCGCGAAGTTGAAAAAATTTTTCATATGCCTCTTGATTCTTTACTGAATACTATGGCAAATGATCCTGATCCTTCTCATAATAGAATTCAGGAAATGTTTACGTTTGAATATGAAAATAAGACTGTGTGGGGTGCCTCTGCTAGAATACTAAAGCAACTTCATGATAGCCTAAAATCATGAGATTCATTTAAAAAGAGCTCCGCGTGCCTGAAAATCTATGGCTGCACGTAAGTCATCTCCAAGGAAAATTCGTCTGTTGAAGAAAACAAGACAGACATCACCCGTTCCCGCTTGGATTATTCTCAAAACTAAGAGAAGTGTAAGAACAAATCCAAAACGTAGAGCTTGGAGATCAACTGATGTGGAGGTAGGATAGATGTCTCAGGAAGTAGAACGTGTTTATACAATTCCACTTGGTAAAGTGTTACTCTCACAATCACAACATAGAGCAGTAAGAGCAATCAACATGATTAAAGAATTTGCTCGTCATCACATGAAAGTCGAAGAAATCAAAATTGAGGAAGATTTAGCACATCAAATTTGGTCAAAAGGAATTCGAAGTCCTCCAAGAAAAATAAGAGTAAGAATGAGCAAGACTGATGAAGGCTATGTTCTTGTCTCTCCCTATGAAGAAGAAATTGAATCTAAAGTGACTCCTGAAAAAGAATCTTCTAAGGTCGAAGACAAAGTAGAAGAACTAAAAGAAGAAGCACCTGCTAAAGAAGAAGCACCTGCTAAAGAAGAAGCACCTGCTAAAGAAGAAGCAAAGAAAGAGTAATCTTATTTTAATAAAATTTTAGTTTTAAAAAATTATTTTATTCTAATTGATATAGTTCTAAATCACAGTTGATGCTACAATCTGGTGTGGACCAATCAAGTGAGTCTTCTTGTGGAATTATTCCAAGTGGATCATAGTTATCAAATTTGGTCATTCCTTGAATTGATGATAACATTACTACTTTGGATTCTTCAGATTCTGAGGTCATGTCAATTTGTGAATTACTATCATTTAGAATCCCACTTGTAATATTTGAAATGGAATTTAGTACTCCTACTGGGATGTTACTACCACCTACCACATAAAGCATTGAACGTTTTACTGCATTAGGTGGAGCATTCTCATATAGCATTTTTAGAGAATCCCTGAGAGAATCTTCGATGTTTTGTCCTTCCTTACTTGTAGTTAGAATATTTGTTTCAATAGAAATTTCCGATATTCCAAGTGAATTAACTACATGCATAATTGCAGAGTTTGCAATCTCATAGCATGATTTTGGAGTCAAATCTGGATTGCTTTCTAACAATGAATCATTGTCAAGAACTATGGTGCACTGAGAGTTCTCTCTAACTCGTTTTAGAGATACACCCGAGTTGAAAATCCTATCTTTCTCATATTTGAAAGGCATTATTGCAAAAGAGACTAATCCGATATCTGCATCTTTACACATCTCTGATACAACTGGTGCCATAGCAGAGCCTGCTTTTCCAGCTAAATTACTAATCATAACAATAGTGGAATATCCTGAAATCTTTGATTTGATTTCGTCAGAAACATTGAAAGTTGAACCTCTGATTAATTGCATTGATGGATTAACTACTGAATCAGTTGAAACGTGAACTGAAGGTACATCTCCTGCAAAATCTTTTGAATCGTTACTAATAAGAAGACAATCTGAATTAAGTGAATCTTTGGCTTTTAGTGCTAATTTTGAGCCTGCACCTCCGAGACCGATAACTAAAACTGGTTCTTTTACTTGAAAACTCATTTCAGATCCTATTCTCTGAATTCCATAAAAAACCTTCTTACGTTTTTTTAATCAAATTTTAGATCTAAAAAATTTAGCTTGCGATCTTCCCAAGAAGGCTATTCTGTGTGACATTGATAATTTCAACTGAGTGTAATTGACCTATGTCTACTAGTTCAGGGACAAAAACAGGTTTGTATGCAAAGTTTCTACCTTTGATCCCCTCGTCTGTCTTCTCATCAAAGAGAACATCTCCCTTCCATCCGATCCATTTTTTGTTGTTTTCCAACGATATTTTGTTGATCTGTTCAAAAATCCTTTTACTTCTAGATTTCACTTCTGCAACTTCGATTTGTTCCCATTCTGCAGCTTCTGTTCCTGGTCTGGCGCTATATTTTGAGAGATTCACTACGTCTGGTCGTGTCTCATCCAATAATTCCACTGTTTTCTCAAAGTCTTCCTTAGTTTCTGATGGGAATCCTACAATAATGTCTGTTGAAATGGTGAATTCTGGGAATCTTTCTCTTGCCCTCTTAACTATCTCGAGAAACGTTCGAGCGGTATGGCCTCTCTTCATGTCGTGAAGAACTTTGTCGCTTCCACTTTGAACTGGAATGTGAAGAAATTTGAAGACTTTATCATTATCGTATGATTCGATTAATTTTTCTTTGATTCGTGGCATGTACATTGGGTTCATCATTCCAACTCTGATCATAAACTCTTCAGGAATTTCTGAAACTGCATTAACTAATGAAGGTAAATCTGTTCCAATATCAAAGCCATAACAACCATTATCTGTTGATGTTAACCAAATTTCTTTACAACCTTCATTGATTTCAGTTTTGACTTGCCTAACAATATCTCCTAATCGGTAACTTTGAAGATCGCCCTTTGAAATTTTTGTCTGGCAAAATGTACATTCACTCATACATCCACTTGCAATCTCAACAATTCCTACTGCTGGATTGAGTCTTACTTTTGGAAGTCCTACTTTAGAAAGATCAGAATCTTCTAATGCAATTTCTTTTCTTCCTTTGAGTGTTGAATTAATTACTTGCAAAGTTTTACCTAATGAATTAGGACCTAACAAACTAGCATTTTCCGAAAACTTTTCCACATTTTCTTTTTCAGCTTTTGGTAAGCAACCTGCTACCACCAAAGGCTTTGACTTGAGTGATTTAATTCTATGAATCATCTTATTTGCAGTCGCATCTTTTACAGAACATGTAACTACAACATTGAGATCTGACTCTGAAGAATTATCTACCAAAGTATGACCTCCATTTAGAATAAGCCCTGAAATCATTTCAGAATCTGCAAAGCTAGCAGAACATCCGTAGGATTCTACAAATATTTTTGCCATACTTTATCCAAAGAGTGCATCAATTTCTTTGTTAGTCATTAGTTTCTTTGAAACAACCAGTTCTCTGATGGTCTTTCCAGTTTTTAATGACTCTTTGAACAGTTCTGCAGATTTTAGATATCCGATTTTTGGAGTAAGCAACGTAACTATTACTGGACTATTTTCAATATCTTCCCTTAACTTGTCTTTATTTGCAGTTAATCCATCTATTAGATTTGCTGAAAATATTGGCAAGAAGTTCTTTAGCATGTCAGTAGACTCTAACATACATTTTAGCATTCCCGGCAACATGACATTTAGTTCAAATTGTCCACCTTGAGCTGCATAAGATACAGCTGTATCATTTCCAACTATGTTAAAGCAAATCATATTCATACATTCTGCCAATGATGGATTTACTTTACCTGGCATTATTGACGAACCTGCATGAACTGCAGGAATTCCAATTTCAGATAAACCTGCAATTGGACCTGATGCCATTAATCTAATGTCATTTGCTAGTTTTCCAATCTCTAATGCCAAGTTACGAAGTCCACTAGAACAATTTGCCACTGCAAATTTACTTTGTAATCCATGTTGCATATCTTTTTCTGGTCTTAATGGTAACTTTGAAATTTTTCCAAGCTCTGCAATTGCAATATTTCTGTAACCTTTTGGTGTATTGGCTCCAGAACCCACAGCAGTTCCTCCTAGTGCAACATTTTGTAATTCTTTTTGTGATGACACAATTTCATTTCTTGCTTTAGTGATAGATGTGGCATATGCTGCAAACTCACTTCCCAAAGTGACTGGTAATGCATCCATAAGGTGTGTTCTTCCAATTTTCTTAAATGATGAAAATTGTTTTGCTTTCTTTGATAGTGACTTAATCAAAATATCAATAGCTGGAACTGTCTCTTTAAGATTCATCAAAATCGCTACATGCATTGCAGTAGGATATGTGTCGTTACTTGATTGTGACATGTTTACATGATCATTAGGATGTAAAAACTCATACTCTCCCTTCTTTTTATGCAATACCTCTAATGCCACATTTGAAATGACTTCATTTGAATTCATGTTGAATGCGGTTCCTGCACCAGAGTTTATCATATCTACAACAAACTGATCAACAAACTTTCCAGCTAAAATTTTGTCACAAGCTGAAACAATTGCTTTTCCACGTTTTGTGTCAATTGCTTTAGTCTTCATATTTGCAATAGCAGCTGAACGTTTTATCATCACAAATGACTTGATCAAATTATCATGGGATCTATTACCAGTGACATTATACTGCTTGATCGCTCTACCCGTAAATGCACCATAATATGCGTCAGAAGGAATTTTGACTTTACCTAAAGAATCCTGATCAAGTCTAAATTTCAATAACTTGGAATAATTTTTACCCCTTATTCACTCTTTTTCCAACTCAGCAGGATTATCCTAGTTCCAGATTTGGAAATTATTATATAATCACGAATGGAGATAAGCTCATGAATAAGCGTATTAGTATGCTCTTTACAATTGCAGCAGTTGCTGTAGTTGGAGCAACCTTATTGGGAAGCACATACACAAATACCCAAATTGGCGGTTCAAGCTTTGACTTCAGCAAAACTGACGTCGAAGTAATGGACAAAATTCGTCAAATGGGTGGCTTACAACTTGTAATGCCACAAGCATTCGCAGAAACAGATTGTGGAGTACTAGAATCCTCTGGAAGAACAGTACACGACTTTCAACTAACCGGTGAGAGCCATGAAATGCCTCTCTTGAATGGTAAAACCTATTCAGCAATGACCTTCAATGGACAAGTCCCAGGACCAACATTGAGAGTTACTCAAGGTGACGTTGTAAAGATGACACTAACTATTCCATCTGATGAAATGGTAGGACACGGAAATGATATGCACGCATCTCAAATGTCTGCAGGATATTTCGAGTCCATTAACCCAGGTGAATCCACAACTTACTGTTACATTGCTGAATCTGCTGGTATTTTCAAATACCATTGTTCTGGTGTTAAACTCGCTGCTATGGACCAACACGTTCTTTCCGGCATGTACGGAATTGCAATTGTTGACCCAGCAAACGGTTACAAGAAACTAATGGTTGAGAAAACTAGCGGAAGCGGTGAATTAGACAGAAAGTTCTACGATGCTGATGCATTAGAGTTCCAACTACAATACAACCAGTTGTACCTAACTGATGCTGGTACATATGATATGAGTGCAATGATGCAACATCATCAAGCAGCAACAGTTGTCAACGGAATGCAATTTGGTTATGTTCCAAACATGGCACACAACCTTCTTGTAAATGGTGATCCAGCTAAGAAAATTAGCGCTGTTTTGCAAGCCAGAGATGGTCTTGACTTAGAACAGGTACAAGGACAACTCTTATTTGTTGAAAATGATCAACATGTAAGAATTTTCATAGAGAACCAAGGTAACGAACCAGTATTCTTCCACATCGTTGGAGAAATCTTGGATAGAGTTACACAAGGTAACAGAGTTCAATCTGCTGCCACAGAAACATGGTTACTCGGTGGATCACAAGGTATGATTGTAGAATTGGTATTTGATGAGCCAGGTGTTTATGCAGCTGTAAACCACGACTATGCAGCAATCTATTCTGGTGCAGTAACAGTATTTGTTGCAGGTGACCCATTCAACTTGAACCCAATCGTTGAAGAATTAGGAATGGATCCAGTACCATCATATGCATATGTCTTAGGTAATCCAAGTGATGCAGTCCCACCAATGGGTCTAAACAGCATTGCTCACCCAGCAATAAACATTCATGGTATGTATACCGATGAAGTTGTTTCTGAATTGAAAGCTAATGGTGCTATCCCACTATGGGAAGTAGTTCCAGAATTAGCTGGTCCAATTACAGATGCAATGAAAGCTCTAGGTCGAATCTGACCACACTTCATTCTTTTTCTTATTTTTAATGAATTATATTCCGTGATGCAATTTTCCAAATCATGGGATTTGATGACTCTGTATTGATTTGTGACGAAGTAGATCCAATCCTAAATAAAATTCTCCAAGACAACGGCTTGAAAATATCTTATGAACCAGAAATTACTCCTGAACAAATTTTAGAAAAAATTTCCAATTACAATATTGTCATTGTTAGAAGCAGAACTACAATCACAAAAGAGATGATTGAAAAAGCAGACAACTGTAAGATCATTGCAAGAGTTGGAGTTGGACTTGACAATGTTGATCAAGAGGCTGCAAAAGCAAAGAATATTCGCGTAATTAATGCAGTAGAAGGTGCAATGAATGCAGTAGCTGAATTGGTTTTAGGATTAATGCTGTCTCTTGCAAGACAAACCGCTAGAGGTGATAGAGCAATTAGAAATGAACAATGGCTCAAAAAAGAATTGAAGGGAACTGAACTTAAAGGAAAATATCTTGGAATTATTGGTCTAGGAAATATTGGAAAACGATTGGGAAGATTGGCACGTGCACTTAACATGAACATTATTGGATATGATGTAGTTCCAATTGATGAAGAATTTTCAAAAGAAGTTGGTTTGATGAAAGCAGACTTGAACACTTTGTTACAAAGTTCTGATTATATCTCAATACACGTTCCTCTACTTGATTCGACATACCATCTGATAGATGCACAAAAAATGTCCACAATGAAAAATACTGCAAAAATTATCAATACTTCCAGAGGTGGGGTAGTTGATGAGGATGCTCTTTATGATGCACTCAAAAATGGAACTCTTGGTGGTGCCGCACTAGATGTGTTTGAGAAGGAACCTGCAATTGGGACAAAACTTGCAGAATTAGATAATGTAATTTTAACTCCTCATATTGGAGCTCAGACAAAAGAGGCTCAATCTTTGGCAGCAAATGTAATCGGAGAAAAGATTGTTCAGATTTTACGAGGAGTTATCTAGATGAATTCCTTCGTGATTCTTAAAAATACTCAAAAAAGTTGACTTTTACGTGATTAATTATCGTCTCTTTGTTTTTAACATCTATTTGGAGGAAATCAAATATTGAATAGTCATAGTATGAGCAAATTACAATCTGAAAGATTGAGAAATTTGGCCAATGGGAATTCGTTGCTAAAAATATCCCTTGGATTAATCTTCTTTACAATACTCTCTTCTGCATTAGTATATGCTGAGACAATTTCAGTAAATGTAGATGGAACTAATTATGATGTAGATTACACCACATCAGGAATGACTATTTCTGGGATAGAATCTGACCCTGACTTCATTTCATTAATTATTTCAGTAGATGTAACTGACTCTCCTGGAATTTTAGATATTACCTTTGATAGAACTTTTTTTGATTCTATATTTGATGGTCTAGATGATGACTTTATTATTTTGGCTGATGGTGATGAACCAAATTTCTCAGAAACAAAAACTAGCTCTCAAAGTAGAACTTTGAGTATTGAATTACCAACTGGAACTGAAGAGGTTGAAATAATTGGTTCTGTATTTGGCCGAAGTGTAGATGAAACACCCCAAGAAACTGAGGAAACCCCCTTAGAAACTGAGGATTCCTCTGATGAAATCCCTCAAAAACAGATCCCTGCAGCATTTGTTGATACTTCTAAAGATCCAAAATTCTATGTTGAAAGATATGTGACTGAGCCATCTTACAGGGATTGGTTTGAAGATAATTACTCTGATTATACATTTCATGAAGCTCTAAACATTTCAAAATCTGAATTAGACAAATTAATTGCAGCCGTAGAAAAAGAAAATTCTGAACTCGCACCGGTGGAAACTCCTAAAGAAACCTCAAAAACAACAGAGTGTGGTCTTGGAACCATCCTGAAAAACGGTGTATGTGTTTTAGATGAAAGATGTGGTCCAGGAACATTTCTGCAAGATGGGATGTGTGTAGCTGAGCCACAAAAACCAACTCCTACTTCTTTCCGAGGATTAGGCACTGAATTGGGATATGGATTGATAGCAGCATTTATTGTTACGGGCGCAATTGCGTTAATCTTGGCTTTGATGTCTAAGGCAAGTAAAAGTAAAAACTAATCAAATCTATTTTTTTAATTCATTTGAACTGTAATTATTTCCTCATCTAACAAATACTTGAAAACTTGAATTAGCTCTTGATCTGAAATCAATCCTTGGTACCACCACAAGCTTGAATTCTCTCTGACCCAATCTGGAATATCTATTTGGTAGACATTATCTTGATTTATCTCAAAGGGAACCTTGATAATTTCATCATCAACAAATTTTTCAAATGCATCAATGATAAATCCATCAACCACATTCCCCGATAACCAATTAGTAAAAATTGATTGGATTGCAATTGGGAGACAAATATTGTTTCCGTCTATTAGAGAAAACTCTGCAGTAACTTTTTGTTCTTCATATTCCACATCAATATAGTATTTCCCTAGAGGAAAAATTTCTTTTTCAAAAGCCATCCTAGATGGGACTGGATTTTCCAACTCTGAAATTGGAATTGGAATTGCACTGCTTCCTTTTCCTGCTTCATCTCTAATGTGAATGATTGCAGGTTTTCCTGTAACTTCAGAGACTTTGATTGTATAGAATAATTTTTCACAATAACTGTAAGTCTTTTTTTCCATGATTATCTCTAATGTGGGCTCTGCACTTACTAATGGAAAAATACCAAAGCTAACTACAAGAAATGCAACAACGATTAGACCTGTAATTCTCATCTTTTCTAGATATTTGGTGTGTCCAATAAAAATCTCAAAGCATTACTTAGGAAGCCTTTTTAACAACTTTAGCGTGGTCAAAATATCGAGTTTTCTGCGGAAGCAACTCTTCGAGTGCGTGGACATGTGATGCCCCACTCAAGAGAAATTTTAACTGCCTAACACTGGTAATAATGTCGATTTACAGTTATTAAAGGGGATTTTACAATCCCCCATATGCCTAGTCGTCAAGACCAAGTATGGATCAGACTCTGGAAAGAAAATGCTCCAGAACTACGTGAACGTATTGTTGGCTGGCGTAAACAAAACGCAATTACTCGCATCGATAAACCTAGTAGAATCCAAAGAGCTAGGAGATTGGGATACAAAGCAAAACAGGGCATTATTGTTGTCAGAATGAGAGTCGGTACTGGTGGTATGAGAAAACAAAGACCTACTGGTGGTAGAAGACCAAAGCACCTTGGTGTTACAAGAATCAAAGCAGATGATAACATGAAAACAGTTGCAGAAAGAAGAGTTCGTGAAAGATATCCAAACTTGAAACTTTTGGGTTCATACTTTATCTATAAAGACGGAAAACACTATTGGTATGAAACAATTCTTGCAGATCCTGAACATCCAAGAGTCATACAAGATAAAGAACTAACTAAACGTATTTCTCAAACTGCATAAATGAAAACAATATTTCTGATTCCATTATTACTAATGTTGATAGCATCTCCCGTATTTGCTCAAATATCTGACAAAACTGGATTACTTACTCGTCTTGATGTAGATACAAGCGGTCACAATTTTGAAGTTGTTACAGTTTCAAACTTTGAGATTCTTGATCACGAGTTTGATAAAGAAGAAAAACGTCTTACCATCTTTGCAAAAAGTGGATTAGAAAATAATCTAGGAGAACTCACAATTCCTAAAAATCTGCTTAGTGGAAATTTGACTTTTTATCTAAATGAACAAGAGGTAACTCAAAAATTCAAATCAAATAATCTGATCTCTTTTGTGACTTTGAACTTTACAGGAGTTGGAAATAACAAAATCGATATCATTGCTACTGAAGCCCTAGTTGGAATCAAAGATATTGAAAAAGAAATTCCTGAAAGAATAGATTCCGCTGTAGAAGAGACTGGTGGTGGTTGTCTAATTGCAACTGCAACATATGGTTCTGAACTCGCCCCACAAGTTCAAAAATTAAGAGAAATTAGGGATTCAAAACTACTATCCACAGAATCCGGTAGTGCATTCATCACAGGATTCAATTATTTTTACTATTCATTTTCTCCTGGAATCGCCGATTATGAGCGAGAAAATCCATACTTTAAAGACATAGTCAAGACTGGAATAACTCCAATGCTTACAACACTATCTCTTATGGACTATGCTGAATCAGAAACTGAAGTGTTAGGAATTGGAATTGGAGTAATCTTGTTGAACTTGGGAATGTATGTTGGAGTTCCTACAATCGGAATAATTGTAATTAGAAGACTCTAAACTAAGATAAATGCTCGATTCATATTGAATCTTTTTTCTACTTTCCTCATTGGTACGAATTAACGAAATTCAAAATATTCCCTTTACAGTTAATCATATTGAATTTGAAAATGAAATGCTATTCATAGAAACTGATGAGGTCTTTTGGATAAACAAGGAAGAAGTCAGTAGATTTCTTGTAAGCCCTGTTGGATTGAAGAAATATTTTGGTGACCCAAAGCGCATTAAAGACGTCAATGAAGGAAAAAACAAGATTCGAACCATGATTCAAAAAGTCCCATTCAGTGAATTGGAAATCTCAATAAATCCTGATTTTGAAGGAAAATCTCATTGGATTTTTACCAATCCCAAAATTTTGACAAATAATACTAATCATCGATAAATTTTCATTGCTTAAGACACGATGCAATAAATTCTGGAGTAATCTCAGACAAAAATTCTCTGAGTAAAAACTGTGTAAATTCCAACAATTGAAAAACCAAATGTAATTCCAGATAAGAGAACATAGACATAATGAACTCTTTTGGATAGTTTTTCTTTAAGTTGAGGAACTGTAATTACAGGAATTACTATTACCAATAATGAATAATACAATAATCTCAAATAAGCACCTGTAAATGATATTGAATACAAAAGATATTCCTTAGGATCAACTGGTAATTCTTCTAATTCGAAAACCTCTCCCATTGAAATCAAGAAAGATATTCCAAATCCTATAACAAATAACTTTAGTGATTTTCTCATAAATTTATTACTGGAACAAGACTCTTACTCTACTTTTTAAATCTTCATCAATTTTCAAAACATAGCTCAATCAAACAATGATTGAAAATCATTGATTTTTAGAGTAACTGAAATCTACTTTCTAAACATGATCCACAATCTTGTTCCAATAAATATTCCAACAGCTGCTGCAATTAATAGGGGAACAACGATTTGCCCTATTTCCATATTCATAGAATTTTTTATTTGAATTAATATTTTTCACAAATCCTTAAAATTTAGAAATCAAAAATTCACTTTGTGGATAACTCAAAAATTGCAATAATTGGGGGATTCATTACAGCTGTGGCAATATCGATTGTCGTCGTACTAATTTAATCTTCAGTGAGCAATTTCTGAATCATTGATTCAGCTTGCCCAACTTGACCAAATGATACATCTCTGAGAATTCCTTTTCTGTCTACTAGAATTGTTGATGGTGTTCCACGAAGTGCAAATTTTTCAAATGTTTCAGCAGAATATTCTTTTGATTTCATATAGTCTTTGACTCTCTGAATTATTTGATTTCTATATTCTTCTGGTTGAGAATCAAACTCTGGAATCTGTGGATAGATGAACTCCATAATTTTTTCTTGGCTTATTTCTCCTGTTGTTTTTACTAAATTGTCCATTGCTAAGGGGAATGGAATTTTGTATGGTAGTTTGTTACCTTCTTGCAGTTGTCCGCTCATTTGGAATGCACTTTTTGTCTCCCCAACTATCTCTCCAGTTTCTGCTAACATCTTCAAATTATCTAATGTATTTTTATCAAAATCCTCAAAGGCAGTAGAAATGCCGATTACTCTGACGCCTTCATCTTTGTATTTGTTGTAAATTTCAATCGCCTCTGGTAATGCATGCATAAAACATCCTGGGCAATTTACTTGAAATACTTCGACTAGAACAATGTGATCTTTTTCTTGATCAAAATTTGTTGGTGCTCCTTGTACCCACTCTGAAACACCAAAATTTGGTACTTTCTCGCCAATCACTGCACTCATAAAAAATTATGATATTTTTTCCATTAAATACATACCTCAAAAAATTTCAAATCTCTTCTAATTAACTAAATATAGGACACAGAAATCTCCAGAAATATTGCAAGTAGTTACTGATGATCGATTATCACTTTTTGCTCAAATGGAAAAAAAATATGAGGAAAAAGACACAGAATACTTTGTAAAACTTTTAGAACATCCTGATTATGTAGTTAGAACTAGGGCAACTTGCATTTTGGTTGATTTTGGTGGTGAAGACAAAGTTCCCCACATTGCGAAGGTTTTGAAAAATGATGAAAATGAATTAGTAAGACATGAAGCTGCATTTTCTCTTGGCCAGATGTGCTATTCTAGTTCAGTCCCTCCTTTGACTGATGCTACTTTGAATGATCCAAGTATGTTTGTAAGACATGAAGCCGCTATTGCTTTAGGTGTTGTAGGAAATAAAGATGCAAAAAATGCACTGGAAAAAGCATTAAACGATCCAGATAAACCAGTTGTGGAATCTGCTGTTGTGGCATTATCTAACATTGAATTTATGGAAAAGTTAAGTAAGAACGAAAAGTTTGCTAAATTGACAGGTGGATGAGATGAATTTTTCTTATGGAATTATAACTGCAGTAGGAGTTTTAGTAGCAATCTCGATTGGATTTATCGCCATGTCTCCTGATGAGATTATTGAACCAAGAACTGTTGAAGAAAAACCAACTGCGTGTACAATGGAGTATAAACCAGTATGTGGTATTGATGGTAAAACTTATGGAAATATGTGTATGTTGAATGCTGCTGATGTAAAACTAGTTCATGAGGGTGAATGCAGTATTGATGATCCTTTAGTAAAACCTAGAGTAGAATCATTAATACGAGAAATTTCTGTAACTCCAATTCCATTACCATTATCTGCAGTTGAAGGACAAGTTTTAGAGATTGAATCAGAATTTATCGGAGATGACGGCTCCATTGTAAATCACGTCTATTACACTATATCTGCAATGCAAGATGGAAATGAAATCTTGTATGAGGAATCACACAGACACACCACAGCTGATGATGCTGGAAATCCAATTGAGGTATTCCCAGTACACACAACAACTGTACTTGGTGCATCTGATGTGACAATCAAAATACTAGTTACCGGATTGGGACACGGTGAAAATGTTGCAACACCAATTACCACTGAATACCAAATGACAGTCACTCCAGAAACAATGCAAGCAGAATCAGAAGAGATTCTAGTTGAAACTTCTCCAATGCCTGTTGCACCTGGAATTCACCAAGTCGATATTGCAGTAGGCTCTGGCGCCCCAGGATGTGAGGAGACAAACGAATGTTATTTGCCTTATTCAATAACAATTTTTGTTGGTGACACTGTACAGTGGAACAACATTGACACTGCAGCACATACAGTAACTAGCGGTTCAATGACAGACGGCACAACCAGTGTATTTGACTCTAGTTTGTTTATGGCAGGTGGATCTTTTGAATTTACATTTGAAGATGCAGGTACTTATGACT
>JAJETY010000040.1 GCA_021268355.1 Candidatus Nitrosopumilus sp. | reverse complement strand
GCTCCAATGTACAACTATGATGATTCTTTGTGGATTCAAAATATCTCTGAATGGTACATGAAGGGAATGATTTCAAAACAAGAATCAGTCAATGCACACAACTATCTGCTTGAGAGAGGAACAATCTCTAGAATCTAGAGACTGTCATATTCAGACCACTGTCTTCCAAGTTTGTTTAGTATCTGCCATGCAAAACGGTCTATGTTTACTCCGGGATTTGCCATAACTAGTACGATGTACTTGCCAAATGGGAAGCTAATCATGACCACGTTTTCTCTTCTTGATGCAGAATATTTTACTCGTCCAAGGTCTGCATCAAACCCTTGTCTGTTTGCAACTCTGTGTGCAAGTTCCTGATACAGTTGTCTTCTTTGTTTGTCAGTCAGTAGTGGGATAATACTGGCATCAAATCTGCCTGCAACTAGTTCCCCAGTAGGGTCAATTAATCCACAGAATCTTATCTCAGGTTCTTGCAAAAGTTCTTCCATCTTCTTTTTGAGTTCGTCTGTAGAAATTGCTTCTGCCACAAGTTCTAATGATTCCTTTTTGTATTTAACGAGTCTCAAAGTTCCAATTATGGTTTCAAAAATACCTTGAGAGTTTCAGGTTTTTTTGCGTGCTCTATTGCATCAGAGAATTTTTCGAGTGGAAATGTAGAGTCTATCATGGAATCAACTGATATGATTCGAGTTGCAAGAGCATCAATTGCCGGTTTGAAAAGACCGCAACGGGAACCAACCAAAGTAATCTCATTTACTACGGTTGGAGTCAGGTCAAGGTTTTCCCTTGATGCAATTGTTGATTTTAAAATCACAGTTCCGCGAGGTCTGACAAGTTTCATAGTGTCTGCAAATCCAGAGTTGCTTCCAGTAGCTTCCACTACAAGGTCATAGGTCTGTTCATCTGAAGATGCAATTCCAATCTTTGTTGGAATTCCAAATTTTTCTAGATTTGCCAATTTGTTTTGGTGTCTTCCAAAGCATGTCACGTCAGGACAAGAGAGTTTGAGTACTTGACATATCATCTGTGCCAGTCTTCCGTCACCGACAACTGCAACCTTCCAATCTTTTTCCAGTGTTACTTGTTCCTTGATTTCAAATGCAGCTGCAAGTGGTTCGACAAACACTGCCTGCTCATCAGTAACACTTTCTGGAATTACATGTAGATTCTCTTCAGGCAAAGACAAGAACTGTGCAAATGCGCCGTCTCTTTTGAGAATTCCCAGCACTGTTCTGTTTGGACAGTGTCGCTGCATTCCTTTTTTACATGAATCACAATTGTTGCATCCAGCATTAATTTCGCCTACAACTCTTTTTCCAATCAGGTCTTGATTTTGTGATTTTTCAACCACTCCAACAAACTCGTGACCCAGAATTCCGTTGTAAGTCATGTACCCATCAAGAATTTCCAAATCCGTTCCGCAGATTCCAGCAAGACTGACTCTCACCAGAGATTCGCCAGGTTTTGGGTCCGGATAATTTTCATCATAATTCATTTGATTTCCATCAAAGAATGCTGCATGCATGAAGATACTGAAAATCAATCCAATTTTAATCGACAGTTCTTAATATCGGAATATGTCAGGCATCAACATTGGACAAAAAAGAGATTCTCAAAGAATTTTCAGCAGATCCGGAGAAATACTATAACGTCAAACTCTTCCAAGAGCAGGGATTTGTCAGAAAGTCATGTGCCAAATGTGGCAGATTCTTTTGGACTCTAAATGCAGACAGGGATCTCTGTCCTGATGACGGACTGGATACGTATTCGTTCATTGGAGACCCACCAACATCAAAGAGATTTGATTACACGCAATCATGGAAGCAAGTTGAAGAGTTTTTTGTAAAAAACAACCACACTTCAGTTAGTCGCTATCCGGTTGTTTGCAGATGGCGTGATGATTTGTACTTTACAATAGCTTCGGTTGTAGATTTTCAAAGAGTTATGGGAAGTAAGGTAGTTTTTGAGTTTCCTGCAAACCCTTTGGTAGTTCCGCAGACATGTTTGAGATTTAAGGACTTGGAGAATGTCGGTGTAACTGGCAGACACTTTTCATCATTTTGCATGATTGGACAGCACAGCGTTCCTGATTTGGGCGGATACTGGAAAGACGAATGTGTTGATTTGGATTACCGATTACTCACTGAACAGTTTGGAATTAACAAAGACGAGGTGGTCTTTGTTGAGGATGTATGGGCTGGCGGCGGTTCTTTTGGTCCGTCATTGGAATACTTTGTCAGAGGACTGGAGCTTGGAAACGCAGTCTTTACAGAGTTCCAAGGGGAGTTAGGAAAACACACTACACTAGACCAACGGGTAATTGACATGGGTGCAGGTCTTGAGAGATTTGCATGGATTATAATGGGAACTCCTACTGCGTATGACTGTTGCTTTGGTCCAATCAATCAGAAATTGTTTGACACAATTGGAATTGATTCGGATTCAGATATCTTGCGAAAATACTTTACAGAGATTGCAAAAGAGATTGATAATTTTGATGACTTGAATCAGGTAAGACGTCTTGCAGTAAAGAATGCAGGAATTACTGATGAGCAGATGCAAAAGATGATCACACCACTTGAGGGAATGTATCTGATTGCAGACCACTTGAGAACTTTGATCTTTGCAATTACTGATGGTGCACTGCCAAGTAATGTTGGCGGAGGTTACAATCTAAGAATGATGTTGCGCAGAATCAATGCGACAATTTCCAAATTGAATTTGAAACTAGACATTGACGAGTTGATTGACTTGCATGTTGATTATCTCAAAGACACGTATCCTGAGCTTGATGAGAAGAGAGACGACGTAAAGTCGATTTTGAAACTTGAATCAGCAAGATACGAGGAATCCAAAGTTCACATGAAGAAAAAGGCAGACAAAATAAAAGAGAAAGGTGCACCATCAGTTGACGAACTCATCACTTACTACGAATCAGACGGAATCACACCTGAATATCTCAAGGAAGTAGATGCAATCTCTGAAATTCCTTCCTCATTTTACGCAAAACTATCTGATTTGCACCAGTCAGACAAGAAAAAGGCAATTGCACAACTCCCACTTGACGGACTCCCAGAGACTGAGACCCTGTTCTACCAGGACGACCCAATGGAGTTTGATGCCAAGGTCCTCAAGGTAATTGATGACATGGTAATTCTTGATAAGACGTCATTTTACGCACGAGGTGGAGGTCAAGAGCCAGACCACGGGACCATTGCAGGATTCAATGTCGTTGATGTAGACAAGCATGCAAACATTATCGTTCACAAGCTAGAAGGCGGAGTTCCAAAAGAAGGAGAGACAGTCTCATGCAAAGTTGACCAGACAAGGCGCTCCAACATTACAAAAAACCACACCAGCACTCACATTCTCAATGCATCATCACGCAAAGTTTTGGGTTCGTGGATTTGGCAGCATTCAGCTTTCAAAGAAGATGATCATGCGAGATTGGATATCACACATCACTCATCTCTTTCTGATGACGAAGTAAAAAAGATTGAAGATACTGCAAATGAGATGGTAAAGAAAAATCTCAATGTCAATATTGATTACTATGATAGAGGAACTGCAGAGCAAACTTATGGATTTAGAATTTACCAGGGCGGTGTCGTTCCAGTGAAAGCTGTCAGAATTGTATCCATTGAAGACCAAGATGTAGAAGCATGTGGTGGAACACATGTAAAGAAAACAGGAGACATTGAGCTAATCAAAATTACAAAGACAAAAAGAATTCAAGACGGAGTTGTTCGTCTAGAGTTTGTTTCAGGACCCAATGCGTTTGAGTATGAGAAACAGCAAGAAGCTGAAAGTAAACGCAAAGCTCAAGAAGCTATTGCAAAGGAACAACTAGAAAAACAGCGCGAAGAGAACAAAGCAAAATCAAGAGAAAAGATTCCATTGTTGTTAGAAAAGATTCTATCTGGAGAATCTGTTGAAGAGGACGGCATATTTACAAAAGGAAAATTGTGTTTTACATCCAATTCGGATTACGATGATTTTTTCCACCAGAACTTTGGAAAGAAGTTGGTTTCAAATGATGCAACTGCGGCATTTTGCGGAATCTTTGAAGCTGGTCCAACAGTTCGCGTGATGGTGTATGCAGGAGACCAATCAGGCGTAAATTCAGGCCAAATTGCCAAGGAAATAGCCTCAATTTTGGGTGGTTCAGGTGGTGGAGATGCCAAATTTGCTCAGGGTGGTGGAAAAGACACATCTAAAAAAGACGAGGCAATAGCCAAAGCAAAATCAATGATTTTGGGATGATACTATGACAGTTAATTGGACAGATATTGAAAACAAGTGGAGAAGCAAGTGGGAAGAAAAGAAGGACTTTGAAACAAATCCAAGTGACAAACCAAAAAAATTCATTACAGTAGCTTATCCATATCCAAACTCACCGCAACACATCGGACATGGTAGAACATACACACTGGCTGATGTGCATGCAAGATTTTATCGAATGAAGGGATTCAATGTTTTGTTCCCAATGGGATTCCACTATACTGGAACGCCGGTACTTGGAATGGCAAAGAGAATTGAAGCTGGAGAAAAAGAGATTCTAGATGGTTTGAGAAATATTTACCATGTTCCTGAAGATGCAATAAAATCATTTGTTGAACCAATAAAGATTGCAGACTACTTTCATGAGGAGATAAAATCTGGAATGATTGAGATGGGTTACTCTATTGACTGGAGAAGAGAGTTCACTACAATAGTTCCAGGATATCAGAAATTTATTGAATGGCAGATTACAACACTAAAAGAGAGAGGACGAATCATTCAGGGAAGCCACCCAGTTGGTTGGTGTCCTGTTGATCAAAACCCAGTGTCACAACACGACACGATGGGTGATGTAGAGCCAAAGATTGATGACAAGAATTTTCTGATAAAGTTCAAGCTTGGTGATTCTATATTTCCAATTACAACATTGCGTCCTGAAACTATTTTTGGCATAACAAATCTCTGGGTCAATCCAAATACAATTTACAAAAAGGTGTCAGTAGACGGAGAAGAGTGGATAGTGTCAGCTGAATGTGCAAAGAAGATATCATTTTTTGAAAAAGAGGTCAAAGAGACTGGGGAGATTCCAGGAAGCGAGTTAATTGGCAAGACTGCCACCAATCACGACGGACGAGAGATTCCAGTATTGCCTGCAGAATTTGTAGAGCCCAGCATGGGAACGGGACTGGTAATGTCCGTGCCTGCCCACGCACCAAAAGACTATCAGGCACTCTTGGATTTGAAGTCAAAAAATCACGAATTAGCCTCAAAAATAGAGCCCATTCCAATTATATCCACTGAAGGCTATGGAGCCATTCCCGCCAAAGAGATTTGTGAGAAGATGGGAGTTTCAGACCAGTCAGATGACAAGCTTGAGGAAGCCACCAAGGAGTTGTATCTCAAAGAGTTCACTGATGGAAAATTAAATGAAAAGTGTTTGCAGTTTGATGGGGAGAAGGTGCAGTTTGGCAGAGACAAGATTCGAGCTTGGCTGCAAGAGAACAACCATCTAGAAAAGTTCCCGGTACTGGAGAATGCACCAGTCAGATGTCGTTGTGGAGCTGAATGTGTTGTCAAGATATTGAACAACCAGTGGTTCTTGAATTACGGTGACCAAGAATGGAAAGAACTAGCTAGAAACTGTCTAGATGAGATGAACATTTTGCCAAACAACATCAAGACAGAGTTTGTCGAAGTAATTGATTGGCTGCATGAGAGAGCTTGTGCAAGACAGCAGGGATTGGGAACCAAACTACCATGGGACAAGGACTGGATTGTTGAATCACTTTCAGATAGTGTCATCTACATGGCATACTACACCATTTCAAGATTTGTAAATGATGGAACTATAACTCCAGAGAATCTCACAAGAGAGTTCTTTGATTATGTTTTGCTTAACAAGGGAGATGTGTCACTTGCTGCAAGTACATCAAAGTTATCAGAAGATGTCATAAATTCAATCAAAAAAGAATTTTCATATTTTTATCCAGTTGACTCTCGTCACTCTGGTCGAGATTTGGTTCAGAACCACTTGTCATTTTTTGTTTTGAATCACGTTGCAATCTTTGAGAAAAATTTGTGGCCACGAGAGATTGTCGTCAATGGTAGTGTGATGATGGATGGAGCAAAGATGTCTAAAAGCATGGGAAACATTATTCCGCTGCGTTCGGCAATCAAGGAACACGGTGCAGACCCAATCAGACTGGCAATCATATCTTCAGCTGAATTGCTCCAGGATGCCGATTTTAACATGGAGTCAGTCTCTGGAATTCAAAGTAAATTGGAGACGCTATTGGAGACCTGTTCTAGTCTCAAAAAGACCGAGATTGGCAATTTGCAAGCCGAAGATAGGTGGATTCTCTCCAAAACTCAGAGCAAAATCGCCGAAATCACAGAAGCAGTAGAGAAGATGAGATTGCGTGAGGCACTGCATGACATCTTGTTTACATTTGAGTCTGATTTGAGCTGGTATGCAAAGAGAATCGGCGCCAAAGGACGCGATGACGTTTCTGGAATCTTGCACCAGATAAATTCTGCAAGAGTTGCAATGCTCTCTCCATTTGCACCACATGTGGCTGAAGAGATGTGGGAGAAATTGGGAAACACAGAAATGGTTTCAAAGTCACAATGGCCACAGTATTTAGCTGACAAGGTAGATGCCGCAGCAATTTCTGCTGAAGAGTTACTCAAAAACACAATTGATGATATCTCAAACATTATCAAAGTCACAAAGATGTCTCCACAAAAGATTGTCATCTATGTAAATTCAGATGAAGCAAGATCCAAAATCTATCGAAAGATATTGAGTATAATGGTGGGCGGACAAAACAACATGGGAGTTGTAATGAAAGAGTTGATTGCAGACCCAAATACTTCAGATGCAAAAAAGATGCCAGACTTTGTTCAAAAGACAATCAAGGACCTGCATTCAGAATCTGAAGACATCAAAAAGATGAAGCTTGAAGCTGAGAACTTTGATGAAAAGGAATTTCTAAAATCAGAATTATCCAGCATGGGACAAAAAGAGTTCGGAGTAGAGATTCAGGTGTATTCAGAAAATGATGCAGATATCTATGATCCAAAGGGAAAGGCAAGACATGCAAGACCATTCAAGCCGGCAATTTTGATTGAATAGATGAAATTACCAAAAATTATCGGAGTGATTTTGATTGGTGTGGGAGTTTGGGCACTTAATGTTTCATTTCAAACTTATCTTCCAGGACCTGAAGATATCTTGGCAGATGAATCAGGCAAGATGCTTGAATCAATTCAGGTGTATTGCGAGTACTATGACCCCATTAACAGAGATACCTTTGAGCCATGCCAAAGTGAGTTTGAAGGAATAAGAAATACGTTGAACATGTTAGGTATCGGATTGTTTGTAGCCGGCATTCTGTCTTACTACAAATGGCTGGTGCAGTTACTTGGGATTGTTCGGGACAAGTTGCTGCGCTAGTCAAAAGCCTAGTTTTGAGTCCCTGATTTTGATTTAGTAAAAAATTCAGTTGTCCAATAATTCCCAAAAACTTGGACAATGTCCAAGAATCACCAAATTTTCCCCAAATTTTGCCCAAAATGGAGTGATTTTACGCGTAAAAATTACTATTTTACATACATATGCGTTGCCAGTGGAAGCCAAAAAATTTTTGAAAAAATCTTCTTTGCTGCATTGACAGCATAAAGAATTCATCTCAAAAAATCTGAAAAACTGTCAATATCCATAAATATCTCAGTGCCGTTATTTTTACTCGCATGGACAAGAGTGAATTGAGAAAAATTGTAAAAAAGGTAAAGCATGACAATCAGATCTTTAAACAAAAAAGCAAACTTGCATCACTTTCAAATGAAATCCCACCATCACTTGTTGGCAGAAGCAAACAGACAAAGCAACTTGTTAGATATCTAATGAGTTATGAGGAAGGAATGGTTGTTCCACTCGTTTCTGTTTTTGGTCGTAGTGGTTCAGGAAAATCTAGTCTGGTAAAGTTTGTCTGCTCTAATATTTCAGATATAGAGTACTGTTATGTTAATTTTAGAAAGGCGCGAACAATTTTTGGTTGTGCCAATTTGATTTTAGGTGCAATGGGACATGAACCAATCCAAAGTGCCAAAGGAATGAACAAGGTAATCGATACAATTCATGATGCAATAAAGCACAAAATGTCTGAATCTGAGAAGAAACTCTTTGTCTTGATTTTAGATGAATTTGATGTGATAATGTATGATCGTAGAGGAAATCCTTCAGACTTTGTTTACAAGTTAATTGAGATGCAGTCAGATTTGGTAGAAAAAAACACTCCAACTAGTATCATTACCATATCAAACAATGTGGTTGGTGATTACGAGTTTGATGACAGGGTTCGCTCTAGAATAGGCAGTTCTGAGATATTTTTTACACCGTTCTCTAAAGTAGAGATTTTAGATATTTTAGAAAAACGTGCTGAAGAAGCATTTGAAGAAAAGATTGATGGTAGGGTTTTAGAAGACATTGCAGACAGGTGTTCAGATGAGCATGGGGATATCAGGCGTGCAGTGGAGTTGCTTCGAGTATCTGCAGAGCTTGCATCAATAAAGAAAATGCCAATCTCAGAGAGATTCGTCGAGATTGCTGCTATGAGATTAGAAAAAGACAGGTTGGAGGAGACAATGGAGACGTTATCTCATAAATCAAAGTGGGTCTGCTTTTCTCTTGCAGCCTTGGCTTTTATCAGTGGAAAAGAATGGCATTCAACAATGCATATTTTTGAGTATTTCAGAAAGATGCTTCCTCCTGGAAGTACTCTGATTAGTTACAGAAGGGTTTCAGATTTGCTAATAGACTTGCAAAATACTGGAGTTGTTTCTTCATCTACTACATCTGAAGGACGAAATGGATACTCTTCAAAGTATAGACTGAACATGAATCCTGAAACTGCAGGTGAGATGATTCATGAAGATTACTGGGAGATAGTCAAGAGACAAAAAGAGAAACAAGAGGTGTCAAAGTTATTTTCAAAAAGTGATTTGAAACGTGCAGGACTGTTTAATGATGTGTTTTTTGGAAAATGAGTTGATTGTTAGATACATCACATTATCAATGTCAACAGTATCGCCTACAGGTAATGAAAGAAAATGATTTGGATCAGTTTGGAATTTACCCTTTGAATTGTTTCACAGTTGATGTGTCCCATGCTGGTTGACAGTCTTTACATTTTTGTGCCATTTCTTGTGGTATTCATCATTAACAGTGTGAATCGGAATCAGTGATTTTGCGTTGGTATTTTCTACGACATACTTGATTTGCTCACCATCCCCATGACCAGATACGTGGATTTGGTGCCAGTCCTGGTCTCTATTTATAATTCCAAAGTGAACCATCCAGTTTTTGACTTGATCCTCTTTGATTTCCATCTCTGTGTTAAATGGCTCAGTCAATGAGCGGATGTATGTAGAACCTTCTGATGGCTTTACATCAATCAAATCTTGCAGTCTAAAATCAGAACAAAAGAAGATGTACTGGTTTTGATTTTTTGCAATGTCTCTGTAATCAACTGCGTTTGGATAGTCCAGGAATTCTCTTTGCCACGAACTGTAATCCTCGTAGAGTTGCTTTTGAGAAAATACGTCAATGTCTTTGTCAATCAGACCCCATGAACCTCTCTGAATGTAGATTTTGATATTTTTATCAGTGGGTGATGGATATTTGCCTCTCAGGTTATCAGATGCGTCAAATAGTTTCAAAAGATATGCTTGCTTCATGTCAATTACCAAATCGCGGTTTGTGTTTTTTGCTGCAATGTAAAATGAAAGTAATCGGTCCAGATCCCTAACAGGATACCCGCAGATTGCCAAGTTCTTTGTATCCCTTACAATATCTGAAATTCTTTCTTCTACGTCATACTCTGTAATCGATGATGGGGCATTGACTCTGGTTCCTTCACACAGCAACACATCCAAGTCAGACTGGGCACATTCTTGAACAAAATTTTCAGTGTCATTTTTTCGTCTTCCATGGAATCGCAAATCTGCAGTGTTTCCAATAGAGCCGTTTGCAGTATGCAAAATAAATGCGTGAACTCCTGGAATAGAATGGTCAACGGGAAGTGGTTGCACCTCGATTGAATCAATGTTGAATTTTTTACCGGACTGGAATGTTTTGATGGTTCTTGGTACTGCAACTTTGTCACCTTTGGCTCTGCTGATTTCTCCTTTGTTGTTTTCATAAATTTGGAATCGCTGTTTTGCAGTTAGATACTGATCAGTTCCTGTCTCATCAAAATTTTGCATGATTAATTTTGATTCTTCAGAGCAGTAAATTGGAATGTCTTCTCTAAGATATGGAATGTATGCACAGTGGTCCACATGTGCATGAGTCAACAGCACTGCATCGATCTCTGTTTCTTCGTTTCCGCCAAATCCCATATGTTTTGCATAATCGCGTCTATACAATCCATTAATTTTGGGCAAAATTCCAAGCTCAAACAAATCATTTAGACTGTTTGAAGTTCTTGCTCCAAGAAACTGGGAAAAGAATTGACCTTCCTGGGAAAACGACATTCCAAAATCCATGAAAATTTTGGTTCCGTTTGATTCAACAAGAAACTTGTTCCCACCAATGTCATTTACGCCACCATGAAAAGTAATTTCAGTCAAAAGTATACCCAATTTATTGAATTTTTTGAAAAATAAGGGTTATGGCAAAAATCACAGGAGATATTCAGATTATTTTGCATCCAGATATTCTCCCTGAAATTTTCAGAATTCCTTTTCTGCCTAGACGGATAAAATTATCATCAACTCCAAATTTCTCAAAAACTCTTCGTAATGCGTAGCTGCGAACAAAAGATACAGTTGCGTAAACGAGGGTAATTGCCAGGTTTGCAACCAGAGGATCCTCTTGAAGCCACCCCATAGATAGTGGGAGAATTACAATTCCCAAACCATATCCCACTGGATAGCCTCCAAATGAGTTGACAAATGCTTCAGAGGCACTCTTTTTGTGTGAGTCTTTGGAAATTATTTTAGACATTACTTCATCTCCTCCAAAATATCATCTGAGAATGATTTCATATCAGAAGAATTTGTTGGTGAGTCACATGATTTCTCAATAATTCCAGGTAAATAGTAAAAAACAATCAAAGCAAAACTAATCAGCGGATTCACAAATCCCAAACCTAT
>JAJETY010000027.1 GCA_021268355.1 Candidatus Nitrosopumilus sp. | reverse complement strand
TTGATAAGCGATTCATTGATCATACACCTCATCTAAATTGTAACCTTTATCAAAATCAAAAGAATCTGTGTTCTCAAAATTATGTTCTGCGTCTCCCCATCGATGATTACAGTGATTGCACTCCCATTTTGGATCATAGTTTGATATGATGCATCCTCCAAGTACAATCTCTTTTTTTTCCAAAGATTCTTCAAGAGAATTGATGTCTGACGGATATCCCCAAAAAATTTCAGCAACCCAATTTTTGCTACATTTGGGACATTTCATTTTTCATTACTCCTTGAAATGTCGTAAATTATTTTCAGGGATGGAAAAAATTCTAGTTTTTCCATAATGATTCATCCATAGTACATTGGATCATCAGAGTCATCAAACTCTCTGATTATTCTTGGGAAAAAAGTAGGGGCTGCAGGGCTTTCACCTGCTTCATGACTTTGCAATAGTGTAACTGTTTTCATGAATTAGTTTGGGTTTACAAAATTATTATATACCATGACCATAGTATGCATACTGTAGATACTTTTATGGCTGAAATTACAAATTTGCGAGTGCACATTGCCCCTGTGGGATATGAAATAGATAGGATTGTGCTACCTGCCAAAAAAATGCGTGCAGACAGGGTAATCTTGCTAGTGCATGAGAATCCGTCTGAGGACAAGGCAACAAAATTTTATCAGAAAATTTCTGAGCAGTTGGAAAAACTAAACATCGAGGTAAATGTAGAGTATCACAATAGAACTGCACTATTTCAGATAATAAAATCTGTAAAAAAATTAATTGAGCAAGAATCAGGAAACATCATCTCAATTAACTTGGCATCAGGTTCCAAAGTACAAGCTATAGGATGCATGATGGCATCAATGATGTTCAATGACAATGACAACGTAAAGCCATTTTATGTTGAGGCAAAAGAGTACATTGGGTTTTCTGGAAAGCCAATGTCAAAAGGGATCAAAGATATCGAGTACATTCCAACATACGAGATTCAAAAGCCAGAAGAAAGACTTGTCAAAGCTTTAAAGATCATTGTTGACTCTGGTGGAAGAATTTCTAAAAAAGAAATGGCAAAAAAAGCACTGGAGCAAAAACTTATTGTTGTAAATGCAGAAAATCAAAGCCAAGCAACATTTGCAAGTTTGGATAAAAATATCATCTCTTCACTTGAGAACCACTGGGAGTTTGTCAAAGTAGATAAAATTGGAAGGACCAGATGGATAGAGATTACTGAAGAAGGCAAGTATGCTGCAGAATTTTTGATTTAGCGCATACTAAAGTGTAATTTCAAAGGTTTCAGTTACAAAGTAAAATCACTAGTCTAAATTCTAAAATCACAAAATGATTTCAGGTTGCAAGCATTGCATTTGTTTTGGCTGTTGTGGTGCGCAGGCTCTTTGATTCCCAGAGACAGTGTCGCAAATCTTTCAAGCGATGAATGCAGATAGTACAATTCAAAAGAGTCCTGAAAGCCTGAAAATATCTTGTATGGCTCCCTTGTTTTTCGGTCACAGATTCGAATCTGCCATTTCTTCTGGGAGTGAGGCAATTCAAAAAAGTCATCTGGATTTTTGCTTCTTTTGGTCGAAAAACTGGAGTTTAGATAGGTAAGCACCTGCAGTAACTGGCTTGCATAGGGTTGGGTCTTTGAATCATAGTCCTTTGGTCTTCCAGTGAACTTGTCGTCCTGGACAATCAGAGTTTCGTCGGATCTTAGAATCTTGTCAATTCTTCCTGAAAGAGTTACAAGGACATTCTCATTTGGAAACTCAAATGGCATAATCAGTGTTGAATGTATGTTCTCTCTTGCAAATTCAATGTCTTCTTCCTTGTCTTCAATTTGTTCAATGGTGACAGGTTCCAACTCTACATGCTCTGCTTCAAAAATTTCTTCTTGTTTGTGGGCTTTGGTTCCCTGAATCAATGCGGGTGAGGGCTTTGGTCTGACTCCTTTAAGTGATAGGGGAATTTTGTATTCGCAAAATCCCAAAGAGTCTGCAAAATCAGATACTGATGCATTGAGTAGAGTGATTTCTGATTCTCGGTTTATTTTGATCAAAGATAGAGAGTTAAAAATTTCATAATATTCAAGATTATCTATTGAAGTGACTAAATTTAATTCAGATAAAAAATGCAACCTTGAATTTTTAATAAATTATACTTGGAGTGAAAACTCATACAGTCATTGTCTTTCTCTTTGCAAAAAACAAAACACTGAATCCCAGAATCAAAGCTTGCAGGACATATCCTCCAATTATCAATATCAGGGCGTTTCCAACTGGATAAAACGAGCTCATTATCTCAGTGTGCCTTGGAGAGGCAGTGTTTGCAATTATTACCAGCACAGAGAGCACCATGCATGGAATCAAGACGTACCTAAAGCGAACAACAGAGAGCACAGTCAGCACGATAAATGCAGATTCAAGCACCAGGGCATTTACAATAAACTGAGGGTCGCCCATCGGAATTCCGATTGCCCCGACCACGCTCACCATACCTAGTAAAACGGTCAGAATTCTCTTGTTCACAGGAAATAAAAATTGCACACTGGATAATAGAGTAACTATGGCAAACAAGACAATCAATTCGCTGAACAAAAAAATAAAGTCATGCCAAAAGTGCCCAAGACTTGCCACATACATCAGAGATGTAGCCAAAACCAAAGTTAGACGATTCAAAGACGAGGACTACTATGGGAGACCGCTTTCAGGATTTGGAGACGTAAATGCAAAGTTGCTCATTGTCGGACTGGCACCAGCTGCTCACGGTGGAAACAGAACAGGCAGAATGTTTACAGGTGATTCATCAGGGGACTGGCTTGCAAAAGTGATGCACAAGACGGGATTTGCAAACATTCCAACTAGTCAAACAAGCAATGACGGACTCTTACTATCCAATGCTTACATTACAGCTGCAGTCAGATGCGCTCCGCCGCAAAACAAGCCGACAAAAGAAGAGATGCAAAACTGTCACGCATTTTTAGAGCAGGAATTCAAAATACTAGAAAACGTCACAACAATTCTGTGTCTTGGAAAAATTGCATATGATGCGACTTGCAAGTTGCTTGATGCAAAGCCCGGAAAGTTTGGACACAACAAATTATTTGAGTACGGCCCCATCAAAGTGATTACTTCATACCATCCATCAAAGCAGAACACACAGACAGGAAGGCTCTCCTGGAATGACTGGTATCAAGTATTCAAGAGAGCAAAGAAACTAGTCTAAATTTACTTGTCGGCGCCAAAAAACTGAAAGATCTGCCTTTTTTGATAGATTGCAACGCCAACTAAAATTATCAATCCGACAATCAAGCTTACATACTCAGAAAAATATTCTGCAGAGACTTCCCAGATTCCTCTCCAGAAAAGCACCAGACCAACACCTGTCAAAAGAAGCAAAAGTGTTCTTTTTGTAAGAAAATTTTCTCTCAAGTTATACAAATCCATACGAATGTATCTGGAAATTAAGGATATTGCTTATTTTCAAAGAGTTCAGAAGATGTGCTCTTTATGTATAATGAACTGCAAGTTACATTATGACAAAAGAAGAAAGAGAAAAAATCTTTGAAGAAGTTATTTTAGGTTTGAGAAAAAAATTCACTCATTATGATAAAGAATACCTAGAGGAAAAGTATCGAAGATTGCCTTTAGACAGAGATTAGAATCCAAGATTCCAGGCTGTTCAGTGTGAAAAGTATGCTTACAATTAATCCCAAATGTAGCATCATTTTTTACAAGTAATGAAGTAATCATAGTGTATGGTTTTACTTTGGATAGGAATTGCAGTAGGAGTTCTTATTGCATTAATATTGATTGTAAAAGTTGTAAAGACTCCTTCTCGCGATGTTGTGGGAAGACAATTACAATGTAACAAGTGTGGTTACAAGACAAATGGAATTAAATGCCCAAAATGTGGGAATAAACCTCAAACTTTTGGAGTTTAGAATCAAATTAGGAAAAAGGAATTCTATCAAACCATCCTTGAGAGATTCCATACAACATGACTCCTGCAATTACCAAACCAATTGTAACTAGAGACGCAATCAAGAAAATTGACTCTCTTGCAGATTTCATTAATTACAACCTAACCTAGTTTATTTTTAACAATATTGCTGATTCTCAAACATTCCAAAACCTAGCAGCCGCTGATTCCAAACAGCTGGCGTTGAACATCCAACTTTGTCTTTAGTTCCTCATAGTTCTCAGCATTTGCAGGATCATTTATCTGAGCTCGCAGTTGGTTTATCTCCTGCATCTTTTCTGTGCAAAACTCTACTGCCGTCTCATCAAAGTATTGCTCAGAGTGATCATCGCTCATCTCATCAAGGAATCCGATTCCAAAGATAACTCCAATTACAACTGCAGTCGCAATTCCAATGTTGCGAATTAGTTTTGTGTTCAACTATCCAAAAGAGTCAAAGACCACTTTTAATGATTTGTCGAGTTGGAAATTCAAGCGAGTCCACACAAAATACGACTTGATTGCAATTCAGGCGTGAGACTGCAGACTCAGAAATCACAGATTCAAAATAAGATTGAAGGAGAGATCTTAAAACCAAAAATGAAACTAATTAGCCTCAAAAAACGAGCCTAGTGGTTGTGTTTTTTGAGCTTCTTTATCTGAGATTCCAGAGATACAATCTTTTTCTTGTAGGCGGAATTGATTTTGTCTCCTTGCTTTGCACGTTTCTCTAGCTTGCCGATTCTCTGTTGCTGTTGGGAAACTATCTTCATTCCAGCTGCGTGCATCTGGTTTAGCTGTCGCTTTAGTGAGTCAATCTCTTTTTGGAGTTTTGCAGTATTGTCTTTTGTCATAATGAAAAATCCAACTGATTGTTTTTAATTATTTGTCAAATTCACTTTGATTAGCACTCGAGAGTTTATCTTGCTTTTTCGTGGCTCAAATATGACATGACCGTCTGCAATTGAATAACTCTCCTTGAGGTCCTCGTCTTCAGGTAGGAACTCGTAAGTAAATTCGCCTTTTTCCAATAGTTGGAGAATTGATTTTTTTATGTGGATTCCAGATTCATCAAGGTCAATCTCGTCTCGCCCCTTTGAGATAATCCGCGGATAGTAATCTCGCTCAAACTTTTCAAAGATGTATTTTTTGAGAAACTTTTCGTCTCTTCTTGCCTTTATCCACCAAGACGGTGAAACGTCCATGAAAAATTCCAACTCCATCAAAATACTAGAATCTCTTTGCATTTATTGCTAGTCAGATCCTTGAAATACAATAAACTGTTAGTCATTTCATTGAGCGATGTATTTTTTTGCGGACACAAGCCGACAGTACTTGTAAAGGAATCAAAAAAGTTCAAGGGAATCACAATGAAGCTTTGCGCCGAATGCGCAGAGATTGATTGCATTGATGACTAGGCAAAAAATTGCGGAACAATTACGTGAATCAGAAATTTAAATTGTAAACACGTTTACTAGTTTTAAAAAAAGTATAGAGTAATCAAATATGGAAGACGCGTAAGGGAATACATGTCAGCAATCAAATATTCAAAAAGCAAAAAATCATCAAATTACAAAAATCACTTTATTGTTGCAGGAATACTTGCAGGCGTCGGACTCGCACTACTAGTATACCTAATGTTCTATGTAGCACCTGCCGAAGTCCTTGAAACTGTAAAGATTGTAGCAATTACCAGCCAAGGCTGTATTGGTGAGACCCTGGACGGTTATGCAGTAAATGTCGGAAATTGTAATGCAGAGCCTGGTGATTACATCAGTGCCCTAGTTGATCAAAAGCTCAAAGAAAGGGCAGCATTGATGAACCCAACAAACTAGAACCGCTTTCTTTTGGTTCAACCATTTTCTCTAATTCAATTTGTATCATGTAAATAAAAAATAAAAAAGAAGAGTCTAGAATTATTTCTTCTTAGACTTTTCTGTAAATTCTACCGTTTCAGAAATTGTTTGACCATCATCCAAGTATGCATACAGAGTCTGGAATCCTACTGGATATCCAGTGGTGTCTGCATTGTAGATGTACTGTTGACCGTCATCACTGTGTCTGAATAGATTGGCGTCATTTGGCTTGCCTTTATTGGTAGCCTCTTGATCGTCAATGAATGCAGTTGCAACAATGTTCTCAACTGTTACTCCATAGTAATCACATGCATCAAACTTCATTGGGATTGTTCTTCCTACGTTGTACTGGGAATTATCAAAATCATTCACTTTTGCTTCGAATTTCATCCATGCAGACAGGACAAATCTTTTGGTTCTCATACTCTATCAGATTTCCTCGCAGATGAGCAGCCTTGCCACATTTTGCACATGTTTTAGAGTAATACTCGTCAAGTTCCAAAATGCATTGAGTGCAAATCAGTTTGTCCACCCCATGCTTGTTGTACCTTGCAGTATCTTCAACTGATTTTGAGCATCTCTCACAGATTTCAGCCATAGAGTTTGTTCAAGAATTTACAACATAAAGGCAATGGCTAATTCTCACCATTGGTATCCTCAAGATAGCCGCCAAGTGTGGCGTGTGCATCTTTTTCTGTTGCAAACTTTTTTGATTGCAGGGCAGATTCAGAGATTATCTCCAGTCTCCCGATGATGACATAGTCTGTCATGTTTTGGTATGTTTTGGAATCGGCAGGATCACTTGCATAGACAATCTGGATGTATGCGCGAAGCGGATTCCACATTGAAGATTTTTTCTCAATCATCTGCTTTATCTTGCCATAGGTTCCAGTCTGGCTCATTCCGGACCTATAAAGACCGGTTTGTTGACCTGAATCAGATTCCTGATAAATGCAGACTGCATATGTCCCATCTTCCTTTTCAATAAATGAGAGGTGGATATCTTTTGGATTCCACGTCTTTACAATTTCTGCAATCTTTTCTGCCTCTTCTTTTTTTACAAACAGCGGTACTGCAATTGGATTTCCAGCATTGCTTCTCCATGCAAGACCATAAAAGTTGCCATACCACGAAAATTTTACATCTGCCACGTTATTTCTCAGATTTCAATCAACTTAAGATTGTTGATTTGAAATTAAAAAAATATCAAAAGAGAGTTACTGATTCCATGATGGATATCCACCATCAAGTGTAACTGCATCAAATCCCTCTTTTGCAAGTTCATCTGCTGCAATGTTTCCCCTGTATCCGGTTCCACAGTAGGTACAGATCTTCTTGTCTCTAAGGTCTTCAATCTGTTTTTTCTTTGCATTTCTAATTGCAAGACCAAGAGGCATGTGAAGAGAATCTTCAATCTTTCCTGACTCTAGCTCGTCGGCTTCCCTTACATCAATAATGACATAGTCTGCCTTTGCTGAGCGAAGATTCTCTGCTGTGATTTTTTCTGCCATATGGAATGAGGGCAGTTTTTCTAATTTATGTCATTTTAGACATATTTCTCATAGAGTTGGTGCAGCATGGAGTTTATCTTTTCATTTTCGTGGTCTCCCCAAGAGTCTGACTTTATCCTGATGTGGATGTTGTTTTCTTCTAACTTTTGAGTGATTTTTGGATACATCATTCCAATGAAAAACGACTTTTTGTCCAAGTGCATCTGTTCTGCCTTGTGCTGAAAATAGCTTACCCATTCAGATTCCACGTCCTGAAACGTCTCCAAAATTATTGATTGAATTTTTTCTTCAATCTCAGGATTCATGATTCTATGGGATTTCAAATGAACTTAAGAGTATTGAATCAGTCTTCAGATTCTTCATATTCTTCGTCTTGCTCGTATCCTTCCTTTAGTTCAATTTGATGGTCTTCTTCTTTCATCTCTTCTTGTTCGAGTTTCTTCCATTCTTTTTCTTTGTCTTCAGACATGAGTTAGAAAATACATTTTTGATATATTAACAGATTCTTTATTTTCAGTTTTGAGATTATTCAGACTCGTTGTTCTCTACTACATGGTGTTCCAAGACACCAATGCACTCATCAAGTAATTCGTTTTCTGAGATTGCCTTTGTCTCCTGCAAATTGAATTCCTGGTTTAGTTGCAAGTCATACTCTTTGAGATCATTTCTGTATGTGTTGCATGCAGAGCGCAAAAGTCGCCAATAATAGTATCCCTTGTTCATCTCCTCTTTCATCTGATCAGATTCCAAGATTCGTGATACCTTTTCATAATCTTCTTTATAGTTGTCAAATTTTTCCTTTACAATTTGAGGAAGTTCTGCATACCAATCCCGTCCCTCGGTTGTCTTTTCGACGTTGTGGAGTTTTTGCAGTTGATATGATACAGAGTCCTTTAGGACATCCAAGATGTCGTTTGTCTCAAGCAGTCGCAAGAGTTCGGAATTTATCATGAATCAAATCCAAATTATGCAAACTTAAGCGTATTGATGATTTTCAGTCAAGGTCGTCCATCGCGTCTTGGATTCCATCAACCCATCCACCCACATTAAAGACGCCAAACTTGTAGGTCTGCTCACCGTCACTAGTCTTGGCAGATATGCATGCCTTTTTCATTATTAGTCCCTCACGCCACGTTCTAGTTACATCAGATAAGGCAATGTCTAGCAGTGTGTCGCCCATGTGTTTTGAGAAATCCATCATTCGGGACCTTGTCTTGTCAAAGGCGATTCTCTTGTTAGTCAGAGTTAGAATTCCTGCTCCAAGTTTGTCCTCATGACAGTCCTCTTGTTTCAGTTTCTTCTCATCCATGAATAATCAACCCGTATTTTTGAATTAAAGTGATTCTCAAACTATACGCTGATTCTCAAACTATACGCTGATTCCCCAACCTCTGAGAATCAGTTTCTCATAGCTAGAGTCCTTGACACATTTGAGATCATTTGTAGTCTTTTTGACTATCTCTTTGAATCCATTACTGCACATCATTTTTGCGGATTCCATTGGTAAGGGCGCAGAAGATTCTTCAGAATCAAGATGGCACTCTTGGGTCTTTTTGATCACATCCATACCACATACCTTGTATGGACTAGACCAATGCCACGAAGCAAACGCCGAAGACATTGGAATCATCAAGACAAGTGCTATAACGACAATGGCAATTACTTTCACAAAATTATTTTTCTTTTTCTTGTATATTAAAAAAAATCACAGTAATTGCTAGTGCTAATGATTTAGTTTTGCGAATGCCTCTCTTTTATGATTCGAGTTACTTCTGCAACTAGTTCCTCATCTTTTTTGACAAGTTCTTCAAGTGCCTTGCGATACTCTTCGTCGCCCCATTTGTTTTGGGCAAACATCTGTTTTACCAAGTTTACAATATCAGACTTGTTTTTTTGGTGATCGTGTTTTGCGTTATCTAGATTGTCCACAGATTTCCTCAAAGACGATCAAATAAAATTGATGATGTTCTAACCTGCCCTTTAATTCTGAACGATTCCTAGTTATTCTCTCATGATTTGCAATATGCTCGGATGTAATTCTGAAGCCTTTGCTCAGGTAATGTTCTACCATTTTGAGGAAGGTATGAGTAAACCATTCTGCAAGCAGATCATGAGATTTTGTACCAATCATGCAATGGAGATATCAAGGGACGACTGCAACATCAGAATCCAGGTTTTGAATTAATTGTAAAAACCCTCGATGAATACAAAAGACGAGGGCTATTGCAGAATGACGTATCTACGTTCTTTCCTGCTCAATACAAGTAGGGTTTTTGTATTAAAATAGGACACCCGTTTTGGTTCAGAGTCCCTCTTCGTTCGTATCTGGTTGAGGATGTGCACTCTCAAAAGTCATTTCAGGTTTCTGACATGACTGGCACTTTTCCCACATGCCAAACTCGTTTCTAATTTTTCCCTTGCCGTCACATCTAAGACAGGCCATAATGTGATAGAATGATTTTGAAACTTAAGGATTTTGGAGTCTAGAGGGAGTTGACATACTCTCGGAGCTTCTCTGTTTTTTCTTCAACTGACAATGGCAATAGTTCTTCCATCATCTGTTTCATCTCAAGCTTCTTTTGCTCTATTTGCTCCTCAGAAAGTCCTTCCCATTGTACCTTCATGGACATAAAGTGCATGATCATCTTTGCTCTCTCATCAATGGACAATGCAAAGAATGCCTCTTTTACTTCGCCCCATTGTTTCATTTTGAGTTCTCGTTCTTCGGGAGTGAGATCAGCATAGTGGTCTTTCCATTTTCCAGATTTGTCTGAGTGCTTCCAAGAGTCTTTTGATTTTCCATCAGAAACATACAAGACTGCACCATCACCTGCATCAACAATTACTTTGTAGTACATGTCATCATCAGATAACACGCCGACTTTGTAGACAAGATATCCCTGAACGACCTGGAGTTTTCCCCACATTGCATTAGAGTCATCAACTGAATCCTGTGCAATGGTCATTGCGTCAGCAAGAGATATTTCTTCAAGACCTGCATAATCTGAATCATTTACTGCAATGCTTCCAGAAATTTCTGGGATTTTGTAATCACCATATTCTGCCAGTACGTTGATTGGAGAAAATGATGCGATAGCTATTGCAAATATTGAAACTGCAAGAATTGTAGGTATAGTGATTTTTTTGTTCAAGTAACCAACAACGTTTCCTTATCACTAATAACTATCTCTACTGATTGCTCATAGTGTCAACCTACAAAAAGGCAGGAGGATTTCAAACTCAGGCAGGCTCGATTTACTGCGCAATTGCCTGCTTTGAAATCACAAAGCTAGACCAGTACTTGTCAGCATAGCATTTTTCACATACTCTAAAGACAGAACCGGTATCATATTCAACAAGATACTTTGCTTGTCTGTGACAACAACTGTGTGGCATCACTATGTATGGGCGATTATGAAATTTAAGAAAATAGCAAGTTGTGTAGCTAGTGGTAAGTTACCTACTAGCTAACATGTTTTTGAACTCCTCAACAGGAGTTATGAACTTGCATTTTTTGCAAAACAAAACCTCTTTGTTTTGCATATGTTTGAGTTTTGTAGGAATCTTTCCGCAGTAAAGAGACTCACTTTGACAACTAGGACATTTGGCTATCAAATGACTCATGCCGTATTCATCGGTCACGTTCATACAGTTAGCAAGCATCCATTGCATATTAAAGAAAGAAAAAATTCTTTCTAGTGCTAAAGCAGCAGTTCCATTTATGAAACTACCAAATATGATTATAAACTTGGATTTTTTCATTGGTTTTAGTGGCACGTGAGGAAACAATTTCAAAACTATATGATGCCATTACAAAAGGTAACACCATAGAGTCTTTTGAAATTTACACTAGTTATCTAGAGAACACAAATTTTGATGAATCAAATGAAATTTTTAGACAGGTTGTTAAAAGAATCAATAGAGATTTTGAAAGTGAAAAAATTAGCAATGCAACATATCATGTTGCAAAAAATGTTTCAGAAACACTAGACAAAATGATTTCTCATTACTAGATTTTATTTAGATCTATCAAAGAGTATTTTCTACTCTCAGGACTGATTGGAACCAGTCCTTTTGGATATGGCTCAAAGATGGTCTGAGATATGATTGATTTCATATCAAATCTCAATGCCCAGGAATACAGTAGAGTAGAGACTTGGGATGGAAGCACTAATCCCTGGGAAAAGTCTCTAATCATGTTTGCAAAATACTCTTTTTCAGGCAAGGTAATCTTGTCTTCAAGGAGTGAGAAGATGTAGACATAGGTACTGTTGAGAGCATCAGCTGAAGGAATCTTGTTTAAAATATCATATACAGTTGCAGTGAATTTTTCCTCAAATCCATCCTCAGAGAATTGCGAGAGAAGTGCCTCTAGTTTTTTTGGACCAGATTGATCATAGACCATAAAGAGCATCTCATTGTCTTTGCAAAATTCCATCAATGATTCTTTTGATTCAAATGACTCACGCAATCGAGTCATTGAATAAAGGCGGGTAAGAAATGAATCCCTCAAGACAGGATTTCTCAATCTAGCCTCATCTTCGACAATGATGTATGGGAATTTTTTTAGAACCATTTCAGTGAACATGCCACTGCTCTGGTCGTATCCAACTGCCTGTCCTATCTTGTGATAGAGTTTTACATTTCTCACACCGCAACTTGGAGAAGAGTGTTTTAGAATAAATCCATCCAGAACTTTATGACTATCTAGGAACATTTTTGAAAACTCTTGCATCTTTTGTGTAAGGTTTTCACCACTGGATGGTTGATACAAACTTTTTTCACCACCAATCTTCACTAATCTAATTGGTGGTCGGGGAGTACCCAAACCAATTCCTACCTCAGGACACACTGGAACAAAATCAACATGATCTTTTAGTTTTCTTACAAAATCATTTCCGATCATCTTGCCGTCATACCTGCAGTTTTCAAACTCCAAACATTTGCTGACTCCTAGAATTGGTTTGGTCATTGTATTCAAAGAGTCTATGTCGTTTTATTATTTAACTCGTGGTAAAATTATGTAATAGTGCCAATTACCACTAGTTAGATGACATATAGATCCTTTTAACTGCACTATGAATAGAACAATTTATGAAAAGTAATCCCGAAGTATTGATCATATTTTACACTAGAAGAGGTAACACTGCAAAGATGGCAGAAGCAATTGCGGAGGGTGCAAAAGAAAGTGGAGCTAACGTAAAATTTCTAAGAATTGCAGATGACATTCCAATGGAGATCGTCCAAAAGGATGAAAATTGGCTTCAAATTCATAATGATTTAGAGAAAAAATACCCAACATCTGACGAGTTTTCAATTATCAAAGAGATGCCAAATGCTGATGCGATTGTCTTTGGTTCCCCTACAAGGTTTGGAAACATGGCACATGAGATGAAAAAGTTGTGGGATCTAAGTACCGAATTGTGGTTTACTGGAAAATTAATTGGTAAAGTAGGGGGAGTTTTTACAGGTGCATCTAGCGTTCACGGAGGACAAGAAGTAACTGCACTATCAATGATGATGCCAATGCTCCATCAGGGAATGGTAATCGTTGGACCATCCTATGACACAAAGGAATTGCATGAAAGCGGCAGTCCATATGGTCCAAGTACAATCGTTGGTCCAAACAGTGATCAGATAAAAGAAGTTGATTTGGTTGTAGCAAGGGCTTTTGGTTCAAAGATTGCCAAAGTTGCATCAAAGTTAGCAGATTAAAAGGAAATCAGAGTTTTTTGAAATGGATAGATTGAATATGATTGTACAAATAATTTAGTTGTTAAAGATGACCACAAAGAGTACAACCAAGACACGAAATCTCTGTGTCATTTTGGGAGATCAGTTGAGTGAAAACATTTCTTCGTTTGAGGGATTTGACAAGAAGAAAGATTCCATTTTGATGATGGAAGTGTTAGATGAGATAGAGTACGTAAACCATCACAAAAAGAAATTGGTTTTAATTTTTAGTGCCATGCGTCATTTCGCAGAAGATTTGAGAAAAAAAGGATTCAATGTGATTTATGTAGAATTTGACGATTCAAAATCCAGTTTTACAAAAGAGTTGGAAAGACAATGTGGCATTCACAAACCTGAAAAAATAGTAGTCACTCACCCTGGAGAATACCGAGTTTTAGTTGAAATAAAGAAATGGAATGATTTTTTAAAAATTCCAACTCTGATTTTAGAAGATACAAGATTTTTTTGTCAAATCAGTGAGTTTAATGAATGGGCTGAAGGTCGGAAAGAACTTCGTATGGAAACATTTTATCAAATGATGAGAAAAAAATACAAAATTCTCTTGGATGAAAAAGGTGGTCCTATTGGCGGGAAATGGAATTATGATGTAAAAAATAGAAAAAGGCTGCCAAAGGACATAGGAGTAATTCCAGAGCCACTTGCCCACAAGCCGGATAAAATTACCCAATCCATTATTGAAAAGCTAAAAGAGAAATTTTCCAATCATTTCGGAGAGATAGAGCCATTTTGGTTTGCAGTTACAAGAGATGAAGCTCAAAAAAGCTTGGATGACTTTCTTGAAAATAGATTAGATCTTTTTGGACCATATGAAGACGCAATGGCTCAAAATGAAAAATTCCTATTTCATTCAGTTTTGTCCATGTATCTGAATATCGGTTTGCTTAATCCAAGAGATGTGATTCAAAAAATATTAGAAAAAAAATCAATTCCAATTGAATCCATTGAAGGATTTGTAAGACAAATTCTTGGATGGAGAGAATATGTTCGCGGAGTGTATTGGCATTACATGCCAAAATATAATGAATCCAATTTTTTTGAAGCAAAAAAGAAACTTCCAGATTTCTATTGGACTGGAGAGACAGAAATGAATTGTGTAAAAACTTGCATTGAGCAAACAATTCAGGAATCTTATGCGCACCACATTCAAAGACTAATGGTTACGGGAAATTTTGCATTGATTGCGGGTTTAAATCCAAAGGAAGTATGTGATTGGTATCTTTCAGTCTATGCAGATGCGTTTGAGTGGGTTGAGCTCCCCAACACACACGGAATGATCCTGTATGCAGATGGCGGAATTTTAGGATCCAAACCTTATGCTGCAAGTGGGAATTACATCAACAAAATGTCTGATTATTGCAAAGGCTGCAAATATGATGTAAAGAAGAAGGATGGTAAAGACGCATGTCCGTTTAACTATCTTTATTGGGATTTCTTTTTGAAAAATCAAAAGAAACTTGAAAAAAACCCGCGACTATGGACTGTCTTTTCCACCATAAAGAAGATGTCAAAAGAGAAAAAGGAGCAGATTGCCTCTGACTCGGCTGAATTTCTAAAGAAAATTTAGCAGTATATTTTTGAAATTTCCAGATTGTTTTATTTTGTACTAACGTAACCGCAATTCTGACATTCATAACGTATGTCACCAACTTTGAGGTCCGGTTTTCTAATAAGAACAACTACATTCTGATGACATTTTTTGCAAACACCATTTGGAAAGTTACTGTCATCCATTTCTATGGTGCAATCAAAATGCGTTTTGTAAGTTCATCGCGCAATGAATTGTATTCTTCAAAGAGAATGGATTGAATTCCGTGTCTATTTGCAGCATCCACATTTTCCTGCTTGTCATCAATGAAGAGTATCTCATATTCTGAAAGTCTTTCTTTAACATATGAGAAAATTTCAGGATCAGGCTTTGCAAGTTTTATCTGGTCTGAAAAAAATACATGATCAAACTCTTCAATCCATTGTTTAGGAAGAATTTTTCTTGTTTCAGGAGTTATGTTTGATAGGATTCCAATATCAAATCCATGTTTTTTCATGGAGCGGGCAAGATCAAGTACATTGTAATCAAGAATGGATCTTTTTTGAAATGTTTGAGATATAATATCAGGAATTATTTTCGTTCCGCCGATTATTTTTTGCCAAAATTCTTGTTCGGAAATTTTTCCAACAAACAGTTCAGAAATATGCGCATCAAATACATCTTTGAATTCATGAGATGGAATGTCTAGTTGGCTGGTAACCTCATCAAAGAGCCACTTGTCTTTCCATTGGAGCAGTACGCCTCCCACATCAAACAGTATTACGCTTTTCAATCATGCTTGTTTTTTGAGCATTGGTAATAAGCAGTGACTGTGATTCACTAATTTACCACTAGAAATCCAGTCTACCTGTATTCGTCCCCACAATCCCCGATTATATCATAGAGATCGTTTGCCTTGTCTGTGACGGATTTAATTTCAGAAAGATCTTCAGAATCCAATTTCAAATCAAATACATTGAGATTGTCTTGCCTGTGTTGAGTTATTCCAAGTCTTGCCCCAATAATTACGCCAGCAACTTGTGGCTTGTCTAGAATAAAACGAGTTGCCACATTTGCAATACTCGAACTGTGTTTTTTTGCAATTGAATTCAAAGCTGACAAGAGTTCCTGGAAAAGTTTCCAACCACCCCAAGCATCAATCATGTTCATGTATTTCTGAAGACTTGCAGTGTCAAGGTCTGCACGTGTCGGTTCATCTGCACCCA
>JAJETY010000073.1 GCA_021268355.1 Candidatus Nitrosopumilus sp. | reverse complement strand
CCGAATCTGGAATCGCATTTATGAGTGGATTTAACCAACTATACTATTCATTCTCACCTACTATAGCTGATTTAGAAAGAGAATCTCCAATATTCAAAGAAATAGTAAAACTATCAATTACTCCACTATTATCTACACTTTCTATTCTAAATTATGTTGAAATTAATTCTGAACAAGAAATGATTTCTTATGGTGTTGGAGTAATTCTAATGAATATTGGAATGTATTTTGGCGCACCAGCAATAATCATCTACAAAATTCGTAGACTAAACTGACTACCAAACATCATCGACTTCATCAAGAACCTTGTATTCTTTTTCAGGCTCACGTCTCATGAATTTCAATCTTGAAATATCTCTATCAAAAATTGCATCTGCTGCCCAGTCCAGAAATACTCTAAATCTCTTATCCCAAGTTGGAATTTTTGAAAGATAGACATTTCTCCAAAGGAACCAAGCTACTATTCCATGAATATTCATTCCTAAAAATGAAGCAATACCGGTTCTTTTTCCAATAATTGCCATCTGACCTCTAGATTCATAGACAAACTCTGTTTTTTCTTTATTTCTGATAATTGAGTAGAGGTTTTTTGCTGCAACCTTTGCTTGGGCTTCTGCTAGCTGAGCAGTTGGAGCAAATGGTCTATTTGTCTTAGGATCATAAAATGATGCGCAATCACCAATTGCAAATACTTCGGGAAAATCTTTAACTTCTAAAAATCTATCAACAACAATTTTTCCCTTGTCTGTTTTGAAAAGTGATCTCTTGATAGTATTTACCGGAGTTACACCCGCAGTCCAAATTACTGTTTTTGATTGTATTGAATCAACCATTGACTCATCATTTTTATCTCCATCTAATCTCTTTGTCATTACTTCGTCTCCATCAAAACTTGTTACTGCTGTTTGTAATCTGATATCAATTCCATGTTCTGTTAATTTTTCCTGAGCAAATTTTGCAAGTTCATCACTAAATCCTGGTAAAATATTTGGTAATGCTTCTAAAACAATCACCTTGATATCATCTCTTGAAATATTTGGATAATATTTTCTAACATCAAGTAGAAGATCCATTATCTCTCCAGCGGTTTCTATTCCTGCAAATCCTCCACCAACAACTACAAACCTAAGAAGACTTTGTTTTAGTATTGGATTTGTTTCATTTTCTGCTTGCTCTAACATATCGATGATTCTATTTCTTACCATTACTGCATCGTTGAGTGTTTTCATTTGGTAAGCATTCTTTTCTAAATCACTCATTCCAAAAAAGTTAGTTTCACTTCCTAAAGCAACTACGAGAAAATCATAATGCAATGAAATTCCTCTTTTATTTCCACTTCCCCAAAGATTTACAATTTTTCCATAAGGATCAATATTCTTAACTCGACCTTCGTAAAAAATTGATTTTTTTGTTATAGTTCTGATTGGCATAACAATGTGTCTTGTTTCAATCATTCCTGAAGCTACTTGTGGAAGCATTGGAGTAAATAGTAAAAAATTATCCTCACTAACTATGACAATTTCAATTTCTGAATCATTTTTGAAAAGCTCTTCTAATTTTTTTGTACACTGTACACCGGCAAAACCGCCGCCTAAAACAACGATTCTCTTCTTGTCTCTTGCCATTTATGTTCCTCAAAAAATTACCGAATATATCCTATGAGTTTGATTTTAGAATAGGGCTAATTCTAGGCTCTCATTATATCTGAATGAAGAATTTCATATGCCCTGGAGGCATACTTTTCATTTAGGATTATTATTATATTATCTTGGCTAAAAAACGCATTAACCAATTCTATACCATTTGCATGCAATACCTCCGCAACATAAGAAACCACATCTGATTGATTATGCGAATTAGGAATGGATATTCGAATTTTTGCTAGTCCAGTACTAAACATATCATCTTTGGTAGAAAAATTATTGAAAATTTGTCTTACATCATCCAAATCTTCTGCTAAGAATCTAAAAGAATCAGATAGTCTAAAAAATTCATAATTATTGGTAACCTTTGAAAATTTCTCCATTATGTCCATTG
>JAJETY010000023.1 GCA_021268355.1 Candidatus Nitrosopumilus sp. | reverse complement strand
TTTCTCTAATGTTAGTGATTTCTTGGCTAAGTTGTTTTTGTTTTATTTGTGAATCATTAAATTTTTGAAGAACTATTTTTTCAGATAGTTTTTTCTCATCAGAAATTTTAGTAAAAAGAGAATCATATTCTACTTTAGTATCATGAATTTTTTTCTCAAAATTTTCTTGCATGATTTGAATTCTAGAATTAAGATTTTCTACCTTCTTTGAAACTCTATCAAAATCTAATTTCCTAACATCAGGAGTGGATTCTTCCACAAAGTTATCATCGACTAATTTTCCCATTCCATGTCGAAGCCACATTTCAGCAGTGTATACGGTAGTACAGACATAATCATTGGCATAAATTCTATAGACTAACGTATGACCAGATCTACATTTGGTATTGTGATTAGTTTTACTCAAATCATCCCAAGATGCAGAATCAAAGGGATTTGCATCTAGATACTCTGGATTTGTTCTAAAATCTTGATAATATTTTCGTAGTTCTTCTCCAGATACATCATAGTTGAATCGACCATCAGATTCAAAGAGGATTTGTTGATTATAGTAAGCATTGTTGTGGAGAACATTGTAGAGTACATTTACAGATAGCATTTCAGCCCGAGTAATTTTTGCAGCTTTTACAAAAGCATCTCTAGCTTGTTCAGGACTTCCACCATCCAAAATGACTCTTTGTAATGCATCTCGTCCAGCATTAATTTTTGATGCCGTAAATTTTAGATGATGATCATAAATGCTAGATGTATCTTTTGCAGGATGATTTTCCAGTGTCCTATCAAGCAAATTATCAAATGTGTAATAACTCCAAATTTCCTCCCATTTCTTAAGATCTTCTTCTAAATCAAGAAGTACCTCAGAACGTTTCTGTTCTAATTCTAATTGTCTTTGGGAGTCCTCAAAATTTCGTTGTTCTATTTGAGCAATCCATTGTTTACTTTTTTCGATTTTTTTGAGAATATCCTGGGCAATAGGATTGTTTTCCAGATCACCCGATAATGATATTTGATCATCAACTGTTTCAGCATATGCAAAACTAAAGAAAATTGTGAAGAATATACTAACACCGAATATGTTGCCTATTTCCCCCATGAAAAAAAAATCAAATTTTCATATTTAGTAGACACTGATAATTTATCAGTAAAATTTTGAGTTTTAGGCACAAAGTAAAAGGATAGTCAGGTCATTATTGACCTGACAGAAGCGCTATGGTCTAGCACACTGTTGATGAATGACTCCCATCAAAGGTACAAACAATTGAGTATAATTTGCATAAAAGATACACGAAGAAATCATCCATACAAATCATCAGAATTTACTAAATAGTATTTTTGAAAAACATAGACAGTTAGAACTGTCACCAAGAAACTTATCGTTTTTGGTCTTAAGTTCTAATGAATAAAGAAAAATTGCTAAATTCTGTCTAACAAAAAGTGTACAAAATACTTAGTCAGTATAGTAATTAGATAGAACAAATCGACGTAAACAGTGTTAAAAGAATTTCCAGAAGCAGAAGTTTTCGAGATAGAGAAAAGGGAATTGAAGAGTCCTGTAATTTTTGCAGGGTTTGTGGGTGCAGGGCTTGTAGGACCAGTAGCAATAAACCACATAATTGAGGAATTAGAAATGGATGAGATTGCAGTTATGAGGTCAAAATATCTTCCACCATCAACCGTATTCATGAGAGGTAGGCTACGTCATCCATTTAGATTCTATGCAAACAAAGAGGGCACAGTTTGTGCAATAATTTGTGAGATTACGTTAAGGATGGAGGGACTTTATTCATTAGTAGCATCAATTTTGGATTGGGCAGCAACAAAAGGATCAAAAGAAATTGTGATTTTAGATGGAGTTGCAAGCACGGAACATGATGATAAAGCATATTGTGCTGCAGAGGAAGATTTGGTTAGAACCATGGCAGATAAAGACATCAGTATGATTCCACAGGGATTCATTACAGGAATTCCAGGAGGAATATTAAATGAATGTCTAGTAAGAGAGATTCAAGGAATTACACTTTTGGCAAAAGCAAGCAGAGACACAACAGATTCAGCTGCTGCAATAACTCTGATTGAAGCTCTAAATCGATTCTATGATATGAGTATAGACACAACAGATCTCCAAGAGGAAAAAGATAGAATTCATTCAGAATTTAGCGAATTATCTCAAAAGTATGTGGAACACAGAGAAGAAATAGCTGGAATGTACATGTGATCGAGATAAAGGGCAAATTCTTTTATTCATAGCAAAAGGGCAAGAAATTATGACTCTAACCTACAAGAAAGCAGGAGTAGATATTTCTGAAATTAAACAGAGTCAGATAGCAATTGGGAAATTAATTTCATCCACTCATAAATTACAGAAAAAAGCAAAGATAGCACACGGATTTGGACATTATGCTGGAATTGTAGAAATTCCAGGTGGAAAACTCTTAGCAACACATACTGATGGAGTTGGAACAAAAGTTGTAATTGCAAATATGATGAAAAAATACAACACAATAGGAATTGATTGTGTTGCAATGAATGTCAACGACATAATCTGTATTGGTGCAACGCCAATATCATTTGTTGACTATATTGCTGCAAACAAAAACGATTTGTCTATTTTCAAAAAGATAGTTGAGGGTTTAGTAGAAGGTGCAAAAAAATCGGCGATGCCAATAGTAGGAGGAGAAACTGCAATAATGCCAGATGTTATTGAAGGAAAAGGTTTTGCATTTGATTTAGCAGGAATGGTTGTCGGTTTAGTAGAGAAAAAACAAGTGGTTCTTGGAAATAAAATAGAATCAGGAGATGTAATTATTGGTGCAAATAGTACAGGAATTCATTCAAATGGTTATTCACTTGCTAGAAGGGCTTTATTAAAAAAATATTCAGTCAAAGACAAAGTAAAGGGAGTAGGTTCGATTGGAGATGCCCTACTAAAACCTACAGAGATTTATACAAAACCAGTTTTGGAGATGGTAGAAAAATGTAAGATTAATGGCCTAGCACACATTACGGGAGGCTCATTTACCAAATTATTACGCCTAAAGAAAATTGGTTATGAAATAGATTCATTACCAAAAATACCACCAATCATGGGACTTGTTGAAGAACAAGGAGTTAAACCACAGGAAATGTACAAGACATTCAACATGGGCGTAGGATTTTGCGTAATTGCGCCAAAAGAGCAATCAGCAACAATTAGATCAATATTCAAAAAATACAAGATCTCAAGTCAAGAGATTGGAAAAATTGTTTCAAAGAAAGGGGTTTTTGTTAATTCTCAAAAAATTGCTTAATTTAACAACAACAAAATAATTTTCAACCTAGTATCGCCTTATATTACACACATTCTGTAAATTAAGAGAGATGGCTGCGGAAGCGCAATTTATTGAGACGATTATTGGAATTGGAATACTTCTTTTTGCAGCTAAATTAATGGCAGAGATTTTCTTGAGATTAAAGCTTCCAATTGTTTTGGGAGAATTATTAGCAGGAATGATAGTAGGTCCATTTGCATTAGGCCAGTTTTTTGTACTTGATGGAAAACAACTACTTCAGATTAACGATGAGATAAAAATTCTAGGAGAGATGGGAGCCATCGTAATTTTGTTTATGGCAGGTCTAGAAATGACACCAAAGGAGTTTCTAAAAGGAGGAAAGGCATCATTTACAGTAGGAACGTTGGGAGTTGTCGTTCCATTCTTTGCAGGCCTCATGGTATTCCAATTCTTTGGATTTGAAGCATTGGAATCAATGTTAATTGCCACGGCACTTACAGCTACAAGTATAGCAATTTCCATTCAGGTGTTAAGTGAATTTGGTAAGCTGAAAGCTCCTGAAGCCAGATTGATAATCGGAGCAGCAGTGGTTGACGATATCTTAGCAATTGCAGTATTATCAGTAGTAATTTCAATAACTGGTTCAGATGCAGGAATTGAAAGTATCAACATTACAGATGTTACAATAACAATTTTGCAAGTTCTAGGATTCTTTGCAATAATGTTGGTTGTAGCAGTTGTTGTAATTCCAAAAATTATCACCCCAAGACTTTGGAAAGCAAAGGGAAGTGTGGAGGGAATAGCAACTGCATCATTTTTTGGGGCAGCAGCATTGGCAGGTTCCATTGGTCTATCACCAATAGTAGGAGCTTTTGCAGTAGGAATGGCATTATCAACGACTAAAGTGTTTGAAAAGGTTGAAAATTATATTGGAAAAATTGGATTGATTTTTGCACCATTATTTTTTGCAATAATTGGAGCACAAGTAGATTTACGTGCAGTTGATTTGAATATTTTAATGATTAGTGGTGTAATTATTGCAGTTGCAATATCTACAAAGCTTTTGGGTTGTGGATTACCAGCAATGTTATTCTTAAAAAGTAAAGCTCAAGGAATGAGAGTCGGAATAGGAATGATTTCTAGAGGAGAAGTAGGGTTGATTGTTGCAGGAGTAGGAGTCACAGCAGGTGTTTTGACATCAGAAGTATACTCTACTATCGTTATCATGGTAGCAGTAACTACAATCATTACACCAATTTGGTTGAAAATAGAGTATAGGAAAGAACAGAGAAAGGGCAGTAGTGAATCAGAGCAAAGTATAGAACAAAAACCAGAATAATTCGATTAAAGTATTAAATCCAGACTAATTTTTCCAAATAATATCAGGCAACTATATGTAGAGTGGATTGTTCATCTAGGAAACAAGCAAAATTAGACGAATCCATGATAAGTTAAAGAGGTAAAACATCTAAAGTAAAATTCCTAAAAAAGAAAAACAAGTAAATTAAAAAAAAGAAAATTAGGCACGATTATGTTAGGATAGGCGAAATTATTTAACGAATTTATGTCCAATTTGATGTGAATATCTATGAGTAAATTAGATGCAGTATTTTCCAAGGCATGTAGTGAAATTACTCAAAATCTACTAACAATTAATGACCCTAGTAAAAAGAAAGTAAAAGAAGAGATTAAAAGAATATGTGCTAAATATTCACTTGAAAGAATTCCAAGAAATCATGAGATTCTTTCTATGGCAAAAGAATCAGAATTTGACAAACTCAGAAAAGTTTTGTTAAAAAAACCTGCGAAAACAGCTTCAGGTGTCGCAGTAGTTGCATTAATGCCAAAACCATTTGCGTGCCCACACGGAAGATGTACATATTGTCCAGGAGGAATTGAATTTAATTCGCCAAATAGTTACACAGGGAATGAACCATCGACATTAAATGCAATTGAAAATGGATATGACCCAAAGTTACAAATCACAACAAAAATTGACAAACTAATTGCATTTGGACATGATCCATCCAAGATGGAGATTGTTATTGTTGGAGGAACATTTCTTTTTATGCCAAGAGACTACCAAGAGAATTTTATTAAATCATGTTACGATGCATTGAATGGAACAGATTCAAAAAATTTGAAAGAAGCAAAATCAAACAATGAACATGCGTCAATAAGAAATGTAGGATTTACAATTGAAACAAAACCCGATTTCTGTAAAAAAGAACATGTTGATTGGATGTTAGATTACGGAGTAACCAGAATAGAAATTGGAGTTCAATCATTACAAGAAAGAGTTTATGAAATTGTTAATAGAGGTCATACATATAATGATGTTATAGAATCATTTCAAATTTCAAAAGATGCAGGATATAAAATTGTGGCACATATGATGCCAGGATTACCAACAATGACCCCAAAAGGAGACATTGAAGATTTCAATAAATTATTTTCTGACTCCCAACTACGTCCAGATATGCTCAAGATATACCCATCACTTGTAATTGAAAACACACCAATGTATCAGGATTTCAAGAATGGAAAATATTCACCCTATTCAGATGAAGATATGATTCAAGTTCTCACAGAAGTTAAGAAAAATATTCCAAAATGGGTTAGAATCATGCGTGTTCAAAGAGAGATTTCACCAAACGAGATTATTGCAGGTCCAAAATCAGGAAATCTTAGACAAATTGTACATCAGAATTTAGAAAAGCAGGGGTTAAAATGCAAATGTATCAGATGTAGAGAAGTAGGTTTAAACAAAAAATCAGACCAAGAAGATATCAAATTAAACAGGATAGATTATGACTCGTCAGGAGGGAAGGAAGTATTCTTATCTTTTGAAGACAAGAATGAGTCAATCTATGGTTTTTTGAGATTAAGAAAACCTAGCAAAGATGCACATAGAAATGAAGTAGGAGTTGATTCTTGCATAGTTAGAGAATTACACGTTTATGGTAAATCAGTAAAGATTGGAGAAAAAGAAGAAAGTGAGATTCAACACTCAGGATTAGGAAAAAGATTGATGAAAGAAGCTGAAAAAATTTCTAAAGAAGAATTTGATGCAAAGAGACTATTGGTCATCAGTGCAGTCGGAACAAGAGAATATTATCAAAAGTTAGGGTATTCGTTATATGGGCCATACATGTCCAAAAAATTGGATTAGTGAAAATCAGATGTCAGAACAAGAAATTATAGGAAAGGGAACTTGGATTGATAAATTAGCTTCAGAGTTGCTTGAACGTGAGAAATCATTAGGAAGGAGTTTAGATATTCTGAGAGTTGAAAGTGGGCTTGGGGCATCAGGTATTCCACACATTGGAAGTCTTGGCGATGCAGTTAGAGCATATGGAGTTAAATTAGCATTAGAAAATTTAGGTCACAAGTCTGAGCTTATTGCATATTCAGATGATCTTGATGGATTACGAAAAATTCCAGAAGGAATGCAAGAATTTGGTTTAGAAGAGCATTTGGCAAAACCAGTATCACTCATTCCAGATCCATATGGATGTCATGATTCATACGGAATGCACATGAGTAGTATTCTTCTGGACGGATTAGACAAGGTTGGAATAAAATATGAATTTCGAAGAGCTGTGGACACATACAAACAGGGTCTCCTTAAAGATAACATACACACAATTTTACAAAATAGTACAAAGATTGGAGATAAAATATCAGAATTAGTTGGGCAAGAAAAATATCAAAAATATCTCCCATATTTTCCAGTTTGTGCTAACTGTAATCGTCTCTACACCGCAGAAGCTACAGAGTATATCGTAGACGAAAAGAAGGTCAAATACAGATGTCATGATGCAGAAATTGGCTCAAAGATGATCAAAGGTTGCGGTCATGAAGGAGAGGCAGATATTACGAAAGATCTTGGAAAATTGGCATGGAAAGTAGAGTTTGCAGCTAGATGGGCAGCGTTTGATATAAGATTTGAAGCATATGGGAAAGACATAATGGATTCAGTCAAAGTAAATGATTGGGTTGCAGATGAAATTTTAGATTTCCCTCATCCTCATCATGTAAAATATGAAATGTTCTTAGATAAAGGAGGAAAGAAAATTTCAAAATCATTAGGGAATGTACTAACTGCACAAAGATGGTTGGAATTTGGCACCCCAAAATCAATTTTGCTATTACTTTACAAAAGAATAACCGGGGCACGTGAATTAGGAGTAGAGGATATACCATCTCTAATGAATGAGTATAACGAATTAGAAGATATCAATTTCGGAAGGATCAAAATAGATAATCAAGCAAAACTTGTAAAATCAAAGGGTCTGTATGAGTATGTTAATCTCTTAAACCCTCCAAAACAAGCTAGTACTCATGTTAATTACAGACTCTTGATTGAATTAGCAAAAATTTTCAAAGAAAATAGAAATGAAAGAGTTATGAAAAAATTACTTGATTATGGTGTAATAAAAAATCCTGAACCTGAAATTGAAAAGATCATTGAGCTTGCAGGAAATTATTCAGATGAATTTGATGAGCAGGAAAAAACACTAATTGATTTAGATGAAACTGCAAAAAAAGCATTGAAGATACTATCAGATGCACTTGGAGCAGATGAAGAGCTCGAAGATATTCAAAATACAATTTATCAAATTGCAAAGTCAAATGAAATCCCACCGAAAGATTTTTTCACAATACTATACCAAATTATTTTAGGGACTTCCAGGGGACCAAAAATTGGTCCTTTCATTTCAGATATAGGAAGAAAACAAGTAGCAAAAAAACTATCAGAGTACACATAGAAAATGGTTCATTCTGAGCATAACAAATCCAAAAGCAGTGGAGGATTCGCATTAATCATTTTAGGGGCTTTACTCTTGATAATAGGCCCTCAGGAGGCAATAGTTCCAAAAAGTATGAGCATAATAACATGGATTGCAGGTCTTTTGATTGGAGGTCTAGGATTTTACCTCAAATTTATCAGATATAGAACAAAAAAACAATAGAGAAAGATTCATCTTCTGGTTGAAAACGGTGAGAAATGAAATGGGTTTATTCAGTAAAAAAGAAAACAAAATTTCAGAGAATAGTGAGGAGTTTATTTTAAAAGAGGAGTTAGAAAATGAGGTTGAAAATCTTCAAAATGAGTTCAGGGAAAAACAAGAAAAATTAAAAAATATTCAAGAAAAAACCGATTCTGTCAAAGTAGAATATGAGAACATAGTCAGTAATCTAATGGTAGTAAAAAAAGAACTTAATCAGAAAAAAATGGAATTAGATATTGTGATTAGAGAACACAAAGAAATTAGAGAAAAAATAAAAAATTCACAACAGATTAAGGATTCAAAAGCAGTTAAAGAGTTTGGAAAAACTGAAGAAACCCTATCAAAAATGAAAGAGGAATTACAAGAGATTACAAAAAAATATGAAGAAACTAAACAAGATATCGCCGCAGAACAATCATCACTTTCTCAAATAAGAAAGCAACAGATAGATGTAAAGAAGGAACTGGATGAGGCAAATTCAAGATTATATAATGCAAAAGAAGAATTGAATAAAAAAGATGAATTTCAAGATACAAGTGTCCTCACACAAAAAGAAAAAGAATTCATTCAAGGTAATAATAAAAGTTCAGCTGGAGTTATTGAGGCGGCAAGTGCAGTGGTTGGCTCACTAAAATCAAAACTAAATATGACACAAAAAGAATTGGAAGCAATTCAAATGCTTTTAGAAAAAGAAAGAGAAGAACATGAAGAAACAAAAAAGGAATTAGAAAAACTCAAATCACAAAATCAACAATCATGATATTCCAAAATGTTTTTTCCATTTGGACATGATTTCTTCTTCACTAATACCAAGATCATACAAAGGAGATCTAACTCCAGATATTTCTATTAAATCTACCAAAATAATGGAGTGAATGGGACTTTTAATTCCAGAATCCCTATAGTGTTTTAGAATATCATCAAAAAGTGAAGAATTTTTCAAAATTTTTGCTATACCTCTAAACAGAAATCCTTTTCTTGAAAAAGGATCAATTACATTAATTTCCACATTTGGGTTAGTCATAAGATTTTTCATAGTATCTGGAGAATGAATATTTGCAAATGCTAATTGATTTTTTGACCATCCAATAATGGTACCTTTGGGCGAAATGTTGGGTACACCATTTGGTGAAACTGTAGCAACATAACCCAATTTTTGAAAATTTAAAAACTTCTTGATTTCATCGTTCACTTCATTCATTAGTATTAGGAATTCTTAGGATGTAATTAATTTTTGAAAATTATCGCATGAATTCAGCTGCAGCTATAGAAAAGAAGAAAAATCCTATTCCACCACCAATAATTCCAATCCAGATAGCAATTTGTTTTACCCTAGACATACGATTTTTGAATTCAAACTCATTATTGAATCTAATTAAATCACTTAGACAATTATAATTAGAATGAAAAAAACAGATCAGTATTGGCAAGTATTAAGGATGTAGGAAAATTTTTTGTGTTTATTGTGGGAGGTTTAGTAGCCATTATTGTTGGTTCGTTTATGATACGTGGAACTATGCACATGTGGGACAATCCGGAAGACAGTCAGGATGAAAAAAAGGACTAAAAACAAGCAATCGGATTTGATAATTATTGCTCCAAGACTCTTCAATACGGAAATCGCTTGATCAATACATAAAAAATAGAATTTTAGAAATAAATTCTGAGATAAAACAAACATTTCCAAATATCAAAAAAATTTGGAAGTGTGAGAATGAACTTGATTTTCTTTATGGTTATTATGTTGGGAAAATTGAAGAGGGAGCATTACGTTATTTGTTAAAAGCCACTCGTGCTTCAGCTGGAGGATATGTTGACTCATTTGAAATTAGAGGAATAATTGAAGAACATAAAAATGATTTACTTAATGCAATTAAATCTGGAATAAATCAGTGAACTAGAAATACTACATAATACTCGTAAAATTATGGTAGGACCACAAGACGGAGGTTTCGGATTTGATCAATCAAAAAAATACACTTCTGTAGAAAACCTAGATGAAATTTGTGTTCAGTGTCAGGCTGGTCAACATAAGAATTGCTTGAAGAAAGCAAAGAAACAAGATATTTGTGAATGTGAACATTGTATAATTTATGGATAAATTTATCAAAAATAAAGAAATTTTTTAAATAATATTATGTTACAGGAATAATCTTGTCAAATGAATACACATTTCATTGCAAATTTTGCGGGAAAGACTTCGGTAGTAGTGTGATTGATCTTGCAACACATATTGGAAGAGATCATTATGAATCAAAAAATAACTCCTAATTCCATGAACTAAAATGAAATGCAATAATAAAGATGTGGGTTGTTACCACGATAATTCAATACATATGGAAGGAAATGGAAAATGTCTAGTTCGAGGATGTAAATGTGAAGAATATCAGTCTTAGAGTGAAGATAATTTGTTTTCAAGTTGAGTAATTTCTTTTTGATATGAATCTGCAACATTTTGTGCAAATTCTTTTTTTGCAGTAATGATTTTTTTTAATGCCTCCTTGTATTCAGGGTGACCATTTTTTAGAACATCGCAAGATTCCAAAGAAGTTACATGTCCAGTCACTGTTGCAATTGCACCTTTTTGATTAAACTTTACAATTCCACCAAATGCTTCAATTAACATGTATGCGGAATTAGATTTACACTTGTAAGTAACACGTCCAGTTTCAGTATTAAATAGCAATGTAATTCCACCAGGTTTTCTTGTAACAGTTACTGTCATGAAATCAGTCTTAAGGGTGTAGTATTAATTATTTTAGAAATTTTATACATTAGGTTCTTGTACAGAAGATGCCGCTTCTGCAGCTAGAATTTTATCAATTTCGTTAACTGCAATTTTGTCTCTTCCAATTAGATCAAACTTTTGTAAAATAGTTTCAAATTTAGTTTCCTCATGAACTTGTTCATTTACAAACCATTCCAAAAATGCATATGTCGAATGATCCTTTTCTTGGTGTGCAAGTTCTACCATTTTGTGAATTGCTTTAGTTACCCCCTGTTCATTTTTTAAAGCAGTTTTAAAAAGACCTTCAAGAGATTTGTAAGATGCAACGGGTGCTTTGATTGCAGGAATTGTTGCAGTGGCTCCTATATCATTTAGAAAATGAATAATTTTTATCATGTGAGTTCTTTCCTCGTCTGATTGCGCATAAAAGTAATCAGCAGCACCTTTGTAGCCTGTTACCTCACACCAAGATGCCATTGCCAAATAACTGCTTGATGCAAGCCCTTCCAAAGCAACTTGGTCGTTAAGTGCCTTTTTCATTTTTGGGGAAATTCTCATCTTATTTAATTATAATAATTTGCATGTTAAAAATACTTCTAACAGATAATGAGATTCCAAAATAAGCAAATAGTGGTTTATACCCACATAGAATACCAGAAAAGGGATTAAAATTTGTAATTTCCAGTATAAGTTTCAAAAATAATCAAATATAACCTATTTTTGCAGTATTAGATTATAAGAAATATTTCATTACTAAAAAGAATATCGCAAAGCCACTAAGGAAAATTATTCCAATAAAACTCAAAATTTTCAAAATAGATGAAGGTTGTGATTCTTTATTCAAAAATTTCCCAGTAACTAGTCTGAAATTAAAGACTGCAATGATGGGAGCAATAATAAATGACAAGACAGTTGCAAAGTCAACTAGTTCTTTGAGATTATTGCCAAATTGAAATATTACAATTAAGGAACCTATAGAAATTAGTAGTAAGAAAATGACATACAAAACTCGAAATTTTGTGCGTATTATATCCTCTTTTCTACTAAAAATCAATTCGATTGTTCTTTGAAGTGAACGAGAATATCCATCTAGAACTGCAATTATGGTTCCAAACATAACAGTAAAAGCAGAAGCAGCAATTATGACATAACTCCAATCACCAATTGTCTTAGTATACATTAAGACAATCTCATTTGCAAAAAGTGCATTGTTATTTGGGAGTTCATCTCCTGAACCATAAAAAATGAATGTACCTAAAATGACAAACATGATTGCTAGAATTCCCGTAATCAAATATGCCAATCTAAATTCAAACAAAGTCTCTTTCAGTTTAGGTTTGTAATTTGTCTGCTTCATTCTCTCCAATGTCCACAGACTATTCCAACTGGAAAGATCAACAGCTGTTGGCATCCATCCCATCAACGCAAGAAGGAAAAATACACCTGAAACATCCCAGAGATTTTTTGGTTCAAATCCAATAACTGGTTCAATGGGACCATGATACAATGTTAGAAAAAATGCGGAAGCCGTAGATATTACTAAAACTATTGCAATTATCTTAATTAGACTATCAAGTACATTGTATTTTCCAATTGCCAAAATTGAAACACATACTCCAAATAAAATGATTATAGTCCATTCACCAAGAAAATCTAATCCAAATAGATTTTCAAAAAATCCTGCGGTTACAAACCCAACTGCCCCAGTAACAAAGAACATGGATGCGATTGTAATTAGAAAATACAACCACAATGCAGGAGTTCCAAGTTGTTTGTATCCATCAATAATACTTGTTTGTGTAGAGTTTGCATAGCGGGAGCCATATTCAAAGAATGGGTATTTCAATAAAGTGACGATTATGACAAATCCTAAAATTAGCAAACCATAATCGGCACCAGCTCTAGTTGATTGAACAAGGTGAGAAACACCTATGGCAGTGCAAGCAAACAATATTCCAGGTCCTGCTGTTTTAGAAAAATGAGAGAGTTTTGAATCCATTATTCTATAACACGTTAATATTCCAAGTATTATCTACCCAAACTCCAATAACTTTAGCTCCAGTGTTCCAAGATGAAATCACTTCAACTCCTTTTTTGATTTGAGATTTGTGTTCGTCATCTGAGACAGGATTTCCAGCACAGTCATAGTGACCAGAAACTACAATTAGTTCGGATTTGTGGGCATTAATTGAAATTCCAACTTTGTGTTTGATGGATTCAAGTTCAGAATTATCTGCAACTTTTTTATCAACACCTGGTTCTGTGATTGCATCAACGTAATCAACAGAATAGTTTTCTTTAATCCATTTTGCTAGAGGTAATTGGATTCTACCATCCATACAAGTTACAGATGTTGCAAATTTTCCTTCTGCCATGATTTTTCAAGATTATAGAAGAATAAAAATTATTTTCCATACAAAAAACACTCAGATGTATGATCATTAACCATTCCTATGGCTTGCATCAATGCATAGCAAATAGTAGGTCCAACAAAAGTAAATCCGCGTTTTTTAAGATCTTTGCTTAGTTTCTCAGAAATTTTAGTGGATGCAGGTAAATCAGAATAATTTTTGAATTTATTTATGATTGGTTTGTAATTTACAAAACTCCATAGATAGTTATCAAAAGACCCAAATTCATCTTGAATTTTTAGGAATTGTTTTGCGTTATTAATCGCAGAATGGATTTTCAGTTTATTTCGAATAATCGATTCGTTGTTTATCAGTTGAGAAATTTGCTTTTGAGAATAGTTCGAAACTTTTTCAACATCAAAATCAGAAAATGCCTTTTGGTAGTCTTTTCTACGCTTAAGAATAGTTATCCATGAAAGCCCAGCCTGAGCACCCTCCAATATTAAAAACTCAAATAATTTTTGATCATCATGTTGAGGGACTCCCCATTCCTCATCATGATAAGTAATGTTTGGTTCTTCTTTTGCCCATTTGCATCGGTTCATAAATTTGCAAAATGCTAACAAAATATTAGTTATCAAATTTTTAAAAATTTATGAAACTTAATCAACAGTTATTTAGAATCAACCGTAGTTTTCTAATCTGCTTTATAGTTTCAGCATCACTTTCAGCAGCATTTGCTCAAATCTTATCAGATTATGATACTTTTCTTACTACAACTTTTACAATCATTTTTGGATATGTGATTTATTTTGGAATCTTTTCAGCATTGTTCTACTTGGACAATAAAGAACGTTACAAATCTATGAGAAAAGAATTAATCAGAAGAGAATTACTTGCACTAGTTTCATCCTTTGGTATGGGAGAGATTGTGTATCTGGGAATTAGGTGGCCAACTTTTTACTATTTCTTAGAAATTGGGGTAGAGCCATTTTTATCATCATTAATTTCAGAAGTAATTGCAACTATATGCTATATGGCATCAGTAACATTATTCCTGAGAAAGACCAAAACTTACTAATTAATTTGCAAGTTGATTTACTAAATCAGTAGAAGTGATAATTCCAACAATGTTACCATCATCAGATACAGCGAGTTTTCGAATCTTTTTACTGGCCATTGTTTTGGCGGCTGTTAAAATTGACTCATTTTGATCAATTGTGATGAGGGGAGAAGACATTATTTTTTCAACTTTAGTCTCAAATGGTAAACTGTTTGCTGCAACCTTTGTGGCATAATCTCTATCAGTCACAATACCGACTAGATTATCACCATCTTTTACAATTACTGCGCCAATCCCACCCTGTTCCATCATTTTTGCAACCTGAAGCCCAGTAGTACTAACATTTACAGTAATCAATGCGCGTGTCATAATATCTTGTACTTTAATGGATGAATAACTAGAATCTCCTTGATCCATTATTCTAATATTACCTAATAATATTTAAGAAATTCATATTCTAGTAGTTCAGAGTTCGTCTAATTATACTATCAATCGTCATCATCATCATCATCGTCATCATCATCATCGTCATCATCATCTGCAGAAATCATTTCAAACTCTATGGCATTCTCAATTTGATCTATATTCAATCCGGTAAGCGAAGCAATTTCATCAATAATACTTTGTTTATCAGTCCACTCAGTCTCAAATTCTCTTTCAGTGCCATTATTTTCTATATTGATTTTTGCAATTCCATCCTCGACTTCAACTTCGATTTCTAATTCGTCTTCATAATCGTCTCTAGGATCACCAATGTCTTCAGCAGATTTTGATAGGAATTTCATCCTAGATTCAGATGCTAAATCTTTTGCATCTTCGGCTAGTTCTTCTGCTTCAGCAAAATCATCAGATGCGAAATGATCTTTTGCTAATACCAAGAGTTCTTTAGCCTCTTCTAGTTTTTCAAGAGAAACAGAAACATCTTTTCCATCAATTTGTGTTTCGCGTATTTTATTTTCAGCTCTTGTGATTGCTTGAGAAGCTTCTCTAATTTCTTTTGCTGCATCTTTTGCATCATCAGAGCCTTCTAAGGAAGTTCTCAACTCATCACGTTCTTGTTTTTGTTGTTCTTGGAGTAATTTTCTCTCTTCTTTGTGTATTTTTCTTAATTCCTCACGTTCTCTTTTTTCATTTTCACGAATTTGTTTTTTCTCCTCTTTTAGCTGTTCTTTCATCTGTTGTCTTAATTCTCTAAGTTGTTCTCTTTCTTCAGCAGTATCAGGTAATGATTCAATATTTGCAATTGCTGCATCTCTTTGGGCAGCATTAACAGGTAAGCCCTTTGATTCTTGGATGAATACTCTCATGTCATCTCTAAATTCTTTGAATGCATTCTGGTATGCTTCCCTAGCATCTTTGTAAGATTCTCTAATCTCTTTTAGATTTGATTTACATTCCTCTCTGACAGATTGTCTTTCAGAAGGTTCTGCATTTTTTATATCCTCTCTACATTGTGCAATTACTTTTTTAGTCTCCTCCTTTTGTTCTTTGAAGAGGTCTCTTACATCATGTACAAAATTTGAAACTTCTTGACCTAGGTTTTTTACTGTTTCATCAGTATCAGGGTTGGTATCTGTTTGATCAGTCTCAGATTCATTTGCACTAATCGAGATAGATTCTTCTAATTCTATTGTGATATCCTCTCCATCATCGCTAGTTTGTGCTAATGCAATAGGACTCGTAATAAGACCTAAAATGAGCACAGAGATTACAAATAGATTAATGGTAAATTTCACACAAAAAATTTGTGAGAATGATATTTAGCCATTACGTAGAATTCCAACGTTTTTCAAATAATCAATTCATATTCTAAATCAATAAAATAACGGACCCGACCGGATTCGAACCGGCGACCTAACGCTCCGCAAGCGTTCGCACTATCCAAGCTATGCAACGAGTCCGAAAACTTTGGTAAATTTAGGCTTAATTTGGATTGCTATTATGACGCTTCTGCAAAAACATAGGGAGTTTCTTCTGTTTCATGAAATGTCCAAGCAGTAGGCAAAGAAATGGTTTTTAATTTTTGGAGTTGATAGTTTTCAATTAATGTTCCCCAACCAGCCTCATTTTTTGGATCTGATGCATATTTTTGAGAATACGTACCTGCAAAAATCCAACCAGATTTTTTCCAATAATCTAGATATTTTATTTTTTCAATTACACCTTTTGCCAATGTAACTCCACCCATTTGAGCAAGACCACCAATGAAAAATGCAGGATTATTCAAATTTAATGAGTCATAATTGAATGTGATTGCATTTGAACAGAACGGATGAAAATCAAGTGTCGTTACAAGTAACTTTTGAAGATCAAATAATTGATTGTCAATCTCGATACTATATGCTTCCATATTCAAAATTTTAGAACAGAAAGCGATTCTACCATCACCTGAGCCTATATCAATTACTTCAGAGTATCCTAATTCTTTTGTAATTAATGTTGCAACATAAGCAGACATTATCCAAGTTGGAGAGAATGGTGCATGAGTAGAACTATGTTGAATGCTATTCAACCAATACTTGTTGATGTCACCTTCATATACAATACATTTGATGTTACCAATTATTTGTTCATATGAGTTATAATAGATGGGATTCTTTGTAGCAAACTTATGTAGTAACTCCAAATCTTGTTGTTCAATATTGAATGATTCAGAAGTAGAGGTAGGAATTACCTCATGCATTTGACTTTTTCCATCATATTTGCTAGAAAACTCTTTTTTTAGGGAAACAAGGTTTTTTGCTAATTGTTCAATCATTTTAGTCCTTTATCATATTGCTCGACAAATTCTTTAGTACTCATTTGTTTTCTCAATTCTTCAAACATTTGAGATTCGTTTTCAATTTGTTCCCTAGTTTTTTCTGAAGAATTTGATTGTAATACAGCAGTAATTTCGTTAATAGATTTTATGAGATTTTGTAGGATTTTAGGGTGTATTTCTGTATTGAATTTTCCAGATATAGTTTGCTCTATTTTCATGATTGTCTCAATCAATTTTTGATCATTTTGAGAATCTAATTGTTCTTTAAGTATAGAAATCATTGACGAAACATTCATGACTTGATAATAAGTCTCAATAATTTCATGAATTTTCATATCATCAGATATTTTTGAAAGTAAATTTTCTAGTTTTTCAGATTCAACATCAAACATTTCTGAAATTTCCATAGACAATATCAATTAAAAAATAGAATCAAATTTTTAAAAATGTTATTCCTTTCCCTTTAAGCGATCTCATTAACTTAGATAAAAGAACTATTCTGTCCATCTGAAAACACTTTTAATTCAATAAGTATTAGAAATACCATGGTAAGTGTTGGATTTGAAATACCCGAAATAACTGCAGATGCATATTATGAAGGAGACAGTAAAAAAATTAATTTTTCAGATTATAAAGGAAAATGGTTGGTTTTGATTTTCTACCCAGGAGATTTTACGTTTGTTTGCCCCACTGAGCTTGAAGAAGCAGCAGAAAAATATGAAGAATTCAAGAATGCAGGAGCAGAAATTCTTAGTATCAGTACAGATAGTGTTTGGGTTCACAAAGCATGGCACGATACATCACCTTCAATTAAAAAAATTACATTCCCTATGGTCTCAGACACTAATGGAAATATTTCAAGAGAGTTTGGCACGTATATTGAAAACGAAGGTGTTGCACTCAGAGGAAGTTTCATCATAGATCCAGACGGAGTGTTAAGATTGATGGAGATTAACGATAATAGTGTTGGAAGAAACGTAGTAGAACTATTACGAAAATTACATGCTGCAAAATTCACAAGAGAACATGGAGAAGTTTGCCCAGTAAATTGGGAACCAGGTAAAGAAACTCTAAAACCATCAATGGATTTAGTAGGAAAAATTTAGAATTACTAGCACTTCAAATACGTTAAACTTTCTAGTTGTTCTTATCCAATTTCAAGACTTGAAAATATGAAATCTTAGAGGTATCAAAACACAAAGTAATTAACTAAATGACACTTGAAAAATTATATGCTTACAGAAGGCAATATAGTTCCAAAATTTGAGATTAATGATTCAAATGGTAAACTAGTGAAATCTTCAGATTTTAAAGGAAAAAAACATGCAATCTATTTTTATCCGAAAGATTTCACACCAGGATGTACAACAGAAGCTGATGAATTCTCTAAAGATTATAATAAATTTCAAAAAGAAGACATTGAAATTATTGGAATAAGTCCAGATGATGTAGAGTCCCACAAAAAATTTTGTGAAAAGATGAAAATCAAGTATCCACTCTTAGCCGATGTAGATAAAGAAGTATCAAAGATGTTCGGGGTTTGGGGAAAGAAGAAATTCATGGGTAGAGAATACATGGGAGTTATGAGAAGTACTTTTCTAGTAAACAAGAAAGGAGAGATTTTCAAGATCTATCCAAAAGTAAAACCGGCAGGACATGCAAAAGAAGTATTCAATGATTTTAAAAATTCAGAATAAAATAAAGTGAAAGGTGAAAAGGTCAGAAACCTTTTGGAAGTGTACCTTTTGGTTTAGCAGGTTCTGGTTCGCTTGAAGGTTCAAAACCTTTTGGCAAGCTACCGCGTGTTTGTTTAGATTTTGCTTCAGCTTCTGCTTGAAGTGCTTCTTGGTAAGCTTGCTCGCGTTCTGCTTTTTCCTGTTCAATTCGTTGCAAGTAATCTTTTTCGTAGTCTTCTAGTTGTTCTTGTCTTGATTTTCCATTTCCATTATTTGCACTAGTATTTGGTGCATCACCCATTCCTTTAGGAAGTGTTCCAGAAGGCTTTGGTTGTTGTGGGGGAGGTGGAGGAGGTGCTTGTGTTGTTTTTTGTTTTACTTCAACACCATCAAAACTCATGTTGATTCCACTAAAACTTAGGAATCTTTTCTCAGGTGGATGATATGCCAATCTTGCTCTTGTTGCATAGTATTGGTTTGAACATGCTGTGTAACCAGTGACTGTAGCTTTTTGTTGATTCCAATCAGATGTTGGAACTTTACCAACAGGAGCAGTCATTCTAACAAAGTATCTGTTA
>JAJETY010000055.1 GCA_021268355.1 Candidatus Nitrosopumilus sp. | reverse complement strand
TTAATGAGAATAAAATTAGTTGAACTGTCATGACATTCAAAACCTGGAATTTGGTTAATTTTCTTTTTAAGAAAAATTGATTCTTTTTTAATTATGGATTTTGATTTTTTGATATGAGACTTATTTTTAATTGCAATAATAGCTGCTTGCTGAGCTAACGCATTAACACTCCATGGAATTTTTATGTTTTTTAAGATATCAATGATCGTTCTTGAACCTAAACCATATCCAATTCTTATTCCCGCTAGACCATATGATTTAGTTAAAGATCTAAGGATAAACAAATTGTCATATTTTTTTATTAAATTTATTACAGAGTGATTAGATTCTGGAACTAATTCAATAAAACATTCATCAACAAATACAAAGCATGACTTATTTTTTGCAGCAGAAATTATTTTTGCTAATTGTTTTTTTGATAAAATTGTTCCAGTTGGATTGTTCGGATTACATACAAAAACACATCCATTATTTGGAATTTTTGAGATAAATGAATCAATATTTTCAGAAAGGTTAATTGTTTTAAAAAAAATAAATTTGCAATCAACTAGTTTTGATGCTGATTCATATTCACTAAAAGTTGGAATTGGAATTAAAACATGTTTTTTTGATAAAAATGCGTTACAAAAATTATAGAGTATTTCGATTGCTCCATTTCCAACAACTATCTGAGAATCAGATAATCCAGTATATTTTCTGAGGCTGGAAATTAAATTGAGAGATTCTGCATCAGGATAGTATTCCATTTCATCTAATTTTTTCTTGATAGCAGATTTAACAAGAGATGGCAATCCAGCAGGACTAGTATTTGAGCTAAAATCCAATACATCGATCTGCCTATTTCCACCAGAAAATCTTCCACCATGAGATATGGGGCGATATTGCGAAATACTCGTTTTAGTCCTTATTTTCACATTAGAAAATAGTAACAAGTGATATAGTATCTTTTGGTAATTTGAATAACGATTATTAATTGAAACGGATCAATAATTAATTCATGGAGAAGAAGAGAGTTGCAATTATTGGGGTAACAGGTTCTGTAGGTCAGGAATTTGTACAGTCTTTGAATAATCACCCATGGTTTGAGGTAACCCAAATTGCGGCTTCTGAGCGCTCTGCAGGTAAAAAATATCTTGATGCTATCAGAAATGAAGGAGGAATTATCATGTGGGATGTTGGTGGAGAAATTCCAGAATATATCAAAGAAATGACTGTTAAAAGAATTGATGAACTTGACACGTCACAATTAGACCTAGTTTTTTCAGCAGTTGAATCTCAGGCTGCTAGAGATATTGAAACTAAAATGGCAGCAGAATTACCAGTAATTTCAACTAGCTCCGCATATAGATATGAAGAAGATGTTCCAATTCTCATTCCAGGTATAAATGATGAACAAGCTGAACTTCTAGAAACTCAGAAGAAAAATCGTAATTGGAAAGGATTTGTTGCACCGCTACCAAACTGCACAACTACAGGTTTGGCAATCACATTAAAACCACTATTAGAAAAATATGGTGCAAAAAAGGTCATGATGACATCAATGCAAGCAATTTCAGGTGGTGGAAAATCAGGTGTATCAGCAATGGGAATTACTGACAATATCTTGCCATACATTCCTAAAGAAGAAGGAAAAGTCAAGCTAGAAACAAGAAAAATTCTTGGAAAACTAAAAGATGGTAAGATTGAAGATGCAGACATTAGAGTTAGTTGCACATGTACCAGAGTTCCAGTAATCGATGGGCATACAGAATCAGTTTTTGTTGAGACCTCTGAAGATATTGATCCAGCAAAGGCAAAAGAACTTTACAATAATTACAACAAAGAAATTTCTGTTGAAGGATTACCTTCAGCTCCAAAAGAATACTATGCATTCCATGAAGATCCAACAAGACCTCAACCAAGAATGGAAAGAGAGGTTGGAAATGGAATGACTACAACAATTGGCAGAGTTGAAAGAGAAGAACTGTTTGATAAAGGACTAAAATACATGTTATTTTCGCATAACAAGAAAATGGGTTCAGCAAAAGGTGCAGTGCTCTTAGCTGAAATGTTATACAAAAAAGGTAAGATCTAGTTTTTTTTTGCAATTTTTTCATTAATAACTTTATAAGAACCAGAAATCTACAACGACTCAGGCGTTTTAGATGGTAAAAGTGGATGATCTAGACCTACAAATTTTATCAGAATTATCAAATGATGCATCAATTTCGGTCCCAAGGTTATCAAAAAAAATTAATGTTAATTCATCAGTAGTCTATTCAAGAATTAAGAGATTAGTTAAAAGAAAGTTAATTGAACGATTTACAATTGTTGTAAATGATGCAGAATTAGGATATAACGTAAAGGCATTGACTGGAATCAATATGGACACTAAAAAACGCGATCACATTATTTCAGAATTATTCAAAATTGACGGCGTAAGAGAAGTTGCAGAAGTTACGGGCAGGTTTGACATTCTTGTCACAATGTATTCAAAATCATTAGATCAGATGCACAAAATGGTCTCAGAGAAGATTGGCAGAATTGATGGCATACAGTCTTCAGAATCGTTTATTGAGATGAAATCAAGTGCTAAAGCAATGCCATATATGCCATCAAAGGATAGTGAATAGTATTGCAGAAACAAAAGACTGAATCCAGAGTTGCAGTATACTATGAGCTGACAAAGCCCAAAATATGGTATTTGTTGGTATTTACAGCATTTGGAGCTGCTTTAACAGCATCCAACATTTATGGAATAGAGATCGCTCCCTCTACTTGGGTACTGATGTTATTTTCAGTTGCCGCTGGTTCTGCCGCAGCAAATACTTTGACAAATTATCATGATAGAGATATTGATGCAATTATGGAAAGAACAAAAGGTAGACCACTCCCTTCTAAAAGGATCTACCCTGCTGTTAAAGCTAGAAATTTTGGATTAGTATTAGCTGGAATCTCGCTTGTTTTGGCATTTGGGATTTCATTTACAACTACATTAGAGCAAGGCCTATGGGCTACTGCTTTCATAGCATTTGGATTACTAAATAACATTCTAGTCTATTCTTATGCATTAAAACGAAATTCAAGAACAAACATAATTCTTGGAGGATTATGCGGTGGTTCTCCACCAATGATTGGGTGGGTTGCAGTTACAATGTCAGACTTGTGGACTATGGGACTAGCAATGGCAGGATTAGTATTCATTTGGATTCCAATGCACATTTGGGCATTGACACTTCATTTCAAAGATGATTACAACAAAGTAAATGTACCAATGCTAACTGCTGTACAATCAGAAAAAACATCCGCTAGAGCAATTGCTGGTTCAACTGTAGTAATGGTACTATTTTCAATAGCACCATTTTTCATAACAACACAATCTGGAGAAGAAATGGTAGGAGGAGTTTATTTGTGGACTGCGATTGCATCAGGAGCTTTGATGGTTGCATTGTCAATATGGGTAATTCTTAAACCAATGGAGAAAGCATCATGGACTTTGTTTAAATTTTCTAGTCCATATTTGGCGGTATTATTTATCGCATTGATGGTAGATTCTGCTCTATAAGATACTACTATGTTCATCTAGACTGTTAAGTTCTTTTGTAATCTTAGTATGTTTTTCAACTAGATCCTCAATATCTTTTTGTAAATCAACAGAACTCCATTTTGATGAAATTAAAGATGAAAGTTTAGCTACAATGCTCCATTGTACATTATTTTGTTCATCAATTAATTCCAGGAATCTTTTTCCTTTTTCATCATCATTCATAATTTGAATTGAATATTCACTGATAAAAATCTGTAGCAGGTAATAGTATAATTTCAAACTTTTAATAAGAAATTATCAATATTTCAAATAATGCAATGTAGTATTTCAGAATGTAAATCAAAAGCAATTGAGTCAGTTCAGATTAGTTTTAGAGAAAAACGAAATCTTTGTAAACAACACTTTGAATTATATCAAAACAAGGAACAGAAGCATTCTATCAATTTTACGAAGGCATCAAAGTTCAAATGAACAAAGTAACATATTTTCAGAGTTTTAAATCATGAAAGATTTAACATCTACTATTTTTAATCTAGTTTATGGCTGCAAAGAAAAAAATCATTGCAAAAAAGAAATCAGCTAAAAAAACTTCTTCAAAGCCAAAATCAAATTCAAAATCATCCTCAAAAAAACCAGAGTTTGAGAAAGCTTGGAAAGAATACAATGCTGCATTAAATGGATGGAAAGAATCTTTAGCGCAGTGGCAAAAGGCTACTAATGAGACTTTAATGACTTATCATGACGCATGCCAAAAAGCTGTCGAGTCAGATGCGGAATTATTAAAGAAAGTTAGCTCAAGTTGGGAAAGTACTTGGGAGGAAATTGGTCCTGAATATATAAAACAACAAACAAAGATGATTGAAAATATTTTCAAAGAAACAAACATTGAATCAATTAAAAAATTCAATGAACAGTGGGAGAAATTCCTTAAGACATCAGGTGATGATTCAATCATGGCATATCAAGAAGCCATAAAGAGATTCAATCAAGCCTGGCAATCAGGACAAATGTGATTTTTTAAACAATTATTTTTTCATTTTTCCAATGAGAAAAACTTTGCAATTGCATATTGGGCATATTCCTTTTGTTGCAGCACGTCCATTTTTCATAATTGTCTCTTCAGCATTTTTGATTTTTCTTTTTGTTTTACATTTAACACAATAAGCTTCTAAGGGTAAAGATTCTGAAGTTTCATCAGATGGTTGCTCCAATTTTTTTTGGATCTCATCCAATTTTTTATTCTGTTTTTGTAAAGTTTGAATAATTTTTTGTTCGATATTACTTGATTCTAGTTCTTGGATTTGTTTCTCCAATTCATTTATTTTTGAAACTTGTTCATCGGTGGGTTCATCATATGAAGGGTGTAATTTTGAAAATAATTCATCTTCTAATTCATCAATTTGAACCTCTAATTCATTGAATTCTGAATATTCTTCAATTATAGGTTCGGTATCAGGCTCAGATTCAGTTCGAGGAACAGGATATGTAGATAATTTTGATTCTAATTCATCAATTTGCTTTTGAAGTTCATTTAATTGTGCTAATTGCTCAGGAGTTGCTTCTTCCTCTTCAGGTTCTGGAGTTGGTTCAGGTCGAGATTCTAGTTCTTGGATTTGTTTCTCCAATTGTTCTAGTCTAGCTAACTGCTCAGGAGTTGCTTCTTC
>JAJETY010000054.1 GCA_021268355.1 Candidatus Nitrosopumilus sp. | reverse complement strand
TATTGGTCCACCAGGTCCAGTAGGAGAAAAAGGTCCTAAAGGTTCTGAAGGTTCCGTAGGAGAAAAAGGTCCACAAGGTCCACAAGGTCCAGCTGGGGCAAAGGGATTGACCGGAGTGCCAGGACCACAAGGAGAAAAAGGTGACAAAGGTCCACAAGGTCAACAAGGAGAAAAAGGTCAGACTGGTCCTAGCGGTCCAGTAGGAGAAAAAGGTCCACAAGGTCCACAAGGTTCTCAAGGAGAACGAGGAATGACTGGTCCATCTGGAGAAAAAGGTCCACAAGGTCCACAAGGAATTCAAGGTCCACAAGGAGAACGAGGTCCAACCGGTCCAATAGGTTCTATAGGTGAACAAGGTCCACCCGGAGAACAAGGTCCATTAGGTCCAGCAGGTCCAAGAGGTCCGCCAGGTCCACCCGGAGAAAAAGGTCCTTCAGGTGGAATGTCTTCTGAACAAAAAGCATTGTTCAAAGAATTATTGGAAATTCTAACCGAAAAAAATGTCATTAGTACTGAAGAACAAATAAAATTAATGAGTTATCTATACTAAAATTTTAAAAATTATTTTTCTGAAAATTCTTTTCATACATCAATATTAAAAATAATTTTTACAGTTAACACTGTTGGGTTTTAGAAAAATGGAAAACAATTCGCCTTCTGACGATTGTTAATTTTTTGACGAGTTTACTATCGTCGTTTTGCTGCTGCCTTTCTCTTTGGAGCGGCTTTGCGTTTTGCTGCTGCCTTTCTCTTTGGAGCTGCTTTTTTTGCTGCTGCCTTTCTCTTTGGAGCTGCTTTTTTTGCTGCTGCCTTTCTCTTTGGAGCTGCTTTTTTTGCTGCAGTTTTTCTTTTAGCGGCCTTTCTCTTTGGAGCTGCTTTGCTCTTTGGAGAGGCTTTTCGTTTAGCTGCCATGTTTTGTTCGACATTTTCATTCTTTTTCAGTGGTTAAACTAAAGAAATTTACACAAAGTGATTACAATTTCTCAAGTAATTTTTTTCAATAAAAATTATTTTTGATCGTAATATTTTCAATAAACTCCCTCGGCAGAGGGTCTTCTCCCTTGTAACCAACTTGTTTTTCCACAAATTGTGCATTTGTATTTTCTTCTACGCTTGTATGTTGCCATTTCTGGTAAGAAAATTAATTCTTGTTTTGTTTTTGTCATGCAGAATTTACACCACCTCTGCTCAAATTCATGATCCATGTTTTGGTTTTTTTGTATCTACGTTCCACGTGTTTTGATAATTGTTAACACATCTTCATCTTGTAAAATATGATTCAAACCCACTCTTTGACCACCAAACTTTACACTTTTACCCCAAACCATTCCGTATCTAAATTCTTTTTTCATTCTTCTATGTAATTTATTACAAACATCTTCAACTGAATCTCCTTCTCTTGCAATTAATGGCTCTTTAAAATCCGTCTCTCCTCCTTTGGGTCTCATGTATATTCTGATAAATTTCAATTTCTCATAGATTTTCTCTTTTAATTGTTCAATGTTGATATCTGAATTTGCAGAGACTTCAATTACATCTGATTTTATTTTTGTTTTCAATTCCTTCAAGAAATTTTTATCTACTAAATCAATTTTGTTTAGTACTGTAAGTGCTTTTGAATAACTAATATTTCCTGCAATGTGATCTGATAATTGTTCTGATGTAACATCTTCCCTGACGACTACGCGTGCACTAACAATCCCATACAGGTGCAAAATATCTTTCAAATGTTTTTCTGTAATTTTTGTTAATTTTACTTGTTGAGCAATTGCAATTCCTCCCATGGATGCTTTTTCAATTGTGATGTTTGGCGGTAATTGATTTAGTCTGATTCCTATATTTCCTAACTCGTTTACAAGAACATCTTCGTGATATGGTTGAAAAACATCCAGTACCAATAATACTAAATCTGCAGTTCTGGCAACTGATAAAATTCTTTTACCTAATCCTTTTCCTGTGGATGCACCTTTGATGATACCTGGTAAATCAAGAACCTGAATTTTTGCCCCTCTATACTCCATCATTCCTGGAACTACTGTTAGGGTCGTGAATTGAAATGCACCTACTGCCGATTTAGCTCCAGTTAACCTGTTGAGCAGTGTTGATTTTCCAACACTTGGTAATCCGATAAACACTACCGTTGCATCTCCCGTTCGTCTTACATCAAATCCATCCGATTTCATTCCGGATTTTTTTACAATGTTGTCTTCTTGCTCTCTTTTGAGTTTCGCAATCTTTGCTTTTAGTAATCCCAGATGATGCTCTGTAGCTTTGTTGATCTGTGTTCTTGCCATTTCATCTTGAATGGCTTTAATTTTTTCAGGAATTCCCAAAACTACTCACTCCTTGCTAATTTCTTTTCAAATAAAATCGTATTATTTTTTTTAATTTTATTTATCCTGCTAATTGGTATGGTTTCTAAATTATTTGACTGGACTAAGAATTCTGGCAATGTTGTTTCTATGGTTTTTTCAAAATTTCTATAGAAAATTTTGTATGATTGAGACTCGTCTGCAAATTTTGCTTTGCTAAAAATCTCTGCAATTATTCCTTTTTTTACCATATTTGGGATAAAATCATTACATTAATGAACAATCGCATTTTCTTTTTGTTTCATACGTAGCAAATATTATTCAGTACAAAAAAGCCCTGATGTGAAAAAAAGAACTTTTGCTGTAGATATTGATGGAACAATTACTGAAAATGGTGGAGGGCGAATCCATTTAGATGCATTGGAATCATTACGGAGACTGGTAAACATGGGTCATGATGTAATTTTTGTAACTGGCCGATCATCTGTTGAAGGATTTTTACTTTCAGTATTTGGAGGTACAACCAAAGTTGCTGTCGGTGAAAATGGCGGCTGTATCACTTTGGACTCAAACGATCACATACTACTTGGTAACATTACCGAGTGCAAAAATGCTCTTGAAATTTTGAAAAATAATATGGAAAATGTTGAAGAAAAGTATGTTTTTCCTAGGATGACTGAGGTTGTATTGCAAAGAACATTTGATCTCAATCATGCAAGAAAAATCTTGTTAGAGCATAATACCGATGTAGTCTTATCTGACAGTCAATATGCTTTTCACATAAATTCTCCAGGCATAGACAAGGGAACTGGATTTACTGAAATCATGAAAAGATTCTCGATCTCTAGAGATGATGTCATTGCAATTGGTGATAGTGCCACTGATGTTCCATTGTTCAAAGTGGCAAAAACAAGTGTAGCTTTAGGAAATGCCACTGATGATGTAAAATCTGAAGCCAGTATGACTGTTTCAGCACATGCGGGTGATGGCGTACTGGAAGCATTAGATAAATTAGCGCCTAAATTATCTGAGTTATAGTATGACTTTCAAATCAATACTTGACGAAATTGAAAACAATCTCAACAAGATTCTGGGAGATCTTTCTGTTTCTGTTGTAAAGTTCTCAGTAGAACCTGCAAAACCCGGATTTGGAGATGTTAGTTCTAACATCTCTTTCTTGCTAGCAAAACAACTCAAGAAAAGCCCAAAAGAAATTTCTGAAATGCTATCTGAAAAATATTCACAATGTATTTCCACACTGGTCTCAAAATCTGAATCTCATCCATCAGGATATCTTAATTTTTACGCTGATTGGCAAAAATTGAATCAATTAATTTTATCTGAATCGAATTTACCTGAATTTGGAGATTTTGATATTGGAAAAAATTCTACTGTTGTAGTTGAACACACAAGTGTAAATCCCAACAAGGCTCTTCATATTGGCCACATACGAAACATCATAATTGGCGATACCATTTCTCGAATTTTACAAAAAGCTAACTACAAAGTTAATGTTCTAAATTATGTTGATGATTCTGGATTGCAGGTTGCAGACATTATTGTTGGATTCAAACATTTCGGATATGATATAGAACCACCTAAAGGAAAAAAGTTTGATCATTATTGTGGTGATGATGTCTATGTCAAAACAACTGAAAAATACGAACAGGATTCTAGTTTGGAAGAAATCAGAAAAAATGTTCTCAAAGAATTAGAAGATGGGGCTTCAGAAATTGCACAATTTGCAGATAAAATTACTCGTCGTGTACTCTCAAATCAACTGGAAACGTGTTGGAATCTATCTGTCTCTTATGATTGCCTGAACTTTGAATCCCAGATAATTCGCTCTGGATTGTGGGATAGAATATTTGAGAAACTCAAAGAAATGAATCTGATAGAATTTGAAAATAATGGAAAAAATGCAGGATGTTGGGTTATCCGTGGAGATGGAAATGAAGAAGACAAAGTAATTGTCAGAAGTAATGGAACTGCTACATACATTGCAAAAGATATCCCATACGCGGCATGGAAACTGGGATTGGTAGATGATCCATTCCATTATGAAAAATATGAAAAAGAGCAACCAAATTCTCGTGTTTTGTGGCAAACCACACTAAATGATTCTGTTCCTGAATCGCAAAATTTCTCTGGAGATAAAGTAATCACCGTTATTGATTCCAGACAAGCAAGATTACAGAAAATAATTACTTCTTTAATGGGAAAATTCAAATCTGTTCCAGATGCATATGTTCATCTGGGATATGAATCCGTCACACTAAGCTCTGATACTGCAAAAGTTCTTGGAATGGAAACTGACGGCAAACAAGCTCAAATGTCTGGCCGAAAGGGTTTGTATGTCAATGCTGACTCTGTTTATGACTTGTTAAAAGAGAAAACAACTGAAGAGACAAAAAAAAGGCATCCTGATATGGATGATTCAGAAGTTGAGAAAATTGCTCATTCTGTATCTGTTGCAACACTACGTTATGAGATGATCAAACAAGATTTGGACAAAATTATTGCATTTGATTTGACAAAATCACTTAGCTTGGAAGGTGATACGGCTCCTTACATCCAATACACTCATGCAAGAGCATCTAGAATTTTAGAAAAATCTGGAAGAACTCCTTCCATCGATGTTGACTTTTCACTACTCAAGGAACCCTCTGAAACTGACTTGATAAAGACCATCGGTCTTTTCAATTTGCAGGTTCGTGATGCTGCAAATAACTTGTCTCCAAAAGTTATTTCAAGATATTGCCATGATTTGGCAGTTGCATTCAATTCATTTTATGAAAAATCCAAGGTTCTTGATTTGGGTGACGTATCACTTGAAAACTCTCGTCTATGCCTAGTTCATTCATTTAAAATTACTATTGAAAAGGCGCTAAATCTTTTGGGAATTGACGCTCCTGATAAGATGTAGTGTTTAATCGATTACACAAATTCGAATATTGCTTTCAAAATATTCTCAAATCTGGAAATCAAGTTAAAGGATAAATATTATTATAATAATATATGATACTTGGAGAATGTTAAAAAAGCGGAATTATTACTTGCTCTAAATAACTTAATCGAAAAACAAAATTCAAAAACACTCGAGTTATGGGCTGAACATAATACAAAAACATCTGAAATGCTAGCAATTCACAACCAAGAAACATCTGAACTTTTAGTAAATCAAATGTCTCAGATTATTGATATACTTTCCGCTAATCCGGCAAAACTTTCAGAAATATTGGAGTCTAGAACCCAACACACCAGAGAAATAATCATGAAGAGAAATGAAAATAACCTAAAAATTTTGCAAAGCAGAGATAAATCCACCAAAGACCTGCTGTTCCAAAGACGTACGGATATGGTTCAAATTCTAATCGAAGAAAGTATTTTTTCAGAGGATGATTTGAATTCTAAGGTTTTTAATCAACTAAATTTAAAAATATCAAAACGCCAATCTGAAACTATTGAGAATTTAATGGAACAGCAATTGTCTGATGCTAAACAATTATTTAAGGAGCAGGAATTAGAAGCTAATCGTTTACTTGAATCACAACATACATCTGCTCAGGAATTATTAATTAAACAAGAAAAACTAAACCTTACAGATGAACAAAAATCTATCAATCAGGCTGCTGCAAAATTATTAT
>JAJETY010000067.1 GCA_021268355.1 Candidatus Nitrosopumilus sp. | reverse complement strand
TGTTCAGAGTCATGGACAAGATGCGCGCAATGGTTCTTGAAAAATGTGCTGCAATTGAGACAAATCCATTAAAACTAACTCAAATAGATAAACATGAAATCAAACGATCAAATGAGATTTTACTAAAAATTGAAGCATGTGGTGTTTGTCATTCCCAATTACATGGCATTGAAGGAGATTGGCAAGATATTGGAATTCCTCCACAACTACCAACTGTTCCAGGACACGAAGTCGTTGGAAAGGTAGTTGAGATTGGAGATAAAGTCACAAAATTCAAAATTGGAGATAGAGCCGGAATCACACCATTGCTTGAAGCTTGTAAAGAATGTCAATACTGCAAAGAAGGAAAAGAATACCTTTGTGAATCATCAACCATTACTGGAGAGTCTTTCAAGGGAGGATACACAGAATACATTACAGTTACTGAAGACTTTGCGACCAAAGTTCCTGAAAGTATGAAACCAGAGTATGCTGCGCCCTTGTTTTGTGCAGGAATTACTGCATACAAGGCAGTCAAAGCTGCAGAGCCACAAACTCACAAGAAAATTGGAATTTTTGGAATTGGTGGAGTTGGACACATGGCAGTGCAATTTGCAAAAGTAAAAGACTGCGACGTAATTGCATTTTCAAGATCACAAAATCATTTGGATGTTGCAAAAAGATTGGGCGCAGTTGATGCAATGGTATTTTCAGAAAATCAGGAGGAATTTCTGGAACAATTAAAAGAAAAACATGGGATGCTTGATGCAGCAATTGTGTTTGCACCTGCAGACATTGTAACTGACACTGCAATCAAATCCGTAAAGAAGGGCGGTCTCATAGTCATTGCCACAGTGGGTGAGAATCCATCCTTTATGGCATTTGAGGAGAAGACGATTCGAGGCACACTCATTGGTTCAACTGCTGATATGGAGGAAGTAATCAGGACATGTGATGAAAAAAATATCGAAGTAATTACAGAATCATTTCCATTAGAGAGTGCAAACGAGGTTCTCAAGAAACTAAAAGATTCAAAAATTGAAGCTAGAGCAGTTTTAATTCCTTGATGTGGTTATATACAAAATTTGAGAGTCGATGATATGAATTGCAAGAGATGTCATCATACAGATGAAGCACATGTTCCAAATGAGAATAGTCACTCACTAATGAAAATGGGAAACTGTAACATTCCAACTTGTACATGCCAGCAATACTTGGATCCAATTCAAGAGATTGATGAGGACTTGCTGTAACAATTCATATATCAAAATCATTTTCATGTAATTCATGGAAAAACACAAACCCTCTGATGAAATGATAAAGGAACTGGATAATCTATTATCAAAAATCAACGCAATGGAAATTGTCGCATCTGATGACTATCAAAAAAACTCTATCAAAATAATGAGAGCTCTAGTTGAGGGACAAATTCACTCTATAAACGAATTTGGACATTTGAAAAAAGCAATTGATTTGCTCACACTACAACTCTTTGACGTTCAAAATAAAGTCAGGAGTTAAGTTTCGTATCACTAATTCCACAACTCGTACATCTGTAAAGTGTGGATTTTTCTAAAAATTGTTCAGCCTTCATTTGGGAACCGCAGCAAGGACAAGTAAAGTTTTCAGAGGAATCTGCTGATTTTCTTACCACGTAATCAGGTTTTGGCTTTGGAATTTCACCTGCATTACATGGTGGCTTGTACTGAGCTTTGATTTTATTTAGAACATTTTCTCTGTGCTCCTTGGTTGCTTCAAAGAGTGGCAATATTGCTAGGTGCAGTGCCTTTTCAGATCCTGCCTTTTCCACCCAGCATTTGAAACCTGAATGTTGAATGAAAAATGACTTTTCTTCTGTTTTTTCGCAGTCACCAACATAGAGAATGTTGAATCTGTCCTTGTCTCTTGACATTATCAGAAACACGAGTTTTTCCATGGGTGGACCCCATTGATCTAGTGGAATTGGTCCGAGAAACTCGTATTGCAGAATTTGAATACTCAACAGAGATATTTTGAACAACTGTCTTTTCTTTCTTTTCTTGGAAATTACCTAGTGCCAGAGATTTGATCGCAAAATATCAGCTTGAAAAGATTAAATTCAAGAGTGATTGATTTTTTTTAAATGAAAGAGCCTCACAATCATGCCAAAGTGGGATATTCGATGATTGTTGTTGCTGCATCTTTGGCAGTAATTGGAATCATGGCACTGTTCATGGCAAATGATGTTTTGTTTGCAGACAATATGCAAAGAGACAATACTGCTCACTTTAATCAATGCAAAGCTAATGATTTCAAGACAGAAGGTTGTGAAAAGTACTGGGACCGAATCAATAATTCAATCTCAGGAATTTATGTAGATTTGGATAAATAACTAGTATCCGTTTGCAAAGTCTTCAAACATGTTTTGATTTTTGGTCAGTCGGTTCATTGCAAAGAATGCGCCACCAACAATTCCTGCCTGATAAAATGTATACAAAAAGACACCTGATGATGTTGGGTCTGACTTTGTGAAACTAAGTGCCAGCATTGTAAAGAAGACAAATGTACCAACAGAAGTTACCAATCTATTTAGTACTCCTGAATTCATTCCAACAATTCTCTTTGTTGCAGCTGCCATCAGAGTAATGCTGGTAATAATTAGAAATGTAGCACCGCCGTTTGCAGTGACAAAATTGTTTGCCCATGGGACTAGTCCTTCTTCAAGGATTGAGATATCTGGCATTATGCTGCCTCCGTTAATTGCAAAGTTTACAGAGCTAAACATACCGCCAATCACAAAGAAGAACAGGAATATTTTGACAATGGACCTCTTGAATGGACTACGAATCTCTGAAGGCTTTACAGCCCTTTCTGTGATTCTTACTCCATACAGGAAACCTACTGCCATTGCAGGAATAAACATGATGTTGATTAGTATGGGTGATTCCTTGTTGATTGCCTCAATTTGTGGGTGGAACACCAAAAACAGAATAATTGCAAGTAATGCGGATGTTCCAAATAGAATCAAACCTAGGTGGTTGTGACTATTTGACTCCTCTGAACTGGTCCAGTTGTACACTATGAGTCATTTTGGAATTGTCATTAAACAGGAAATCCGAAAATCATTTGGTCAAATTATCAACTTTAGCTACCAATTTTCAAAAAAAAAAAAATCTAAGCACAATGTTATATAGTACCAAAACTGGAACTGACTGTGAACAGAATCTCCAAGATTGCATGTTTTGTTATATTTTCAGCATTACTCACTAGTGGATTTCCAAATTTTATGTATCAAGAGGCACACGCAGCAGTATCTGCAGTTTCCATACAATCTCCTGCAAACAGTGCTTATTTAGGAAATGATGGTACTCCAACAATTATTCAATATAGATTAACTAATGATGGTACAGGTGGAAGTGAAGCAGTCGCATCAGTGGTTTTGACTTTAACTCCCACTACAGGTGGTAGTGCAATTACATGTACTTTGA
>JAJETY010000019.1 GCA_021268355.1 Candidatus Nitrosopumilus sp. | reverse complement strand
TGGTTCTGGTGTTGGTTCTGGTGTTGCTTCTGGTGTTGGTTCTGGTGTTGGTTCTGGTGTTGGTTCTGGTGTTGGTTCTGGTGTTGGTTCTGGTGTTGGTTCTGGTGTTGGTTCTGGTGTTGGTTCTGGTTCAGAATTAGTTCTAGAGTCAAATTCTGATAAAATATCTTCTGCATCTTTAGATTTTCTATTATTACTCAATTTTTTGTCCCTTTAATAACAAAATTTTCTTTCGCTTTTATTTAATTATTCAGGTCCTGACCCTTAAGATATTCATCAAATAATTTTTCTAGATCGTCATCACTACCAATTTTCTTTATTTTTTCAACTAGTTCTTTTTCTTCAATTTCGTAACAATTCATCACATCCTGAGAGTCTTTGAAGACTAGTAATACCTTATCTTTGAAGATGCAATGATAGAGTTTTTCTTGCTCCATTTTTTCAGGTTTTATTTTCATTCCATTTTCATCAACAGAAACAGGATAATCATCCATAGATGATGTCATTTTATTCAATATTTAGATGAATACACAATATTGTAATAATCTATCATCAATTGTATTTTATTGGAAACCAAGATCGTTTTCCACATAGATTTTGACTATTTCTATGCTCAGTGCGAAGAAATTAGATCACCAGAATTAAAATCAAAACCCGTTTGTGTTTGTGTGTTTTCAGACAGAGGTGGAGATAGTGGTGCCATTGCAACTGCAAACTATACTGCAAGAAAATATGGTGCAAAGTCTGGAATTCCAATAGTCTTTGCCAAAAAAAGATTAGAAGAAAGAAAAGACGCAGTATTCCTACCAGTAGATTTTGATTATTACTCTGAAATGTCTGAGAAAGCAATGAAAATCATGGAAGGATTTTCTGATATTTTTGAATACGTAGGAAGAGATGAGGCATACTTGGATGTAACAAAACGAACAGAAGGAAACTTTAACAAAGCTAGTCACTTAGCCCAACAAATAAAAAATTCCATACGAGAAAAAACAAAACTCAGTTGCTCAATTGGAATTTCACCAAATAAATTAATTTCAAAAATTGCGTCAGATTTCCAAAAGCCTGATGGTTTAACAATTGTATCACCAGAAAAAATTGACCAGTTCTTAGAGTCATTAAAAATAAGAGACATTCCAGGTATTGGTAAAAAAACAGAACAAAGATTTGTAGAAATGAAATTAGAAACGATTGGAGACGTAAAGAAACTTGATGTATTTACATTGAACAAAGTATTTGGCAGAAAGAGTGGAACTTACATCTACAATGCGGTGAGAGGAATTGATGATGAACCAGTAAAAGAAAGAGAACCTAGCATTCAACACGGAAAAATTGTTACTTTAAAAGAAGATTCAAAAGATTACGAATTCCTTTTAGAAAATATTTTAGAATTATGTAAAGAAGTTCACAGAATAATTAAAGAAAAGAATCAGATGTTCAAGTCAGTTGGAATAAGTTTTGTACAATCAGATTTGTCAAATAAATCAAAATCAAAAATGCTACGAAATTCCACTATGAGTTTAGAGGAATTAGAAAAAACGGCAGAGCAATTACTGAAAGAAGGACTTGAGAGTCAGACAATTACGATTAGACGGATAGGAGTAAAGGTATCAGATCTTTCAGAAAGTCAAGGACAAAGGGATATCACTAGTTATTTTTAGAAAGTTCATCTTGTTCTTCTTGTTTTTTGAGACGTCTGGACTCTATCAAAATTACTACCAAAATGAATGCAAACAGCCACGGTAAGAACATGATTTCACCTGCAATTTTATGATATTCCTCCCAAGCCACAGGATCAGTTGTTACTTTGAGTGCATACCATGAAAGGGAAAAGATTCTAATCAAATTTACAGTGATTGTTCCAATTATTCCTAAAACAAAGTACATTGATTTTCTTCTTCTTGGAATGTTCATCTTTAACATGAAAGCGCCAATTACCAATGAGAAGATTATAATGCTGTGAACACCAGCTGATGGCCAAAATACTTGAAGTGCCATTGAACCATGATCACCACGTAAGAACATGACATTGTCTCTTGCAACAGCAGTACCAAGTTCAAGTACTGTAATAACCCAAACATTTGCTTGTACAAAGTAAGGAACAATGTATTGTAAAGGACCTAATGTGTCATATGGGAAGAATGCGTCCAAAGACAAAATTATTGCAGTACCAGTTAAGAAGATAGGTCCTGCAGGGGCAATTCTAATCCACCGCTTTCCAAAGAAAATAGATAATGCCACAACAACAAATATTGCCATGACAACAAAATCCCACATCCAAGTCCAAGAATAGATTAATTGAACATTAAATTGTTCAGCAGATTCAACAATATAATCACGTAAACCAGATTCCAAAGATATTAGGTAAGAGATGGTTAACAATGCAATTGGAATTACTGCAATAAGTCGCTTTTTTGAAATTACAATTTTTAGACCAATGAGTTCTGCAACAACAAAAACTAGTGCAAAAAGATAACCGCCTCGACCCTCATTCCAACTCCAAGCTACAGAATCTGGGTATGCGATCATTGAAAATAAAATTGGACTGGCAATTATCAAAATTCCAGCAATCAAATTCAAATTTTGCATTATGTTAAACTTGAAAAAGGCAAATAAATAGCTCGACTTTGAAAAATATCTAAATTTATTGTCAGATAATTAAATTGAAAAAGATGCTAATCCTCAGCGTCTTCAATTTCATCAGCCTCTGGATCTCTCCTACTTGGCCTAATTGGAACATAAATGAATGTCATACAGATAGTGTCTCAGACTTTAAGATACATCCAAAGGTCGAAAACGTTTGCCTAAATGGTAATTTCTAGTGAATTAAAATCAAAGATCGAATTTACATTCGGTTTTGAGAGATTTTACAGTTGTGAAATAAGTAATTACTAAAACCCCAATAGCAATTATTCGTAGAGGGATTTCATAATTTGTCAAAAAAGCAGTTGCCGTTGCTCCAACAGAACCAAATGTTGAGATGACTGCAAATCCAATTGGTCCACAACTACAAGCTCCAGCGATTGCTCCAACAAAAGAGCCAATAAGACCACCTCCCATTTTTCGTGATGAGCCTTTCAATACATTAATTCTAAAAACATTCATTGGAAGAACCAGGGCTGACAATGCAGAAATTATCACAATAAGGGAAAACCCTAACTCAGTACCACGAGGAAGATGGCTTACAACGTAAGGTTCTAAGAAAATATACTCAGATAAAATCAATAATCCAATGAGCATTGGGATGAATATTGTAAAAGATAGTGCAATGTATTTTGGATTTGAAAAGACAAATTTGATGGCGTTTGTCATCTATACCAATTGGTCCAGAACTTGTTTAAACACTGAAAATGGTTGTGCTCCAGCGATTTGTAATTGTCCATCAGAGGTTACGATAAAGAATCCAGGAGTTCCTCTCACATCATGGTCTCTTGCTTGTTGAGTATTGTATTGAACACGTTTGGAATATTTTCCCGAGTCCAGACAACTTTCAAACAACTCCATATCTAATCCCATTGAAAATGCAAATGCCTTTAGTCTTTCAGTGTTAGCCCAACCGCCATCGATTTTGTCTTCTTGTGCATTGTACAACATGTCATGATATTCCCAGTACTTTCCCTGGTCTTCAGCACAGTAAGTGGCTTGAGCGGCAGGACTAGAATCTCTACCCAAAAATGCCATATCAACAAAAATCAAATTTACTTTTCCAGTGTCAATATAATCACGAGTTATAGTTGGTTTTGTGTTATGGAACCAATTATAGCATTGATGACATTGGTAATCACCAAATTCGACAATAGTTACAGGAGCATCAGGATCACCCAAAATTGGAGAGCCCATTGCAGTGGATATTGTTCCATGAGTTCTGCTCATGTCCAGATTTAGGGTTTCAGGAGGACTGGAAGATAATGATGCAGCAACACCGGCAATTATCGCAATAATAACGACGCCTATAATCACGCCTTTTTTGTTCATGTTCAAAAGAAATGAAATGAGTTAAAAAAACTTATTCCAAGTTTTCAGAAGACTTTCGTTTAAACAAACTTGTGAATTTTGCAATTGCAGTATCAATTGGACAAACTTCACACTGAATACCAGAATGACTATCAAGATGTTTTTCAAATCTATCTCTAGATTCAAAGATAAGATCACATTTTTCACAATAAACTTTTGAGACATTGTTTCTTGCGGGTTTATCCATGACAAATAACAGGAATTAGTGCTTATAAAGATCCTGTTGAAAATCAACATATGAGAAAAATTTTGGACAAATTGGTGACAGGGTTTTTTGTTGTCGTATTAGGAATTATGTGGTATTGTAGCACAAAATTCTATGTCAAACCAGACAGACATTCAATAGTGATCTATGATATTTTTGGCAATGAAGTAAAACTAGATGGAGTCAGAGTTGATTTTAAAACACATAATGTGGCACAAAGTTACATTTCTGAATACAAGAAAAGATTTCCACATTACGATTTTGTAATGGCAATAGAAATTCCAGAAATTAAAAAAAGTACAATACCCAGAATTTTAAAAAAGATTCAGAGATAGTGAATTCTCATATGAGTCTCTAACTCAACTTGATACTGAGTTACAAAACCACAATGAGAACATGAAAACATTTCTTGAGGATGAGGAGGTTCTCTTTCTATTACTTTACCAGATACAGAAGTGATACTTATCATACTATTATTTCCAATTACTGCAAAATTTCTACCCTCACCAATAGAATCCAAAAATTCCTTGATTGCCATGATTACAGTATTTGTGTCAATTACTTCATCATCTTCTAAAGTTGATAAAGTGAATTGATTGTTTTTTAGAGTAGGAATAGCTGCCACCTGATCTGACACGTAGATTACAAGTTCATGCTGGATAGAAATTACATCAGTACAATCAACTGTAAGCATGAATTTTTGTAGTCAGGTCAATATTTTAGTTTAACAATTGTCGAAAATGATTATTATGGTTCAATATTGTGGTTTTTGTAGATGAGTGATTCTGAAACTTTTGGGGTAGAGAAAGGCCATGGTGAAGAAGTAGTTGCATGGTTAAATGAAAATGCAAAATCTCAGAAAATAAAACTCGAAGCGAGATTATACGGCTACACAATAGCTACAACAAATTTTGGAGATTATGAAATGTTTTCATGGATTGGAGATGTTCAAGTTGCTAGAAAAATGATAATTAAAGCAAGTAAAAGATTCAAAGTGAAAGTAATTGAGGGAGGATACAAACCTAAAGAGAAAGTATTGAGTATGAAAAAATTTGATTTTGCAAAAGTCAAAAGAGGAGACAAGACGATAGGGCAGTTAAAATTTTCTGCATCAAGATTTGGAAATAGTCAATGGGAAATTGAAGATGAGGAGCGTCATTAAAAATGAAAAAAATTGGAGTTATAGGATTAGGAATGTTAGGAAATGCTGTTGCATTACATTTGTTAGATTCTGGATTTGAAGTTATTGTATTCAACAGAAACAAAGACAAAACAATTCAAACAAAAGAAAAAGGAGCAATTGTTGTAAATTCACCTGCAGAAGTTGCTGAAAAATCAGATTTGATAGTCATAGTAGTAAAAGATGCAGATGCAGTAAATGAAGTATCATTTGGGGAAAATGGAATTATCAGATCTAAAAAAGAGGGATTAATTGTGGCAGATATGAGTACCATTGATCCATCTGAATCCAAAAAGATTTCAGAAAAATTTGAGGAATTTCATATCAATAAATTAGACATTCCAGTAATGGGAAGCCCTAATGTTGCAATCACAGGGGATTTAGTAATGATGGTATCTGGAAATAGAGAAAGTTTTGAGGAATGCAAAAGTATTTTTGAGAAAATTGCTTCCAAAGTATTTTTCTTAGGCGATAAAGGAATTGCTCATTCCATAAAATTGGCCATGAATTTACAAATTACCATGTTAGCACTTGCGTTATCTGAAGGAATTACCTTAATGAAAAAATCAGGAGTTGACCCTAAAATATTTCTTGAAGTTCTTAACTCAACATATTTTAAAACAGGAATGAGTGAAAACAAAGCATTCAAGATGATAGATGGAAAATACGAACCTACATTCACTCTTGAAAATCTCAAAAAAGACATCTCCACAATGACAAATTCTGCAAAATTCTTAGGAATTGAATTACCTATGATTAAAAAAGCTGAAGAGGTTTACGAGAATGCGATGAATGAGGGTTTGGGCAAAATAGACTACACAGGAATCATTGAATATATCAAAAGAATGAATGAATCCAAATAATCAAGAGCGAGATTCAGCAAAAATTCTATAAGTAATTAGAACTATTAACTAACTTATGAAATTAAAAGATAGAGTAGCAATTGTAACAGGAGCTTCAAGTGACATTGGCAGAGGTATTGCTAAAAAATTTGTTGAAGAAGGTGCAAAAGTGGTCCTAGTTGCAAGGAATTTAGAAGGATTGGAAAAGACCAGAAAAGAGATTGGAAAAGAAGACTCAACTGTTCCGATTACATGTGATTTAACTGATGAATCTCAAACATTACAAGCAGTTAACCAAATTATGGACACATATGGGAAGATAGACATTCTAGTCAACAATGCAGGCGCCATTAATGATCCAGTTCATTTTCACGAAATGAAAGATTCTGAAATAAAGAAACTCATTGATGTGAATTTGTTAGGATTATTCCATATGACAAAAGCTGTTTTGACAAAGATGGTAGATGTCAAAAACGGTTCAATCGTAAACATAGGTTCCATCTCAAGTGAAAGAGCTATTCCTAGAGTGCACTTGGCAGTCTATTCATCTACGAAAGCAGCAATTCCAATGTTTACAAAATCCATAGCAGTAGAATATGCAAGAAGGAACATAAGATGTAATTGTGTTAATCCAGGAATTATAAATTCAGGCTCAATAAAACCATATCTTGATGACCCACAAGCAAGAAAAGTGTTGGAAGAAAGATTACCTCTTGCAAGAGTTGGCGAACCAGAAGATGTTGCTAATGCAGTAGCATATTTGGCTTCTGATGAAGCAAGTTGGGTTACTGGAACAATTCTAAATGTTGATGGTGGAAAAACAGCTTCAGAAGGATAATCCTTTCTCAAGCAGTTTTTTAGCTAATAATTGAGATACTCTAAGTGGTTCAGGTATAGAACCCTCAAGTGTTAGATTATCAAGAAGATGTTTTGCATCATTTAATGTACATCCTTCATTTCTAATATAGACATCATGAGATGTGTTTAGAGTTATTTTTTCACGTGAGCCCAATTTTTTATATTCATGCATCTTTGTTTCAAAAGAATCTGGAAAGTGATGTTTTAGTGAATCTTCAATTCCAAAAGAATCACGATACGAAACGCCAATGATAGGAATTTTCAATATTTCAAATAGTTTTTTGATATCGATAATGTTATACATTGAAATGATCAATCCGGAAATCAAAACATAACTAATATCAGGTCTTTGCAAATCATGATACATCCTCAGTATTGCATCAGTTGCATCATTACCTTCCAAAGTAGCACTACCAAAAACAAATCCATCAATAACAAAATCTCTTCGCATGACAACTCCAGTAAGAACGGATTTTACAGAATTTTGTCTAAAGCTTTCAGCAATTGCTAATCCGCGTAAGCCCTTTTTTTCAAGATGAAGAGATCTCATGATTCTTCCTCACATATGCACGATAACTTAATCCAGTAACAAGCATAATGATTCCGGTAACTCCAGACCACATTACAAAAGATGAGATTTGAGATTCATCCATAAAGAAACAGGTATTTTTAAACATCTAAAGTTTCGGATCAAATGAAATTTTTTACTATGAAACATCTAAATACATTTGATAGTGTCTAAAATTATGCCTGAATTCACATGTCCAGATTGTGGAAAAAGACTGTTTCATGAGAATGAAACTACATTAAAAGTTGAGGAAACAATTCATTCAAAGTTCTGTAGAAAAGAAGGTGGTACTCACAGTTACATGCATAGAGACCCAGCACACATGAATTCATTTGATTCAGAAAGAGAGAATGACTCTAATGGCGTGCCTGTATTGAAAAAATAATTTCTTCTACCTCAAAATTATATCCTAGACATTATTGATTCAAAGCGATTGTAAATGAAATACGATTTTGATTTAGTTGTTGTGGGAGGAGGTCCAGCAGGTTCTTCAGCTGCACATGCAGCTTCAAAGAATGGAATGAGTGTAGCATTAATTGAAAAAGAAGAATCAATTGCAGAATCAGTTAGAACTAGCGGTGTTACTTGGATTCAAAATATCGAAGAGTTTGGAATTCCTGAGGATTGTTATAATCCAGTAAAGAATTTTGTGTTTTATTCACCTAACAACAAGGTAAGCATTGGAGATAAAATTCCCCGTTCTGCAGTATTAGATGTAAGAAAGACATATCGATGGTTGGCAACTCAAGCAAAAAAAGAAGGTGCTGAAATCTTTGTTAGTACCAATGTTAAATCGGCAATAAAAAACGAATCAGGTAAAATAATTGGAGTAAAAGCAACTCAGAACGAAAAAGAAGTAGAGTTTTATGGAAAGATAATCATTGACGCAAGTGGCTTTCAATCAACAGTTGCAAAATCCATGGGTTTTGTAGGACAATGGGAAAGATTTGGCGCAGGTGCTGAATATGAGGCAAAGGTGGAACATGTACAATCAGATACATGGTGGTTAATGGTTGGACAGAAATATTCACCTGCAGGATATGCTTGGATTTTTCCATTGGGAGATAATGTTGTAAGGATTGGAGTAGGTATTGGAAAACCAGATTCTCCAGTGGATCCCACTGCAAGATTAAAGGAACTTATTGAAAACAAAGAGGGTCCAATTTCAGATTTAGGTAAAATTGAACCAATTGAATTTCATTACGGGTTAATTCCAAATGATGGTCTTTCAAGAAAAACAGTTTATGATAATTTGATTTTGGTTGGAGATTCTGCCGGACAAGCAAACCCATTGGTTTTAGAAGGAATTCGATATGCAATTAGATTTGGAAAAATTGCGGGAGATGTTGCTGCCAGAGCAATCAAATCAAATGATACTTCAGAAAAAAGATTATCAGAGTATGAAGAAAATTGGAAAAAAGCAATTGAATCTAAAATAAAATCGGCAGGAAAAGTACAAGATAGATGGCTTGGTTTAACTGATGAAGACTGGGATAAAGAATTAGATATCATTAGTGAGTTAAAACCTGATGAGTTCTTAGACTTCATTAAAGCAGATTTTGGATTATCTAATATGCTAAAACTAGCAACTAGCCATCCTAAATTGGCAGTTAGACAATTATTTTCAATGGTAAAAAAATCGAGTAGGGCATAATAATCAATTATTTACAAAATCAAGCCATGGCAACCACTCTAGAGTAGTTACCAGGCTTGAAAAATGGCACGGTGTTGATTTGGTTTGTCTCCACAGACGAACAAATTGAATGAAATTGCTCAGTAGTTTGAAGGGCACAATCTACGCAAATCATGCTGTTAGGTTTCATACAATGGGCACATTTTGTGCATTCCAATAATTTTCCACCACAACTTCGACATGACTCATCTGGCATTTCTATTCAAACAAAGTTTGTGAAATTTGAATATAAGCCGCACGTATGAATTATTCATACAAATCATCAGTATGACGAAGATTATAATGTAAATTAAAAAAACAAAATTCATGGACAGAGTTAGAGTGACGTTTGATAAGTGGGCTCAAAACGGAAGGGCAGAGTTAATGGAAGTTGAACATGGGAAAAATGTTTCAAAATTCTTAGATGCAATAACATTTGATGAAAAATTTAGTTTCTTGGATGTTGGGTGTGGTAATGGTTGGGTTGTAAGAAAGATTTCAAATGAGAGTAATTGTAAAAAGGCAATAGGAATAGACAAAAGCGGAAAAATGATTCTTCAAGCTAAAAAGAAAATAACCAGTAAAAAAGAGAACTATATTCACACAGATATTGAGTCATGGAAATACGGAGGAAAATTTGATTTTATTTTCTCAATGGAAGCACTTTATTATTCAAACTCTATTGAAGACGCACTCAAAAAAATATACAAGTTGTTAAAGCCAGGAGGACATTTTTTCTGCGGTACTGATTTTTACACAGATAACAAAGCAACTACAAGATGGAAAGACATTATGAAAATCCAGATGCACCTTCACTCAAAAAAAGAATGGAAAGAATTTTTCAAAAAGGCAGGATTTCAAGTTAAAACAAAACACATCAAAGATTTGAAGAGTAGGAAAAAATGGAAGAGGGAATTTGGAACTTTATTTATTATAGGCACAAAAGTCTAGGTAATATTCAAATTCAATAAATCAAAAGCATAGATATGTGAGCTGGAGCACGACACGCTGCTACGGCAGAGGAAACTCCTCCCTCCATACAGGAAATGTGATCCGGAGATGGATAATCAGAGATGATTGGCAACGGAGCAGAAAAGAATCCAATATGGCGCACTGTGATGGTGAAAACCTGAGATTTCCATAAAAGGAATGAAAAAAGCCGACCCACATGGAGCAAAGCCAAACAGAACTATGAGTTCCTGTACTAAGTTCAGGTAGGCTGCAAAGCGAAATATCGTGAAAACAGAAGGAGGGTTACTCCCAGCACACATTTTTTAATTTTACAAAAATCGATTAGTAGATTTTAGTTTTAAAAGTTTGGACAGATTTTGGTAATCTAACTCATAGAGTTGACTTGTTCTTTACAAATATCTGCATTACATGGACATGATGCATCACATAAACATGCGCCTTGCATTTCACAATCACATTCAGATCCCATCTCAGCAGATGCGGCACATCCACATGCTGCCTCTTGTGTTACAGCAGGAGTTGCTTGTTGTGGAGGTGGAGGTGGAGGTGTTGAATTTGTAGAGTCATCATAAACACTTCTAGTTTGCTGATAATTTGATTCATCTCTAAGTTGAGCCTCACCTCTGTTAGTTTGATAGCCACCAGAAGAAGAACTGGTTTGATAACCAACCAATCTACTTGGATCAATGCCCTGTTGACCTACTTTCTCATTTTTAAGAGCACGATTACTAATCATAAAGAATGCACCACCAGCAATTGCAGCAATTGCGGCCATTCCATAAATAATGAATACTGGGAAATCACCTGTAGAGGTAGTTGCATAATCTTCGGGTGGAGTTGGAGTTACACCTGCAATCTCGACACCGTCAAAAATATCTAAAGCACCAAATCCAATCGCATACAAGTTTCCTTGATCTGATGATTGAACACTTCTGACAACATATCTTTGATCAGCCATAACTTCGGCTTCAAAGACTCTTTCTACCTGTCTTCCTTCTCTAATGCTACTTTCACCCATGGTCCAACTAGAGACAACATAACCTGAAATCTCATCGCTTAGACCAAATGTTCCAGCATCAACATTGATACCAGTTGGGTCAAATAAGAAGTGCCAATTTGTCAAAGGCTGTTCTAAGATAAAGTTTGCATTAATGAGATTTCGAGATAAAACATCTTCAGCTTCAGTTCCTACAAAGTATTGTGCAGCTTCTGGTTCAATTTCAAGTAAAATGTTGATTGGGTAGTTAATTTCATGTCCATCAATAGTTACATCACCATTTGCAGTTAATCCTCTCCACCCTAAATCAATCAAGGTTTTTTGGGAGTCTTTAGTAATTACGTAATTTGAAAGAGTTCCCTCAAGAATAACCCTATAGTCAACAGATGTATTGATGTTTCTTGCTTTAAGGTGAATATCATAAGAGACGTTCAAGTCAGTAACTTGCGCTTGACTACCATCAGATCTTATTTTTTGATTTAATTGTTTCATTAAATCCTGAACGCCAGGATCTGAGGAATCAGCAGTTCCAGCAACAGTCCATTCTTTACCTTGAAGGACATCAAAGAGTTGTCCGCCGTTTGGATATTCTATGAAAACTGTCTTTTGATAATTCATCTTAAATGGAGAACTTTCATTATTAGGATTAACTCTTGCATCCATTTGGGCAGCAAACACAGAACCAGAAGATCCCACTACGATAAGACCAGCAAGCAAAACTGTTAAAATTGCTACCCTAGACACGATCTTTTAGGCTATTATTTGTAGTAATAAACTTATCCGACACCATGATCGCTATTTTTTGAAAAAGTAATATGGAGTGACCGCTGATGACTTAATAGTTTTAGGAGAAAATGAGATGATCACAGTTTTAGCAGGAGGAACCGGTTCAGTTAAACTAGTTAGAGGATTAGTATCTCAAGAATCAAAAGTTAATGTTGTAAGTAATGTCGGAGATAATTATTGGTTATATGGATTGTATGTATGTCCAGATATAGATACAATCGTATACGGATTAGCTGATCTGCTTGATTCCGAAAGAGGATGGGGAATTAAGAAAGATACATTCAACTTTTTGCGCCAAATGGAAGTGTTTGGAGAGGAGACATGGTTTAGAGTTGGAGATAGAGATGCTGCAACACATCTAATTAGAACAAACATGTTAAAAAATGGAAAAAATTTAAGCGACATTACAAAATGGATGTGTGAAAAATTTGCAGTTAGTGCAAACATCATCCCAGTTACAGACAACAGTATTGAAACAAGAATCATCACAGACAAAGGTGAATTACATTTACAAGAGTATTGGGTAAAACACAGAGGAAAAGATCCAGTAGAGGGAATTCAATATATCGGTGCAGACAAAGCACGTCCAAATCCTGAAGCAGTTAATGCAATCCACGATGCAGACATGGTTATTTTAGCTCCAGGCAATCCACTGACATCAATTGGTCCAATGCTTCAGATTAAAGGAATTAGAAAGGAATTATCAAAAATTAAGAAGAAAGTAGTAGCAATTAGCCCATTAATCGGAGACAATGCAATTAGTGGACCTGCTGCAAAATACATGCAAGCCGCAGGAATAGAATCTAACGCTTACGGTTTAGCTAAAATGTATTCAGATGTATGTTCCAACATAGTCATAGATGCTAAAGATAGATTACTCTCTAAAAAAATTCAGAGTTTAGATATGAGAGTTTTTGAAACTAAAATTACCATGAAAAATAAACTAGCCGAAGATGCATTAGCAAATTTCATCCTTAAACAAGTACACGTATAATTTGAAAACGGCTGTAATAATTCCTGTAAAGACTTTCTCTAATGCGAAAACACGTTTAGATTTACCTCCCCAAAAAATTGAAGATTTGTGTAAGGTGATGTTAGAAGAGATTCTTCAAACTGTTTCAATTTCTCCTCAAATAGATAAAGTTGTCATGGTAACAAAAGAAAAAAAAGCTATTGAAATTGGAGAGAAATTTAAAACTCATACCATTATTGACGAAAATGAAGAGAGTGTAAATAGTGCTGTTGCATTAGCAGATAAGTTTCTACTAGAAAATAATTTTGATGCATCAATTGTATTTCCTCAAGATATACCATATATCAAAACACAGGATATTGATTTTATGTTAAACTACAAGGCCCCGCCAAATTTTGCAATAATTGTACCATCCAGGAGATTTGATGGGACCAATGCACTTGTAAGAATGCCAATTGATTTAATGGAAACACATTACGATGAAGATAGTTACAAAATTCACATGAATACAGCAAAAGAACATACGCTAAATGTTGCAATGGTTTTTGTAAAAAGAATCATGTGGGATGTAGACAATAAAGAAGATTTGAAATTTCTTTTAGAACAAAAAGAAAAACCACACATTGCAGAAAAGATAAAACAAATTCTAGAAACATCATAAAATGATTAAAAATAACTAAAAAACGGTTTTTTTAGTTTAGATCACCAGCAGACTTATAAGAGATGATTTGGAAATTCTTAAATATTATCATAAAAGGTTTGAGAAGAAAAAATGGTCAAGACAATAAATCCAAAAGATAGATGCCCAAGGTGTGGAAAGGGTACACTAGTAACAGATGCAAATACGGGTGAGAATTTTTGTGGCAAATGTGGATTTGTGATTACAGACAAAGTTGAAGAATCAGGTCCAGAGTGGAGATCATTTTCAAATGAAGGTGAAAATAAAAGCAGAGCAGGAGTTCCAACATCACTTGCCATGCATGACATGGGATTAGCAACTGTGATCAATCCCCAAAACAGAGATGCAACTGGAAAGCCATTAACTGCATCTATGAAAAGCACTATTGAAAGATTAAGAACATGGGACAGTAGAAGTCAAGTTCACGAACCTGTTGACAGAAACTTTAGACAGGCATTTAGTGAGTTAGATAGACTAAAAGACAAACTTGCAGTTGGTGATGCAGTGAACGAAAAAGCAGCATACATCTATAGAAAAGCTCTAGAAAAAGGACTAGTAAGAGGACGTTCAATCTCAGCATTAATTGCATCTGCACTATATGCTGCATGTCGAGACACTGAAACACCAAGAACGTTGAAAGATATCGGACAAGCAAGCAACATCAAAAGAAAAGATATTGCAAGATGTTACAGATTGTTATTAAGAGAATTAAATTTGAAGATGCCTGTAGTTGATCCAATCAAATGTATTTCACGAATTGCTAGTAAGGCAGAGCTTTCAGAAAAAACAAAAAGAAAAGCTACAAAGATTTTGCAGACTGCAGAAGAAAATAAAATTTCAGCAGGAAAAGACCCTATGGGGTTAGCTGCTGCAGCATTGTATGTTGCATGTGTAACAAATGGTGAAAATAAGACACAAAGAGATGTTGCGGAAGCAGCAGGAGTTACAGAAGTAACTATAAGAAATAGATACAAAGGCCTCAAAGTAGCCCTTAATCTCTAATCAGAATTAATTTTTGAGTGATATCTATGGATAAACAGTATAACAATTGAAAATGCGCCTGATGTGAGAAGCAAGATTTCCAAAGTAGACATCAAAGAGTGAGAAAATGCACTTTGGATAGATATAGAATTAATCTGAGATATGAAAGTAGCATATGAGAAAATAAAATAATTTGTAGCCCAATGAATTAGTAAAGATACAACAAAACCAAATCGAAGATAAACCCAACCTAGAATAATGCCCCCAGCAGTTGCTTGAGCAAATTTACCTTCAGTCCAGGAATCTGTAAACGCAATATGAGCAAATCCAAATAATACACCTACAAATACAATCAAAAATATAGCTTTTTTGGAATCATAGATATCAAGATTTTGAGGAGACCAAATGCATCTCAAGAAGTATTTCAAAGATGACCTTCTTGAATATAGAGCAAATAATGGAATTCCAATCAAAATCAAGCGAAATCCAATTTCTTCAATCAAAGGTGCAAGAGAGACATAAAAAAATTGTATCAGGTCATTGTTATCAAGTGGAGGAACAGTAACTATTCCAAATTGTTCTTGAACAAAATTAATCAATGCAGAAACTAAAACCAATATCGATAACCATTTTGTTACACCAAGCATATAGTTGGAAGTTGTTTCATATTTTCCTAAAGATATAATGGAAGTAAAGGATTTCAAAAATCCAGTTTTAGGACCCAAAAGAGCAATTACAAAAAATACAGCATACAGAATCCATAAAACTACAAACACATCACCTATACCAATATCAGATTCAGTTTGATAGATTGAAGTTCCTTCAAATAATTCTAAATGAGTAATTGGAAAGTCATAGTTAATGTCACCACCAACATCACTTTCAAAGATTACAAATATTCCCATAGGAAAGGATACTAGGAGTAACCCAAAGATTACTGAGAGTAGTGCAGTAAATGGAATTCCAACGTATTGGAGAAGTTTGTTTTGATTTTCCAATTTGCTTTAGTGTAATTCAATACTTTCTTCAGCAAATCCCAAATTAGTCAGAGTGTCTTTGATTGTATCACGATGGTCCCCTTGTAAGAAAATATAACCCTCTTTGGCAGTGCCTCCACATGCATATTTGCTTTTGAGTTCTTTTGCTACAGTCTCCAAATTATTTAATTTAGGATCTAATCCTTCAATCATAGTACCTTTTTTCTTAAAACGTCTAGTTTCTAATCGAATTATTATTTTGGTGCTATCTTTGGCAAGTTCACCGCATGCACACAAGTCTTCAGGAAGACCACAAGTATTACAAATTACTGCCATTCGTTCGAAATGATTTCAAGTATACGCACTATTAAGCCTTGTTTGAAATGCAATATTTTTGAAAATAATGATATTTTTTAGATAGAAAATTCAAGGAGAGTAGTGTCAAAAGATCTCACAAAAAAAGCAGCCGAAATGTTACTTCAAGGAGCAACATTACTAAGCGAACCATGTCCCTATTGCAAAGGCGTAAGAGTGATGAAGGATGGTCATGCATTATGCATTAGTTGTGGGAGAGAGCCGGAGAAGAAAGAGATCCCAAAAGTTGATCAAAGCCAGATCAAATCAGCATTATCTGAAACATTAGAGAAAAAACTTGTAGAATTATCAAAAGAATTAGAAGAAGAAAAAGATCATACAAAGCAACAAGACATACTAAATTCAATCAATTCACTTCTAGAAGCAATGGATAAGATCAAAAATAAACAATAAAGTATTTATGTCAAAATCCTTGTTTTCGAGTTAGAATGGCAGATAAGAAATCAGCACCACTCCCAGCATCAAGTGGAGGTCTCATGAGATTCTTTGAGGATGAGACAAAAGGATTCAAAATTGATCCAAGAATTGTAGTATCTATTCCAATTAGTTTAATTTCTATTTCATGGGTAATCGATATCTTTTTAGCTCCCTGAATAAAAAATGGAAAAAGAATCAGATGATGTTTCAAATATTCACAATAGGTTTTCCCTTACTCTAGTTAATCCATCATCACATTACTTTTCACTCGTAGTATCATTAGCAGTAGCAACAATAATTTCAGCTGTAACACTTTTCGGATATCTTGGAACCTCAATTGAGGAATCATGGTATGTAATTCCAGGAGTTGTCACAGTTCTTTTTGTAACTCAGTTACTAGATACAAGGTTTACAAAGAAAAAAGAATATTCAAAGTCATTACATTCATCATTGTTTGCAAATATGCTTTGGGCGGCAACTGTTTTGTTAGGATTATTAGCAAGTTTTGTACTATCCAAAGAAACTTCATTGTTCTTTGTAACATTTGGAATGTTCCTATTTGCAAGTTTTAGAATTGGGATTTACACAACAACGCTTGGTGTAAGTCTAAAGAAGGCATGGGCAATCTGCTTTGTTCAACCATTAGCAATGTTCACAGTTTTAGTCCCACAAGAATTATGGATTCCAATGCTTAGTGATCCAGTCACCTTATTTTATGGAATTTCATTTATGATCATTGCGAGTGTTTGGTCTGTTCTAACAGATAGGGCAGGACGACCAGGTATGGAGAGTACTCACAAAACCATTCAAGCATATCTTGCGTCACAAAAAAATGATCATACCGAAGCAGAGGAAATCATGGAACAGCGTTCGAGTGAAACTAAGGTGGCAACATCGCAAATTAGATTATCAGCAAATGATGGAGGAAAAGAATTCAGAATGGTTTTGCCCGAAATCCACCCAGGTCCATATCATCCAGTGGGAGGAAGCAACATACCATATCTGATTTACAAAAATTTGTCATCTTCAGCCATGGTAATGCACAGTATTTCAGATCATGCACTTAACCTCCCATCAAAAAATGAAGTTGAAAATTATCTAAAGAATCTAGAAAATAGTGAAGTCAAAGAAGAAGGGCTTCAATGTACGGAACCTGTAACTGTACAGATTAACAAAGCAAGGGTAATTGGATTACTTTTTGGGAAGAATCCATTGTTATTTTTGTCTCTATCGCCACATGGAATGGAAGACATACCAAATTACATGAAAAATGATATTGAGCAATATGCAAAAAATAGAAATTACTCGAAACCTTTGATTGTGGATTGTCACAATGCAATGGGTGAAGAAATTTCAAATGAAGATGGGGAAGACATGCTCAAAGCTGCAAAGTCATGTTTAGACACCCTAATTACAAAAGATAGTTTCCCAATTGAATTTGGATATGCAAATTCAGATGGGATGGATGTGTGGACTGAAGATTTAGGAATGGGAGGATTGGGAATAGTGTGTCTCAAGATTAATGAGAAAAAGTATTTTCTTGGATGGGCAGATGCAAACAATATGGAGAATGGAGTAAGAGAGAAGATCATAGATTTATTTGAAAAAAGAGACTTGCAACTGATTGAAATTTGCACCTCGGATACACATTATGCACCAGTTAAAGCTAGAAACAGAAATGGTTACTATCAATTGGGGTTAATTACCAGTGCAGACAAACTTGCAAAATGGTTCTTAGAGATAGCAAGAAATGCTGAATCAAACACCATGAAAGCAAAATTTGAGATTTTAGAGAATGAAACTGAAGTTAAAGTGATGGGACAGGGAATCTATGAAGATTATTCAAAGGCTCTAGATAACTCACTAAAAATTACTAAAGGATTTCTAATTGGAGGAGTCATATTCTTCATTACTAGTCTTTTCCTATAGTTCTCATCTGGTCAATATTTCCATAAAATTCATCAATAAATGAGGAGAATTGGAAGATTGGGACTATTGGAACATTTTGTATAAAATCAACTTTATCTTGGTAAAGAGTGACAATAACAGGTACAGCAATTGCACCTTCTGTTTTTGCGACATATTGTCTTGTTCTTTCAATTTGTTTTTTAACTACAGAAGACAAGGAGGATACGTTGTAACGTTTCCAATGTTTGCAATCAATCAATATTGCGATACCTAGTCTAATTCCCACTACATCAATTTCCATACGAGGTTTTGTTAAAATCATATTTTTCATAACTGCAAAGTTTTTGGAAGATAGGATTTCCGCTGTCAAGCCTTCAAAATCTTTCCAATCTAAAGCAATAGAGATTTCATCTACTGGCAATCCTCTCTCAAGTAGAGAAATTGCAATCTTTAGTTTATCCCCATCTTCAAAATAGTAGAAATTGTCTTGTTTTGTTCCAATCTGATTTTTTACAAATTCATCCAAAATAGATTTTGATTCAGATTCACTCAATTTAGTTACAGCAGAAAAATCTTTTGTAGATACTCCACCAGGAATAATTCCTTTTAGACCAACAATCATTTTTGAATTTATTTTCAATTGTATTTCATGGTTCAATAAAGGAATTTAGGTTTTAAGAAATAAAATTACAGGGTATTATGATATAGGTTTTATTATGAGCCTCTAAAAATATTTTCATGAAAAAATTGCTAGTTGTCATACTAGCTCTTTCAATTGTCATTATTGGGACAAATCAAGTATTTGGAGAGAAAAATGTATTTTTTGATTCTGTAAAATTTATACAATATTTAGATGAAAATACAGCATTAGAAGAAGTCAGAAATGGAAATCTTGACATATATTATTACAGAATAGCATCAGACAGATTAGAAAATAGTCAAGATAGAGAAGGATTGCAAGTCTTTGATTCTACAGGAGGTTCTTACAGCATACTTGTTAACCCTGCAGAATCTGATGTGTTTAATCCATTTTCTATTAAAGAAATCAGATTTGCGCTCAATTATTTGATAGATAGAAAATTGATTGTTAATGAGTTGATGGGCGGATACGGATCTCCCATAATTTCGTATTACGGACCATCTGATCCAGAATATCTAACAATACTAGAAGAATTGGAAAGATTCAACTTCAGATATAATCCAACACTTGCTGAAGAAATTATTACTAATCAATTGGAAAAAAATGGTGCAGTAAAAATTGATGGTCTGTGGCATATTGATGAAACCCCAATTGAAATCAGAATTTTTATCAGAAGTGATGATCCTGTTAGAAAATCCATCGGAGAGATTCTATCTACAGAATTACAAATAATGGGTTTTTCAGTTAAGAAAGATTTTGGAGATTTGAATAAAGCATTTGTGATAGTATATGGTTCTAACCCAGCAGATTTGAAATGGAATTTGTATACAGAGGGTTGGGCACGTTCAGCATTTGTGAGATATGACTCAGTAGGATTAGGGCAAATGTATTCACCATGGTTTTCAAATATGCCAGGATTCAATGATCCATCATATTGGAATTATGAAAATCCAAAATTAGATGAAATTACACAAAAAATCTACACGGGTGATTTTAACAATAAACAAGATAGAGCAAATTTAATCAATGAAGCAATCATTGAAGGAGTTAACGAGTCTGTAAGAATTTTTTTGGCAAGTAAGATTGATCAATATGTTGTAAATGAAAAGATCAAAGGAGTCGTAAATGATTTTGGTGCGGGTGTTCCTAGCAGATTTACTCCAATTAATGCACAAAGTCAAAATAATGGATTAGTGATAGGAGTTAAGCAAATCTATCAAGGAGCTTGGAATCCAATAATGGGTTTAACTGACAGTTATAGTAGACATGTTTGGGGAATTGTGTCAGATCCAGGGACTTTTAAACATCCATTTACTGGAGAAACATTTCCAATTAGAGCAAATTGGAAGGTAGAAACTGCAGGACCAAATGGAGGCATAGTTGTTCCTACAGATGCAGTAATGTGGAATCCAACATTACAAAAATGGGAAAATATCAAACCCAATACAACATCTAAAAGCAAAGTTGTTTTTGATTTTAATTTTGGAAATTGGCACAACGGTCAAAAAATAGATATGAACGACATCATGCATTCATTGTACTTTACTGTTGAATGGGGAACGCAAACTAATGAGAATGATAAAACATTTGATACAGAATTTACACCTAGAGCAGCTCAAAGCATTCAAACGATAATTGGAGTAAATGAAATTGATGAAGACAGTATTGAAGTCTATGTAGATTTTTGGCATTTTGATGAAGGTGAAATAGCTGATTGGGCAGTTATTTGGAATGTAATGCCGTGGGAGATTTCGGCAGCGATGGAAAAAGCAGTTTTAGATGGAAAAGTATCATTTTCTAGGTCGGGTGCAACAAGTAAAAATGTCAATTGGCTATCATTAATTATTCCAAATGATGCAAACATCATCAAAGAAAATTTGAAAGGATTTAGAGATTCAAATCATATTCCTGTTTCATTGAAAGAAAAAAATTTGGAAGTAAATTATTTTAATGATAGATTTGATTCCTCAGTCAAGTGGATTGAAAAAAATAATCACGCCGTGATAAGTAATGGGCCATATTATGTTGAGTCATACTCACCAGAATCACGAACAATCACAGTTAATGCATTTAATGATGAATCCTATCCTTTTACAATAGGAAGTTGGAGTGAATTTGAGAGCCCTCAATTTCCAATAATTACCAAAATAGAATTAGAAGATGTAATTAAGAAAGGAGATGAATTTTCTATCCAGGTTGAGGCTAAAAATACCGATTCAATCAGATACTTCCTAACAAACAGTCAAGGAAATATCATATCATCAAAATCCATGCCATTCAATAATGAGAAAATAGATATCCGCATTGATTCATCGGAGTCACAAAAACTTCAGTTGGGAACAGGAAATCTAAAGATATTTGCTATTTCAAATAATATTCTCAAACCAGATTTTTATGAAACAAGTTTTATTGTATCAGAAAATCAAATTGAATTACCAGAATCACCTACAGAAAACATAGAATTTTTTGAAAATCAGTCAGGTAATTGGATTTGGGTTATTCCGTTCATCATAATTATCGCAATGATAATTTTTCTGAGAAAATATTATAGAAAACCGTAATCTTTTAAAATTAAATCAATTTGTTCCTCATTTTCTAATTTCAAATACTCTTCAAACAAATTTTGATTTAATTCATAAAATGTATGTCCCCACTTGAATTTTTCAAGCAATTCTAATGCTTGTTCTTTTTGTCCCAGAATGATCAATGATGCTGCCAATGCTTCAACGGTTGTCAGTTTGTTAAATTTTGCATAGTTAACTGGATTTCCTGCTAATAAAGGAGGAAGTTTTCTTTTGACACCGTTAAATTTTTTTGAAAATGCTTGATCAGCTAAATTCCACGAACAGTCAATACCAATAATACAATTAATTGTTGATTTATCTTTAGGCATGAGAGTTTTCTGAGAAAAAGGATCCAAAACTAATCCCTTTGTTCCAATTTTTTTTATATTCTTAGCAAGACCAAATTTTACCATTTTTGCAGCTGTGCATTTTTTAGGATCATCCTGGTAAAACATCAAAACTTGTAGTTTCATTCTAAATGCATTTGAAAGAAATAGTATTTTGAACTTACTCTGAAGTCTTGTAGGTTACCTTATAATAGAATCTAGAAACTTGTTCATCTTTTAGTACTTCTATATTCCAGTTAGAATCAGGCAGGAATAGGTCAGATGATTCAGGTAAAATACTGAATTTCTCTAGGCGGACATCAGGACCGCTGTACCTAACATTAAGTTTCATTCCATCTACTTCCACAACATCATAAATTTGGCCAGGTTTTCTGGTAGATTCACTTACTAGGCAATCATCACCTGGGCCAATTATACACACCCCACTTTGAGAAGAGACTTTTAGATTTACATCAGAGGCATCTCCTCTAATTGGAGTTAATAGAGAACCAGAAACTACTCTGGGAGATAGAACAACATCATCAATATTTTTTCCTAGTGTTGAAACAGAAATAATTTTGTCAGGTATTCTGTTTTCTTTTTCAATGACTGTTTCCAATTTTGGTATTGGTGGTTGCTCAATTACATTAAATCT
>JAJETY010000010.1 GCA_021268355.1 Candidatus Nitrosopumilus sp. | reverse complement strand
TGGTTCATCCAAAGTACAAGGTGGGAGTGATTATTCAACAACCAATGTTCAAGTGGAAAACGTTGATGAGCCAGACTATCTCAAAAATGATTCAAAATATGTCTACATTGTTTCAAGAAACACATTATCAATCATCGATGCATATCCAGCAGAAGATGCAAAATTAATTCTCAAAATTGCCCTTGACATTGAATCACAGTACATCCATAATATGTTCCTCAACGATGACCGACTGGTAATATTTTACAACGGACAATCAGATGAGGAAATAATTCCACAATTTGACTTTATTCCAAGACAATCATACAATCCGGTGACTCATGCATTAATTGTAGATGTTTCAGACAAAGAGAATCCAAAGATTCTCAAGGACTATTCCATTGACGGACATTTCAGGGATGCACGAATGATTGGCGACTATGCATACTTTGTTACAAATAATCACATCAATTACCAGCACCCAAGACTACCAGTAATCATGGAGGACTCTGTGAGAATTATGACACCAGAAGCATTTTACTTTGACAATGTTGAAGAGTTTTCAAACTTTAGTACAATAACTGCAATTGATGTTTTTGGAGATACAATAAACTCTGAGACTTTCTTGATGGGATATACGGGTTCATTTTATGTCTCTGAGAATAACTTCTATCTCACGTATCAACAGAACTTGCCATTTGGATTTTATGAAAACTCTTCACGAGATAGATTCTATGATGTAATTGTTCCACTATTACCAAATAGCATTCAAGATGAAATTAAATCAATTCAAAGTGATTCATCTTTGAGTGCATCAGAACAATGGATAAGGATCTCAGAAATTATGCAAAATTCATACAACGAGATGGACAAAAAAGAGAAAGACGAGTTGTTTGAAAAGATTAGAGATGCGCTAAACGAGTATGATGTAAAAATTCAGGAAGACACCAGAAAAACAATCATTCATAAAATTTCCATAAACCAAGACGAGATAGAGTACGTTGCAAAGGGAACAGTTCCTGGAAGACTGCTCAATCAATTCTCAATGGATGAATCAGGAGACAGATTCAGAGTTGCGACCACTACAGAATATTATATTCAACATGAGGGAATGGTTCGCTCAAATGCAGTTTATGTTTTAGATGAACAACTAAACATTGTCGGAGGATTGGATGACATTGCACCTGATGAGAGTATTTTCTCTTCTAGATTCATGGGAGACAGACTTTACTTGGTCACATTTGAGCAAATTGATCCTTTCTTTGTAATTGACTTATCTTCAGACACCCCAAAGATTCTAGGAGAACTAAAGATTCCGGGATTTTCAAATTATTTGCACCCATATGATGAAGAACACATCATTGGAATTGGAAGAGATACAAAATTGACAGATAATGACAGAGTCCAGCAACTAGGAGTAAAGATCGCTTTATTCAATGTGGCAGACGTTACGAGTCCCAAAGTTGTAGATGATTACATAATTGGAGATAGTTCAACTCAGTCTGAATCATTGTACAATCACAAGGCATTTTTCTTTGATAAAACTAGAAACGTTCTATCCATTCCAATCAGTGCTGATGCTAAAAGTCTAGATGATCTTACTAGCTCCAAGATATTTGCACCTGACTATAACAGATGGAGTGGATTTTACGTCTTTGATCTAAACAAAGAAAATGGATTTGAGTCAAAGGGAACAATCACACACTCTGATAGTGATTGGAGATACTATGGAATGAACGATGCAAGAACATTTTACATTGATGATGTATTGTATACAGCATCACAAGGATATCTAAAGATGAACTCGTTTGAAGGATTAGAAGAAATTAACTCAATCAAACTTGAAAATACTGGCAAGTTCATTGACTATATGGAAGAGCCAGTTATGGAATTAGAACCAGTAAGATAAGACTTTCAGACAATGTGAATTATGGTACTAAGACCTCGTTTTTCCATTTCAACATCATTTTCCATCTCATAGATTGTTACAGTAAATGAAATTACATCTCGTTGTTTTGCATTTTCTGCATGAATCTTTAGATGAATGTCCATAAAGTCAAATTCATCTAGTGGAAGATTTGTTTCATCAATATATGCACCGCAGGTAGATTCTATTCTGAATCTATCATCTTTGAAATGATATCCCAGTTTGACTTTTCTTCCCTCTCTACCACTTGCCTTTATGTTAACATCAATGACTCCAGGTTTTGCTTCAGTATAGCTTGGGGTCTTGTTTACAAAAACTCCGATTTCTAGGGGTTTTCCTGCAGTAGATTCAGCCATCTTTTGAATACCATCATTCATCACTACATCAATGGCAGGAATGGATGTTGCAACTTTAGCAATCCAGGTGTTAGTTTTGGTAATGGTTGCTCTAATGCCTTCTCTTCGTCTTTTGTCTTCATCTTCAGGCAATTTGTAATAGTCAACCCATGCTTCATAATCATGAGAGATGTCTTCGATAAAGTCCATACAGGTTCTCTGGTAAGAGTTGACATCGGTGGTTCTTTCAGATTCATCTCCGATTCTCATGGATTCATCAGTAGGCATCGCCATACTCTAAACCAACAAAAAAGTTCTAAAAAAACCAATCTAGGAAAATTAGTGACCAGTCAAGCATGTAAATGAGAAAACAAATTTTGTTGCAACTAGATCTTTAGTTAACCCCTCTTCATTCGTGTAGACCTGTAAGAGTTTCTATTTCAAAAAAATCACTTTCAGATAATTAACTCAGTTAGCAGTTGCATTAATTCTGAAATAAATCAACTCATTCACTCCTTAATTATTTGACATCATACTGTTACTCGGTGAAAAAATGAAACCAAAAGCAAAAAAAGCAAAAAAACAAAATTTGGTATCTGGCCAATAACCTGTTATTGCAGATAATCAAATTAAGCAGTCTAGCTTTGAAAAAGACTCATCACTCCCCATAGAGCCTTTAACACAGCAGACTGAGTTTTTTTAGAATTTTCAGAGTTTGGTTATTTCTTTAATGGTAAAAAGAGAATCAGCGTATTAATGATTATAATAGGAATTTGTTTTCAAATAAATCATGATATTTTCTGAGCTCATTTTGGATCTTCAAAATGCATTGAAGAAAGACCTGGCGCAGATTAGATTTCTACTTAAGAAAAATCCAGGAATGGGGTATACCAGAATTGTGGAGATTGGAAAAGAGGTGGGTAAAGAATACAACATCAAACTTGTGGTAAATTTTCCAAAGGAAGGAAGAATTGAAGAATTTGATATGTATGGAAAGAGAGATTTAAGTTTGATTGTGGATTATGAGAGAAAGAGATTTCCGATAGACAGAGAACAAATCAAACAAAAAGCATTAGAGATTTTAGGAGACGTTCAAACTGAAGACGCTTACATGTATGAGAACAAAGAGGGAGTACGAGTCTTTGGAGAAAACTGGAAGATAGACATTTTGCCTCACTCTGTGCATATTTGGACAGAGTTTGATGATAAAGTTACAGCATTTTGTGACTGGTTGATGGAAAATGCGTACCAGATGAAAAAGAAGGAGTAATTTTACAGACTTTCTAGTTGATCAAGTAAATCATGAGCTTCATGATTCTTTGGATCAATTCTCAGAATATGTTCACAGCAATTGATAGCTTCATCTTTTTGCTCCAAAGCCAAGTGCACATTGGTTTTGAGTCTGAGCATTTCAACATCGTTTTGATTTAGTTTGAATGCTTTTTCAAAATACGGTAATGCGTTTTTTGGGTTATCGACTAAAAAGTAAACACTGCCCATAATGAACATAAAGTCATGATCATCAGAATATTCAGATTCCAAGCTTTTTCCAAGTTGAATGGCTTTTTCGTAATCACCTTGTTTGATTAATTTTCGGATGTTTCTTTTAGGATGTTTGAAAAGACCGACCATTTTACTTCAACACGTTCTCAGATAATCACAATTTGAATGTAGACAATTATGAGGAAATGGTCATGATTCCTTCTTTAATCAGGAATTGAATTCCTTGAACAAAGGAGTTGTCATCAATTGCGCCATCTGCCCACCATCCAGCATTATTCTTAATCCATGATGGAATCTCATTGGAAGAGCCAGAACCTTGTGCAGTAGGAGGAATTTGCATGATTCCTTCTTTAATCAGGAATTGAATTCCTTGAACAAAGGAGTTGTCATCAATTGCGCCATCTGCCCACCATCCAGCATTATTCTTAATCCATTCAGGGATTTTTTGAGGTGGACTGGTAACTGGGGGAATTATAGGAGTAGTCACAGAAGAACTTTGTTCTCCAGCAAAGATAGTAACAGGTATTTTCAGATAGTCTGAAGCAGTTGAAGGGATGATTCCTTCAGGAGACAATCCGTAAACCCAGATAACATAATTTGCATTTCCAGGTTTTTCTTTGACTATCATATCAAGTATGTATTGACCAGATGGGGAATAGAGAAATTGTCTTCCTTCTTCCTGAGCAATGGAACGTAGTGGAGTCAAATTATCATCTACTACTAGAAAATCAAATTGGACTTGGTTCAAAAATTCAGTATCATCGAATTTGCTGATGAATTTAATGAGCCATTGCATCTCACATCCCTGGACTGGATCTTCAGGTCCATAAAATGCGTGAATTTGGTAATCAAAATTGTTTGTAGGTTTCTTTACGGAAATATCTCTTTCAAAATCAGTGTCACATCCTTGAGCTGAAAAAGTATCAACAGTTGATACAATTCCTGAGAAAGGAGTTGAAGAGACATTCTCTTTGTAATCAAGTAATTCAAATTTGTACTCTGCAGGAGGAATTCCCTCAGATACGTGAGTTAGTGTGTGAGCTTTGACTGGGAATGGAAATTCATCTACTATCCAAACTTTGCTTGTATATCCACCAGTACGCCATCCAACTTGTACAGTCTCCCAAGTTCCAGAGGAAATGGTAATTGTTTCAATTTTCATTGGAAGTACTTGTTCTCCACCAATGTTTCCAATCTTTCCCCAAGATTTGGCAGAAAATGCTTTTGGTCCTTTTCCGCCTGAATCAGAATCAGCTGTAGCAAATGCAGACAACCATGCAACTGAAGACTTGAATGCACCTCTATAGACACCTAGTTCTTGACTTCCTCCAGTTGGTTCAGGGGCAATCTTTCCCAACTCCATTTCTCCAACGATTACCTTGTTACCATCATACACTACAACTTCAGCTAACCATTTGGTTTCACTACCAACTTGTTTGTCTCCTTTAATCCACATATCAAGACCAAATTGAGCACATTCTTTGTAATCAACATGACACATATCATATGAAAAATAATCACCTTGTTTCAGACCCTCACCCACATACCATGTTCCGGGTTTATCCACACCTCCAGATTGAAATTGTGCAAATGCAGATGGGATCATCATCATTCCCAAAATCAGAGTTGCGAGAATTGGAAGGATAAGCAGTTTATTCAAATCTAAAAAAAATTGTCATGAGAGATAGTTAAACCTTATTCAACTTGCTTCAAATAAGCAAATATAGAGGAAAATTCTGAGAATGAATAGACATGTGTGATTGTTCAAAAGTACACTTGTACGAAGTTGAATTCAAGTTAGATGGAATGAATGTTGTACCGACACACAAGAATTGCGGATATGCCCTAGATTCAAAACAAAATGACAAATTCCAAAAAGAATTGGTCAAATCCTGGGGATTCGAAGACGACGAAGATTAATTTTAAAAATAAAAGAAAAAATTGGAATAATCCAATTACATGTCTTTAGTAGCTTCTTTACAAACGTCAGTATTGCATTGGCAATCTGCGCTACAGATGCAGTGACCTTGCATTGCACAATCACATGCATATTCTGGATCGCCGCTATCAGCTTCGCATCCACATGCTTGATCTGTCATGACAAGTCATATTCTTACTTATTTTAAAAGGTTAGCGGATAGACGTAAAACTTCATTCAAAGTCGGCAGTAAGTAAGGTATTGCAAGAGTTTTGAATAAGATCAGCCTGTTGTAATAAAACATTAGAGTCAGCCTCAATGTCAAATGCAGTTTTTAGTACGTGGATAAGATCATGATTCCGGTTCAGAGTATTTTTGATTTTGATGAAATTCTCCTTGTTGATATATCCCAGGTAAAAATAGCAATCAGAAATCATCGAGTTTTTAATAAAATAGTCATGTTTTTGCTGGATTATTTGGGAATGGTTGTTCTTTTCAATCATATCAGAAAAACCAATTGTTGATTTTACCATTCTTTCAAGTAAGACTAGAGTCGCCCTCTCTATACCTACTGTCTGAGTAACTATAGAGATATGCTCGTTTATGGAGTTTTTTGGAAATTTCCTTAATGATTCAAGAATATGTGTTGGACCCAATCTTTTATTGTTAAGAGAAACAATTGCATCTGCCAAATAAAATGCAGCACACTTTTGCCAACAGGAGGCAAAATCATCAGAGTTTTTTATGGACTCTTTTGTCTTTTGGCAACAAAACAATGATTCTATCAAAGAATTTTTTGCAAAATCTGAAAACAGTGATTTCTGTTTTTCTTTGATTTTTGATAGAAACATACGTAGTTCCCAAGAATCATCTTTGAGAATTTGAAGATCGGCGTACTGCAATAGTTTCTTGGAATTTGTTTCAGAAAAGGTTCCATGATGAACAACAAAAACATCTCCATCAAGAGATTTGATTTCGTTTGGGGTATCCTTATCATCAAAGATTACAACATCATATCCGCAAGAATCAAAGGAATTTTCATATACTTTACAACCACCCAAGGCAATAGGAAAATCAGATAAACCAAGTTTATCTGGAATTGTTTGGAAATCCATGTGAAATCATCTACAATATTTTCTATAAATGACCAAACTCACAAAGTTTAACAAATTCATGTAAAGTCAAAACCTTTCCTTTAAATTGAGACTTGGGTTTTTTGGATTAAGCTCCCATAGTGTAGTCCGGTTAAGCATACAGCCCTCTCAAGGCTGTGACCCGGGTTCAAATCCCGGTGGGAGCACTTTGATTTTTCAAAAATTGATTCTTTAAATAACAAATTCATTTGTGGATACTGGTGGGATTAAGAGACTTAGATCTGAAGGAAGAATATCGTTCGGACAAAGATGACATAGTAGCAGAATTCTTCTTTCCATGTCTTAGTCATTGCATAGAGTATGACAGATGTGTTGACTTTTTATCAATTCAGACTTTGGCCACAATTGCTTTAGCCTTTGACAATTTTGCAATTGGTAAGGCAAAGCTGAGAATGGTTACAGGTCACAGATTCAAAACAGAGGATCTTAACTTGTTTACAAAACTCTTCTCTGAAAAATACACAAAATCATTTGAGGGAAAGTTCATCAAAGATTCCAAGATTCAGAAATTGCAGAACATTGTCAATAAAGGACAAATCGAGTTAAAGATTGCAATTCCAAATTCTGAGCAAGTGGCAGATTCATTTTCAGAGAGAATAGGGGTTTTCAGAGATGACAAAGATGATGCAGTTGCATTTACTGGTACGTCAAAGGAATCATTTTCTACACAGACAAGAGACTTTGAGTCAGTTGATGTGTTTACTTCATGGAATGACAGATCACGAGTTGAAAGAAAGACAAAGGACTTTGAGGAGCTTTGGGAGAACAAAACAAAACATCTGGAAGTTTATGATTTCATGTATGCAGAAGAAACAAATCTGTTAAAATATTCTTCAGACTGGATTTTCAAAGATTAAATGATTCTTCCAATCTTGCTTTATTTTCATAAAAGTTCATTTTGTTAATTTTGTAATAAATTACTTCACCGCGACGTTCAATAACTGCAATAATTGGTTCCTTTCCCATCTGAGTGATTTCTTGAATCTTTTTTTGCAGATTCCCCATCTTTTCTTGCTGCCCTTCATTGAGACCAAATATGAGAAATTTTGCGCCTTTTTCACCAAAATGGCCCCTTTCATAAACTCTAAAATCAGAACCAAATCCAAATCCATCTTTTACAACATAGCCTCTGTTTCTAAGATCACGGTATATCAAAAATTTAGTAAGAATTTCAGGATCAGTCATCTGACAAGTATTCATGAAGAAATCAAAATCGATTTGTTTTTTTCCTTTTCTGAGGATCAGTTTGTTAGTGTAAAGAAGATAGAGGGTTTCAAATTGTTTGAGAAACAATTTTTCTCTCTCAATTTCACCATAGCCTTTGAGTTCAAGTTCATGAATCATGTTTTTCTCCGAAATACAGGCTTGATCTGAAATCAACACGCCTTTTACCAATAGGGTCTCTTCCATGATGAAAAGAAAACCAAATGATTTCCATATAAGCATTGGAAAATAGGAACGAATGTCTTCTAACCGTTAAAATATGGGCGTTCAGGCGTTATCATTATCATGCACGGTGCCAATTACAGAGATGGAAACGGTCAGGTATTTACCAGAAGAAAGTACATCAAAGGTAAGCCACAAATCAAAATCGCAAAATTTCAAGGTGGTAAAAGAGGAACTTACCAATATTGTGTTCAATTGTGTATCAATGAGAAAATGCAGTTGAGACACATGGCAATAGAATCAACAAGGTTGGCTGCTAACAAAACACTAGAAAAGACAACTGGTGAATCAGGATATTATTCAAGACTTAGAATTTACCCACATAACATGCTAAGAGAGAACAAACAGATTGCAACTGCAGGTGCAGACAGAATTTCAGAGGGAATGAGAAGAGCATGGGGAAAGGCAACCAGTTTAGGTGCAAGAGTACAAGAAGGACAATGCATCATGGAACTTTATGTTAATGGAGACAATCACCTTGCAGCTGCAAAGAAAGCACTCAAGAGTGCATGTGTAAAACTTCCAGGAACACCATTAATCAAAGTCCTAGATTGGAATAAACTATCACCATAGATTTTCCAAATCAGATTTCTTGTTTTGAATAAATTCTAAAAATTCTTCAAATTCAGATTTTGTTGGATCTCTATTCAAAATTCGTTTTGATTGATAGTAAAATGCATTATAGATTCTTCCGATAATTATTCCCAGAGCAAAAGATTTTGAATTATCGATAGTTGACAAAAGGGAAATCAATTGTTTGATTTCATCTTTGTTGGAAATGGTTTCTTGAATTTTTTCGTTTATCTTTTTTAGAATGACTTCATCCATAACTTTTCAGCGTTAGAATAGTTAAAAACAGTTTAATATCCAAATTCAGCCTTTAGGTTTGTTGCAGTTATAGTACAGTCTGGTTAGTACTCGTGCTTGCCAAGTACGTGACCCGGGTTCAAATCCCGGTAACTGCACCATCTATTGATTTCTAGGAATTAGAGCAGATTTTATGATTTCAAGAGCATCATGAGCTTTTTCAGGTCGTGGTAATTGAATTGCAATTACGTTGTCTTCCCCAAACTGAGATTCAGGGGAATTTAGAACAATCATTGAAGTGTTTGCAAGAGTTTCAAAAAATTTCAAATCAGTTTTCGCATTTACAAGAAACTTTTCAGAAACATTTCCAATTGAAAAAGTAAGTACAACTTCAACAAAGACATTTCCCATTCCATCTTGAAGAATATTCAGGTCTGTGTTTACAGAAAATGGTTGTGCATCAACTTTGGCTCTAATGTTTTCATACTTTTTTGGGTCAAGAATTATGCAGGGTGTATCTCGTCCTTCAAAATCAAATGTAGTGATTCCAGGGTGAACTTGTTCTAGCATTCGTTTTACTTCATCAGACATTTTCTTTTTCTAATTTGTGTACGACATGGTCTCCAGCTTTGACTAAGAATGGAGATAGAAATGCAGTGATGATTGAGATAATACCTATCAAAGGGAACAAGAAAGAGCTGACAGCACCAATATCAACACCCGCCTTTACGATTACGATAGAGAATTCACCCCTGGGAGCACCCAAAGTAAATGCTGAGCGAAGTGATTTGCTACGTTTTTGTCTGAATATGATATTTCCAATCATGTTTCCGCCAAATTTCATTCCAGTGGCAACTGCAATCAATGCTAATGCAATCCATATGTAATTTTCAAGTTGGGAGACGTCCATCAGTGCTCCTACGGAAATAAAGAATATTGCAACAAACATGTCCTTGATTGGGCTAGAAAGAAGTTTGGCCACCTCTGCAGATTTTGATTCAGCCACTAAGACACCTGCCAAAAAGGCACCAATTGCAACTGACAATCCCACAATATTTGCAAATAGGGCATATCCAAAACAGACACCAAGAACGCTAAGCAATAGAATTTCACGGTGTTCTGCGGCTGCCACTCTATCTATCAGTGGAGGAATGACTTTGGTTCCAACAGTAAATGTTCCAACAATTAATCCGGTTGCAACTAAAACAACCACAATTATAGATTCAATTGAAACGGTTCCCACCAATGCAATAGATTGTAGTGAAGAAATCAGAATAACTGCGATAACGTCTTCAACAATCAAAATTCCCAATACAAGAATTGAAGATTCCTTTTTGATCCTTCCCATATCTTCTAAAATCTTTACAATGATTGCAGTACTGGAGATGGATAGTGCCGCAGCAATGAATAGGGCATCCATAAATTCAAGACCTAAAGCTGTCGCAGTGTAAAATACAACACCTAATGTAGAGAACAGTCCAATGGTTCCAACACCTACAGCAACTCTTCCAATACTTCGAATTTTTGCATAAGGAAATTCAATTCCAATAACAAACAATAGTAAAATCACGCCAATCTCGGCAAAAAGATTCAATGCAGATATGTCAGATAAAATTCCAACACCTTCTAACACATCGGATGAGGGACCGCCTTCTGGAAGTACCCAAGACCAAAAAGGAGACAAGGGTCCAATCAACATCCCTGCAAAGAGATATCCAATGATCAAGGGTTGTTTAATTTTGAAAAATGCCAAAGTAACTACGGCACCAATAATCATGATAAATGCCAAATCTGTTACAAATGTAGTATGGGGAAGTTCAGGAGTAATCTTTTCAATCAAATTGGAAACTGTGTTGTTTAGTGAGTTTTGAATTCCACTAGGATTTAGCTGAAGTGGAATATCTTGCATATTAGTTGTAAACAAATTTGTTTAAAAATAGTTACTGATGGAAAAAATTTCTCTCAAAAAATTACAAAATGATAATCAAATGAACATCAAATGTAATGAAAAGGGTCATTCAGAGATTGAAATTTTGAGGCTAGTAAATCGTAAATGTTAATCTCTTTATGCCAATCAACTATAGTAAAAATGCAGAGTGATGATTAGGTCAACTGAATGAGATGTAGAGATATGACCTGGGGTATCTGACTGCATAATTGGTTACGTTGTCATTACCTTCTTATTAATAGTACGGTACCATACCGTACTATATGATTCAATGTGAATATTGTACAAGAGGTTTCATCGAGACAGCAAATGGTTTAGCTGAAAAGACCTTTCACGAGTTACTTCATGAACCAGAAGTTGTAAACAAGTAACTCTTTACATTTTTTATTTTAGACCTAACTTTTTTATCATTAAATTTTTAATCCAAATGATATGGCTACAAAAATTGGAAACAAAAAAACTAGTACTAAAGCAAAAAAAGAAACTAAAAAAGTTGTAAAAAGAGAGCCCAGTCCATCAATTTTACTAAAAAAAGTTGCATCTGTTTCAGATTCCAACAAGGCATTACAAAAAGAGATTAAAGTAATGTCAAAGATTTTCGGAGAGAATCAGAAAGTTCTAATTTCGATGAAGGGAATGATTGATTCCTTAACTTCTGCTTTGGAGCATATTCAAAAACAATCAAAGCAACTTAACATAATTGAAGACGATACACAAAAGTTGTATGCAGGTCTTAACCAAGTAAGAACTCAATCAGACCTTGTATCTAAGATTAACAATCAAACTGCAAAATTGCAAGAGGAGATTAACAGAATTTCCGAGGAACAAAAATTATCAAAACCTCATGAAATTTCGCAACAAGTAGAAGACAGTATGAATTCCATTAGAAATAATTCACAGATGATTATCAAAATTGCTCAAAGAATAGATGAGGTAAGAGATGATCTTAGAAAAGTTTCAGGAAAGACAGATTCATTTTTGGAAATTGGTTTTGAAATTGATAAACTAAAGAACTCAATTGAGGAGGTTTCAGGAAAGACAGCAAAGCTTGAAACTGGTTCACAGATTATTGAGAGTCTAAAACAAGAATTCTCAAAAATTACAGATGGAATATCAGAAAGTTCCAACATCAATTCAGAATTGGAGGCAATCAAAGTCACAATCGATGCCATCTCAACCAAGGCATCAAAGATTGATTCTCTTGGAGGGGTTATTGACGGCCTAAAACAGCAATTTGAGACAATTGCGTCAAAGGCAAATTCTGTGGATAATGCAAGTCTAGAGTCAATAAAAGAATTGGCAGGAAAGATAGATAGGATTGAAACTGAGATAGGTGCCCTTGCTCACAGAGCAGATTCGACGGCATTTGTGGGTGAAGGCCTCAAATCAGTACAAAAAGACTTTGCTGAGTTTAAAGAAAATGTATTTGATAAAACAAACAGCATAGAGGAAAAAATCTCTTCTGCCTCTGATATGATTAAAAGACAAGATGCTGCATCCGCAGAGTTCCATCAAAAGACTGAGAAGTTATTCAATGAGATGCAGTCAGTCAGAGATGTATCTAACAAATCCTCTGAGGATTCATCAAAAGAGATGATGGCATTGCTAAAGTTATCAGAATATCAATCAAACATCAGAATGAATGCTGAATCAAAATATGGTGATGCAAAAGATCTTGAGAAGATGGCAGAATCCACTGCAGAAATTGTAAATCTATTTGATAAAATTTCAATTGAATCTGGAGAGAAAATTCCACTACCACATGAAGTAAGACAGTGGGCAGTAAGTAAGATTCTTGATTGTGCAGACAAATGGGAGATAAGATTCAGTGATGTGTATTCAATTTTGACCAATGCAATTGGTCGAGACATGTTAAGAGAGTCAGTCAGAGTTCCACAGATCAGAGACATTTATGGAATTAGAGCTGTTGATGAAATTAGAAAAGATCTGAATATTCCTTAGATACCGACTTCATCGGCTTCTTTGAGTTGTTCTTTCTTTCTCTTTAATGCTGCAAAGATTCCCAATAGTGCAGCAATCCAAACTGTAGTAAACATAAGATTTGCAACGCTGACATACATGTATGGAGTTGCATCCATAATGTTGGTTTTAATTAAAAGGGCCCTATCACTTACATCCATCATTCCAGTATGGTAAGCAGAACTATCTTTTGGAACGGTGGAAATTTTATCAACGCTTGCAAGCATTGTATCTAAATTATCTTGAATTCGAACAAAGTTTGTAGATTCTGTAGAAAATATCCATACAGGGTTCTTGGAAATGAGTTCACCATCAGCATTTGTTTTCTCTGGAATTAGATCATTTGCCATGATTCCATCCATATCATCTTGAATTGCTATTAGATGAGCACGAATTGCATCAGGATCAGACGAACCAATTATTCCATCCAAATTTCCCCTGATTCTATCTAGAGGGTAAATATCTACACTGTACCCGTAAATTGCCATGAATCCTCCAAAAACAATTATTCCTACAATCCCAACCATGGAAAGTTTGTAAACTCTATTTGCCATCTTCTCTTTCTTGGTCATTACGCGGGTGACACTTGATTTATTTCTTTTAAATCTAGTATGAGAGAGGCTCAGATAAGCAATGTAAAAGAATCCAATTGTTTGGAGTGCAATGATTGGAACAAAGATAGGATTGTTTGAGAAGATGGAGATAAAAATTCCCAACATTCCATAGACCCCAAAGAAAATTTCAAGAAGTGTTACTTGGGAGAAAGGTAAATTGTATGCATTGTCTTTCCAGTCATCTTTTTTCTTGAGAACACCGTACTTGGGAGTTCTTAGAAACTCATTCTTTTTACCCAGAATCGCATCAAATACTGCAACGGTGTTGTTAACAGACATTCCAGCATTGTAGATAAGTAATGCAGGCAGTATCTTTGCTTTAGATTTCCACGATTTTTGATACATGCTTTGAATAATCATGATGTATGCACCAGGACCCATTGCAAGATATGTGGCAATAGTTATTGCAGGAAGAAAACTAATCACGTAGAGATTTACCTGTCCTGCAAGTAATATTGGCAATGCAAGAAATTGGATTAGCATTAATGGATAAACAACGTGACGAGTAAGTTGAATGAAGGCTTGGATCTTTGCTTCAATTGCAATTTTTCTTTTAATTGCAATGTCAGTAAGTAGTTTTATTGCACATTGGATAGAACCTTTAGCCCAACGGAATTGCTGTCTTTTTGCAGCATTCATCTGTACTGGGAGTTCTGCATCAACGACAATGTCAGGCAAGAAAACACATTTCCATCCTTTCATCTGGGCTCTGTAGCTCAAGTCGAGGTCTTCAACAAGAGTTGCTGTATGCCATCCACCAGCATCTTCAATGCAGTCACGTTTCCAGATTCCAGCAGTGCCATTAAAGTTCATGAAAAGATGGGAGTTACTCTTTGCTTTTTGTTCAATTAGAAAATGGAAATCAAGACTTAGAGCTTGTGCTTGAGTGATTGCAGAGTAATTCTCATTGACGTGTCCCCATCTACATTGTACAAGACCAATGTTTGATTTTGCAAAATGAGGAATTGCACGTTTGAGAAACCATGTTGGAGGGATAAAGTCAGCATCAAAGATAGCTACAAGTTCTGTGTCAGTTGACTCCATTGCATACTTTAGTGCTCCTGCCTTGTACCCTTTTCTAGTTCCTCTTCGCACATGTTCAATTTGGAAACCTTTCTTTTTGTAATCATCAACAGTGTTTGCCAAAAGTTCAACAGTGTCATCATCTGAATCATCTAAAACCATAATTCGCATTTTGTCTTGAGGGTAATCGAGATTACAGACAGAGTCAACTAATCTTTTTGCGACATACTTTTCGTTGTATATCGGTAATTGTATTGTAACTGTAGGAGTACCCCAATCAGTAGTTTCCAAGGCATCCTTTCTTTTTCTAGACAGAAATGCAAGATAGTAGAAATTGCAAGTATATGCAGTAATTATAATTGCAGATAGAATGAACAAATCAAAAACCAATTGCGTGAAAGGGTTGAATGACATTTTCCCTAGCTCTGAAAATCACTATTCGCTATTTATACTTGCGACAGATTACGACTATTTTTGTTCAAAGATCTTGATAGCTTGTGGTGGACAAACACCTTCACATGCAAGACAGAAGATACAATCTGGTTCTTTTGACATTAGGGGTTTCTTGTCAGATGCAGGATTTCCTGGAGTGTCAAACCATTCATAGACACCAACTGGACAGGCTTCAATACATCCACCATCTGCAACACAAATATCATAATCTACAGAAACAAATTCTCCCCAAACACCCATGATTCCGTTACCTGTACCTTTTCTACCCCAAGTTTTGATTGTGTGTTCTGGTGCTTCGTATGGCGTAGATGCTTTCATCTTTTGCTTGTATTCAACATCAATTGGTCCAGGTTTTGCACCATCTGGAATTTCAATTTCACCTTCGTCTTCTGTTTCTGCTTCTTCAGTTGCTTCTACTGGTTTTGGTTTTGCTCCAAGAACAATCTTTGCAAGTGGAGTAAGTTCTTCGAGTTTTTGAATTGCTGCAACTTCAGAAATTTTTTCTGTCTTTACAAAATAAGAAATCATCTTGTCTGCCAAGATTGTGTTTCGTAAAATAGTGTCAATAACCATTTTTGCAAAATGGTCAGCTTTCTTTCTATAATCTTTAACCCAGTTTGGGTCACCAAATTTCTCAATTGGGAAAATCTGATAAATGATATCGACAACTTCGCCAGTGACAATTTCAACTGTAACCGATAATTCAACTTCCTCGTATCCTTTTGCATCAGGATCATTCATGTTTTGTTCTTTCCAACGGTAAGTTGCAAAAACTCTGTCTGCATACTTGTCCATCTCAAATGCCTTTTTGAGACCGTCATGAACTGATTTTATATCATTAGGATCTTCAAGGTTAATTGGTAATCTATACAATCCAAGTTTGAATCCATGTAATGGATAGACTCCACGCTTTGCAGTTGGGGCTTCCATTGACCAAACTCGATCTTTGAGAAGTAAGGACATCTGAATTTTGTGAATCGATTTTATTTAAAAAGGTTATCAGTCGTTGTCATCGGGACATGTAAGTTCCCTAAGTTCGGTGTATTTTTTTTCCATTGCTTCAGCATGGATTGTAACTGCTTCTAGATTGAAGGAATCCTTTGGAAAATACCACCTAATTGGAACCCAATGACCTATTCCATCCATATCGTGGATCATTCCTTTGTCGGCAGTTACATTGAGTTTTTCATCAATTGATGTTTCTTTGACAGTAAGGCCTCTCTTAGTTTTGTCTTCCATGACAAGATCGGTTTCAGAATCTTTGATAAAATAAAAAGATCCCTTCTTTAAAACAGGGAGATCTAGTAGCAATTTATTTTTCCACTGGGTTTCCTATCATGTTTCCCCATTCAGTCCAAGAACCATCATAGTTTCGAACCTTTGGATATCCAAGTAGGTACTTTAGAACAAACCAGCTGTGTGAAGAACGTTCTCCAATTCTACAATAACAAATTACATCCTTGTCAGGTGTAACTCCTTTTGGCTCGTAATTTTGTTTTAGTTCTTCAACTGTTTTGAAAGTTCCATCAGCGTCATTGACTGCAGTTGCCCATGGAATGTTGTTTGCATGAGGAATGTGTCCACCTCTTTGTGCATGTTCCATTGGATACTCTGGTGGTGCAGTTATTTCTCCGGAAAATTCTGCAGGAGATCTTACATCAACCATTACTGTGTCTTCTTTTCCAAGTGCACGGCTCACATCAAATAGATATGCACGTAATCCTTCATCTGGAGGTTGTGCTTGATACGTAACTGAAGCAAATTGTGGTTCATCAGTGGTATAAGTTCTATTTTCTAATTCCCATTTTTTTCTGCCACCATTCATGATCTTTAGATTTTCATGTCCATAGATTTTGAAAACCCAGAAAACAAATGCTGCAAACCAATTGTTAAAGTCACCATAAAGAATTACTTCATCATCTTTGGTGATTCCATTTTTAGCCATCAACTTTTCAAATTGTTTTTTGGAGATGATGTCTCTTGTAACTGGATCATTGATGTCACGTTTCCACCAGATTAGACTGGCACCGTTAATGTGACCTTTCTGATATCCATTCACTGGATCATAATCGACTTCAACTAATTTTCTACTTTCATTTGGGGGATTTTGTGAAACCCATTCTGTATCAACTAATACTTCTGGATGTGCGTAACTCATGTATTAGTCGAAACCGCTTTGATACTTAATTGTTTTTCCAAAAAATATCATTTTTAAATAAATGATATTTCTAGAAAACTGGTTGAAACTTCAAAATGTTGCAGTAGTAAGCAAGGTAGGAAACAAGGATTCTGAAAAAGCCGCAACGGATGTTGCAAAAAAATTACTTGCTAGAAAATCCAAGGTATACACAATTTCACCAATTCAGGTTGAAGGTGCAAAGCAGATTGAGACATTGGAGGAATTAAAAAAAGTAAAGCTGGATCTGATTGTTACTTTAGGTGGAGATGGAACAACGCTTAGGGTTTTTAGAAATTTAGATAATGAAACACCAATTTTGACAATAAACGTGGGGGGGAACAGAGGAATTTTAGCTGAAATTACAATTGAAGAGATTGATGAAGCATTAACCGAAATTCAAAAGGACAAATTTTTCTTAGATAAGAGAACCAGAGTAGTTGCATCCTGTGGAGGAAAGGAATTCCCACCAGCACTAAATGAGATTTTGATTAACAGAGCAAATTTAACAAAAACTGCAGAAATTGAAATTAAATTCCAGAATGACACAGTTAAACAAAAGATGGATGGAGTGATTGTCGCAACTCCAAGTGGTTCTACGGGTCACTCTTATTCATTGGGCGGACCAATTTTGCATGAGAGTTTAGATGTGTTGATAATTACTCCAGTGGCTCCAGTGTATAGACTTGCGTCAATTGTAGTTCCAGATGAAAAGATTGAGATTATCAGTTCTCATGATTGCAACATTGTAATGGATGCACAAGTTGTAAAAACTGCAGGGTTTGAGGAACCAATAATTATTAAGAAATACAGTAAACCTGCAGTATTTATCAGATTGAAAAAACGTGGATTAAGACAAATGAGTAAGCTTGGATTTTAGAATTTTAGATGCTAGTGCGTTTTATGCAGGTGTTCCTTTTAGATCATCCAATGATTGCTATACAACATCACAAGTCTATGATGAAATCAAACACATTAAGAAAAATCATGATGCATTAGGAACGCTACTTGAGACAAACAGACTAAAGATTAGAGAGCCTGATGCAGAATCAACAAAGGCTGCAGTAGATGCTGCAAAGAATACGGGGGATTATCAGCAATTATCAAAGCAAGATTTGTCAGTAATTGCATTGTGCATTGAACTTCAAGGAGAGATAATTAGTGATGATTTTGCTATTTCAAATGTTGCAAGAAATCTAGGCTTGAAAATTTCACCAATTATGACTCAGGGAATCAAAGATGTTGGAAAGTGGGTTCATTATTGCCCTGGATGTAGAACCAACCATTCAAGTGGAAATGAATGTCCAATCTGTGGTACTCCGCTAAAAAGAAAATTGCTCAAAGATTAACTCTGGAATTACAATCATAATCAAACTGTGATTTGTTTGAATTCATTGAGTTTTCGAATGTTTTCAAATTCAACATCATACTTTGCTTTTTCCTTAAATGAAAAATCCAACTTGATTACCTCTGACAAAATTTTGATTCCCTCTTGAATTTTTCCAGATTTAATCAAAGATGATGCCTTGTTGTAAAGTGTGGTAGGGTTATTTGGTTTTTCTTTCAAAACTTTATCATAACAATCCAAAGCAGTTTCCAATTCACCCAGATAATGGTGGGCCAACCCCTTGTTAAGCAAGGCAAGGAGATTATTTTCTAAAGAAAGCACTTTGTTGTATTGGATAATTGCTTGATCATATCTTGCTAGTTGTCCCAAGATGTGACCAGATTTCATAAGTGCAATTATGTGATCAGGATCTTGTTCAAGAATTTTATTATAGATTACTAAAGCATCTTTTGGATTTCCTAGATTCATCAACGTTTGTCCATAATTAACTAGTGATTCAATCGTTTCTGACATCAAATGTTTTCTTGCTCTAATTTTGTATATACCATTCTGATTTGTAAAAATTTGTTTTCAAAGAATTGAAATTCTGTTTGACTAGGAATCATGAAGAGTTTTTTGATTTGTTTTTTTGAGATACTTGCTTTTGGAGTCTAGAGTTTTTTTTATCTTCTTAGCTCTTGCTTCCCCTAGACCTTCAACTTTTGCAAGCTCTGAAGTTGTTGCTGCAAAAACCTTCAAAGGAGTTCCAAATTTTTCAAGCATACGAATTGCAAATTTTTCACCCACACCAGGAAGACTGCAAAGAACAGATAGTTGTTGACGTTCCAAATCAGATGATTTTTTTATTTTTTTGAGATAGGGTCCTTTGGGAGCGTCTTTTCTAGAACACATCGATACCAACAGTTTTGCAGTATGTGTTGCGCTGGGAGTGGGTATTACAGGTATTTTAAAATCAAGAACAACAGTAGAAATTGCACCATAAAATATCAAAGGATTTTCGGTGATTTCTTCAATTTCATCAACATTTCCTTCCATCAAAACAATAGGGTTTTCAAAGTGCTCTTTTAGTCTAGTACATTGATCAAACAACCTACCATCAAAAACAGATGCCATCAAATCACGAATGCTTTTTCGCTCAACAACAGTCTCAGGAGCTACGATGTAATCGCCAATTGGAAGAGTCTTCATCTCCAGATTAAGACCTACGGATTTTAGAAGTTCAGGGATTCCACTTTTGCGTTCTCTCTCATCAACAATAATTCGAAGATTTTCTAATTTCACAAATATCTTTGAAATGATTTGTTAATATCTTGTATGAAAATAGTTTTTGAATTATTTTCTAGGATTATCTTCTGATTTTGGTGCATCTGGAGAACCACCCTTCATCATTTCTGTAATCTTTGTTTCTTGTTCTTTGAGTGCCTCTTTAACACGAGTCTCTTGTTTTTCTAGAACGGTTGCACGTGTTTTTGCCAATTCTTGTTTTTCTTCGAGTTCATCAATCAAATCTTTTTTTGTTGATTTTAGTAAGACGGTTCCTGCTTGTTTGTAAACTGCATCAGCATCTCCCACTTTCTTTAGTTCTTCAAGTGCTTTTTCAGTTTCGGCCTTTTCCATCTCTAGATGTTGTTTTTGAGTCATGATGGACTGTAGGTTTTGTTGAGACTGTTGTAGTTTCATTAATTGTTCTTGAAGCCATGGAGGCATTTGTCCTGCTGACATAAATTATCACAACTTTTGTTTCATTATATCTTTACCGATTCTATGGTATCATAACTTGCTTGAATCAATCTTAGAGTAGAGTTGAGATTTGCTCGCATATGAGGAAGATGATCAGACTCTACAGAAATTACCATTTTTTTGTCTAGTTTGATTTCGGTCTTTACGGGATTCTCCGGATAAAATTCATTGTCAGTATTAACTGAATCAAAAATTGCTTTTGTTTTGTCTTTTGCATCAACTGTAATTTTTGCACTAAACTTTAACGTCATATGCGGTTCCAGCTATTTTGAAGCTGCATTTTTTACAAGACCAAATTCCTACTGCATCTCTACCAAATGTTTTAGAACCACATTCAGGACATGCTCGTTTTTCTTTTAATTGAAGATGAACTTTGGTGTATTGTTTTCTAATTTTAATTCCGTATCTTGCCCCAAGACCTTTTAGAGATTTCTTACCCTTTGCCATTTTATTGACCTCCTTGTTGAGCTGCTTTTAATTTTTCTCTTATTTTTGTGCCTACTCTGACAGATATTTCTCCACATTGGACAATTTCATCTAGTGTGAATCCATCATCTCCGCCTTTTTGTAAAGCACAGATGTTTCCATTAGAATCAGTTGTAATTGTAATTCTTGCATCCATACTTGCCCATTCATCACCGTTAGGATCAACAATGATGTGTTTTCCAATTTTGCCCATAGTTACAGATACTGGGATTGTAGTGATTGGAACACTGACTTCCTCACCTTCAACGAGTGCTGGTGCATCATCTACCCAATTCCATTTTGGACTTTTTGAAGAAAGCAATGCGGCTGTTGCAGCGTATGAACATGCATCAAAGAGATTACCATCATAATCAACAACGACATTGTCTGCAAAAACACCAATTACTGATTTGTCTTTTTCTATTACCAATTGGGAAACGTCAATCATGTGACTTTCTCTAATTCCTCTATCTACGACTCTGGCTAATTCAATTACTTCAGGTCCAGGAGGTCCAGTTTCGACTGTAGGGTGTGATAAAGGTAATAGTTCAGCAGTACAAATGAATAGTCCTTTGTCACCGGTGTCTGGGAAAGGTCTGTCAGGTTGGATTTTAACACCACAAACGACTTCAGTGTCACCTAATCGAACTCTAGCAGAGCCATTTGCTTTTGGAATTGCATTAGTTTCAATAGAAATTTCTCTTGCTTCATCAAGAGCTCTTCCATCAACTCTTTTTCCTTGTTCTAGTAATTCAAGAATTTGATTTTTCTTTAGTTCATCTATAACTGTGCTTGATGTCATTTCTAATCTCCCTTGTTTCCAAAGTATTTGTCATTGAGTGCTTTCTTTTGTAATTCATAAACTAATTTGCAACCATCGACTCCAACTTGAATACATTTCTTGTATTCTTCAGGAGTCAATACACCGTCTAATTGTAATAATGTAATTTTTTCAAGATTTGGCATGTAACCAATTGGCATGTCTGCTTGACCTGCTTGGTCTTCTTCATTGTTGACATCAAGAATTACAGTATCTGCGACTTTGCCAGCGGCAATTGCTGCAACCATGTCCCTCATTGGAATTCCTGCATCAGCTAAAGCAACAGAAGCTGCAGTAAGTGCTGCACATCTAGTTCCACCGTCTGCTTGTAGAACTTCGATAAATACATCAACAGCAGTACGTGGGAATTTTTCTAACATAACTGCTGGCTCTAATGCTTCTTTGATAACTTTGGAAATTTCAATCTCTCTTCTTGATGGAGCAGGATTCTTTCTCTCACCAACAGAGAAGGGTTCCATGTGATATCTAACTCTCAAAATACCAGTGTCAGTATTAGACATGTGTTTTGGATGAACATCTCTTGGACCAAATACTCCAACTAGAATTTTGTTATCTCCAAATTCAATATAGGATGAACCATCAGCGTTTTTGAGTCCACCAGCTTTAATCATAATACGACGTGGTTCATCAACTGTACGTCCATCGCAACGTTTTCCATTTTCGTCCATTAGGACCATAGTTGCTTCTCTTCCGCCCATTATGATTCACCTTTTTTATCTAACATTTCTTTCACTTGATCAGTCAAATTTGCAACATGTGCTTGCTCATTAACCATTTGAATTGCTTTTTTAGCCTTTAATAATCCCTCTGGGGATTCGCATGAGACCACAACCCAGCCATTTTGGCCAATTGTAACGGCAGCATCAGTAGCCTCTTCAATCATCTGAATCATACTACCTTTCTTGCCAATTAGGCGTGGTACCTTGCTTGGAGAAATTTGCATCAAGTCGCCAGAGTCAATCTTTCCCAAGTCTCTATCAGCGATAGTTACTAGGGGATCTCTGGTTCTGTCAAAGTTAGCAATTCTTGCAGCGACAAGGTCTCCTGTTCGGAGTTTAGTAGAAAGTTCATCTGCATGAGCAGAAAAGTCACGTCCAAAGACGTCTTGGGCTGGTAAAAATCCAACATAACATGAATTGATGTCCAATTCCCACGATAGAGAAGTGTGAGAATTCACTTTGCCAATGACAAGGTCATTAATTTTTGGAATGTATTTTCCGGTAAGTGGGATTACACGAACAGAGTCATCATAAATTTCTGAAATACCAATGGTGGTTGAAATTATTTTATTTCCATCTAAAATTACATTTTGTTCAGGTCTAAAAGGTCCTGTAGTTATTACATCTCCAGGAATTACATATTTTCTCTTGTCTGCCATTAATGAATTACCTCCACTGATGCAGAACCCTTGGTTATAGAACCTAATTTGTCTATCACGTTTGGCCTTGCTCCAGCGGGTATTTCAAGTATTGCTTTTAGAGAACCGTTATTTTGCCATTCTTCTTTTTTCAGAGAACCTACTGACTTGAGAACAGCATATGACTGTGAAGCATATTGTGCGGGGACAAGAATCTCCAATTGTAGATTTTCTGATTTTAGAGCAATTATTGAACGAAGTTTTTCTACAATATCTTTAACTTGTTCATCGACACTTTTTTGAGGATCAACTGAAACTCGTCCATCTTTCATTGCTTGCTCAACTCTCAAAGGTGGATGAGGCAAGTGAGTTTTAGGATCGACATAGGTCTTTGCAATGTATGCCACAATCTGTTTTTTCTTATCTTCAATCATTTTTCGTCTTTGATCAGTTGTAAGATTAAGATCACCTTTTTGCATAATTATTTGGGCAATCTCTGTTTGGTCTTCGGTCTTGAAAGCTTTGAGTAATTTCTCAGTTGATGGTTTTGTGCCTTTTCCAGAATCAGTATAGATTTCATCTGAAACCAAAATTGCTGAAATATCTTTTTTCTTTCCCATCTTGTACTCTAGTGCGGGATCCGGTTTTACCAATATCTCAAATTTCTCTCCTTCAAAAGAGAATCTCGCAACTGTTACATCGGCCATTTCTAGAATATGTATAGAATATTGGTATTTATCTCAACCTAAAATAATCATGAAAGAAAGTGAATGTTTTTCAAAGTTAATAAAAAACAAGCCAAAGTCAAGTTGAGGAACAATGAAAATTGATAAGATTCCATGGTTAGTTTTAGGGATTTCTTTGTTAGTATCGACAGTAATTATTGAACTTGCTATTAGTGAAGCAGAATAAATAGAACAAGAGAGATTTCGAGATTTTACAAACATTGTTGCTGTCAAAATTCAAGACAAATTTGAAATACATACGCAGGTATTGCTTGGTTTTAAGGGATTCTTTGAAAGTTCTGAAAAAGTTGAAGAAGGAGAGTTTAAGAGATTTTTTGATTCGCAGAGATTGGAATAGAGATTTCCAGAAATTCAAGGAGTCGGATTCAACGAGTATGTTAGAGATGAAATTAGAAAAAATGAAATCAATCAAGAATGGAAAGAGAGAGGATTAGATTTTAGGATCTACCCAAAAGGAGAAAGATCAGAGTATTTTCCAGTGATTTTTTTGCATCCCATGAATGACAGAAACCAACGTGCCATAGGATACGATATTTCTTCTGAAAAGATAAGACAAGAAGCAACAGAAAAGTCGATGCAGACAAAAGACCCAACAATCTCTAGAAAAATCATACTAGTTCAAGAGAAGGATGAAGACATTCAGAATGGTTTTCTGATGCTTGTGCCTTTGTACAAATCCGATAATGCCACTAGTGAGTATGGTGAACTTTTTGGATTTAACTCATATGTGTTTAGAATGAATGACTTTGTTGAAGGAATTTTAGATTTAGAAAATTTGGAACATCTAAGTCACATACATTTCCAAATCTACGATGGTGAGAAAATGGCAGAGAATGTTTTTTTTTTTGATTCATTAGATTTGCAACCGTTGCAAGGAGAAAAAAAATTTTATGAAATGAAAACTATTTCCGTTGCAAATAGAAATTTGATATTAACTTTTGAAGGAGATTCAGAACGAACTGGACATTTTGAAGTAGCGTGGATAGGATTACTTAGTTATGGAATGAGTATTGTGTTTATGGTTGTTACCTTTTTGATCACAAAAAATATTCAACTATCGAATAAAATTCTTAAAAAAGAGAAATTGGAGTTGGTAGGAGAACTTACAGGCAGATTAGCTCACGATATTAGAAATCCTTTATCAAACATTCTGATGAGTGCGAACCTACTAAGAGAATACAAAAACGTCAAGGATGACGAAACAAGTTCTAAGAAATTAGATATCATTCAAAAAAATGTGAACAGGATTTCTCATCAAGTAGACAATGTTTTGGATTTCATTAGAGATGTACCAATGGAGAGAAAAGAGACTAGTGTAAAGGAATGTATTTCCAATTCCATAAAAGAAGTTAAAATTCCTAAAAATATCATAGTGAATGTGACTGGCCAAGATCACTGTATTTTAGCTGATTCATATCAACTTGAAGTTGTGTTTAAGAATTTGATCATAAATGCAATTCAGGCAATAAATAAGAAGGAAGGAGAAATCCTAATTACAGTTAGTGATGATAAAGATTTTCTAGGAATTGTTTTTGAGGACTGCAGACTTTTTAGAGGATTCTCAAGTGGAGCAAATTTTTGAATTTCTCTATACAACAAAACAAGAGGGAACTGGATTGGGTTTAATTAGCTGTAAGCAGATCATTGAAAGGCACGGAGGAGAGATTCATGCCAAGACTCATCCTACTAGATTCATTATCAAGTTGCCAAAGAAATGATTCGTTTTCATTCGGATACTGATTAGCGCTTCATATCCAAAACTAGCTAGATTTTTATGTGGACTTTGAAGATTTTCTTCAAGATTTGTCATCCTTAGAAGTAATTAGCAAAGATAATCAAAAAATAGCTTTAAAGCTAAAGGGTGTACCATTGCAATACGCCAATGCCCTGAGACGTGTATGTCTTAACGGAGTCCCAGTCTTTGCAATTGATACGGTGGATATCATAGAAAATTCATCAGTGTTACCAGATGAGGGGTTGGCACATAGATTAGGTCTAATTCCACTCAAAACAGACTTGAGTAGATTCAATGAGCCATCAAAATGTGATTGTCAAAGTGAGACGGGGTGTTCAAATTGTAAAGTAATGTTAGTTTTAGATTCAGGTGATTCAGATGTCACAAGGACAGTTCTTTCAAATGAACTATCTTCTGAAGATGACTCGATCACTCCAATTTCAGATAAAATTCCTATTGTAGAACTTGCCCCTGGACAAAGAATCAAAGTTGAGTGCTATGCCAGACTCGGTCGTGGAACAGAGCACGCAAAGTGGAATTCTGCAAATATCTCAATGCTGACTGAAACAGACAAGGAAGATGAAAGAATTCTAACTGTAGAATCAACAGGTGCACTCAATCCTGAACAGATCATTTTATCAGGAGTAGAGGAAGTAGGTAATAGATTGGTCGAATTTAAAGACACAATCAACCAAATTAGCGAATAAGAAGCATATACGTTATATTTGGGTTTTAAACCGCATTATTCACATGACTAGTCAAGTAGTTATTCGCATGGCAAAAGATCTCAAGTCAGCATCAACAAAAAATGATGCTCCAATTTGGGCAAAACTAGCAGAATATGCATTAAAGCCATCTATTGCTAGAAGAGACATTAACTTGAATAAAATCGCCAAATTAACAAAAGAAAACGATACTGTTGTTTTTCCAGGCAAGATTCTGGGAACAGGCAATGTACCTCACAAAATCACATTATGTTCATTTTCAATTTCAAATTCAGCAGCAACCAAAGTTCTTGAAAACGGTGGAAAAATAATCACTTTTTCAGAATTAATAGAGCAAAACCCAACCGGAAAAGGAGTCGTGTTACTTGGCTAGTCAAGAAATAGTTGTCAGAACTGACAGACCAATAGTAGTTGATGCAACTGATCACATTGCAGGTAGACTCTCATCAAATGTTGCAAAATTACTAAAACAAGGACACAGGGTTTCAATTGTAAACTGTGAGAAAATAATGTACAGTGGAACAAGAACAAATCTAATTAAAGAATATAGAGAATTTTTAGAGATTAACAGCATCATCAATCCAAAACACGGACCTGTACACTATAGAAGACCAGATACAATCATTTCAAAAATGATTCGTCAAATGCTTCCACACGATAGAAAACCATCAGGTAAAGAGTCAATTAAGAGATTGAGAGCATACATTGGTTCTCCAAAAGAATTAAAATCATTTGAGAAGATTCAGTTTGAAAAAGCAAAAATTAAAAAATCTGCATCAAATTATACCACAATGGGAGAATTGTGCAGAGTAATAGGGTGGACTGAATGACAACGCCAAAAACTGAAATCTATTTTGCAACTAGAAAGACATCTAGTGCACATGTTTACATTACTAAAGGGCAAGGTAAAGTTAGAATTAACAACGTACCAGTTGAAATGATTCCGCAAGAAACGGCACGTGAAGTAATTTTAGCACCACTCGAAATTACTGGTGATTTGAGAGACAAAATCGATATCTCTGTAAGGGTAAGAGGAGGAGGTTTCATGGGACAAGCAAGTGCTGTTGCAACTGCAATCTCTAGAGCACTAACAGGATGGACCAAGTCAAAGAAAGATCCAAAAGATCATCCATTCCCAAAATCAACCAGAGAAGACCTTAGAAAAAGAATCACAGATTATGACAAGTATCTAATCAGCGGTGATGCCAGACGAAAAGAACCAAAGAAGTTCGGCGGACCTGGCGCAAGAAGAAGAAAGCAAAAATCATACCGTTAGACTGTGAAGGCAATAATTTTAGCTGGTGGCAAAGGTACACGAGGCAAGCCATATACAGAATTCTTTCCAAAAGCAATGACTCCAATTGACGGAAAGCCAGTCATAGATTATGTCATCAAATATCTGCAGAAATTCAATTTCATTAAAGAAATCATCATTATTTCAGATTTTAATGGGTTAGGAGGACAAATCAAGAACTATTACGGAAATCAAAAAAACATATCTTTTGTTCAAGATTCACAAAGTGGAACGGGAGGAGACTTACTACACATTGAAAAGAAACTCAAAGGTGAATCGGAATTTGTTTTGTGGTTTGTAGATAATTTGTGTGCCATAGATCTCAGAAAGATGAAAGAGACGTTTACAAAAAAGAAAAGTTTTGCATGTATTGCAACTAGAACAAAGAGAAAAGAAGAAACTGGATTTGCAAAAGTGGAAGACGGGATTATCAAAGAATTCAAAGAAAAGCCCATAATGGAATTACAATTATCAGAATGTTTGGGAATCTACATGCTAGGAAAAGAAATCATTCAAAGAATAAAGGCAAAGAAGAAGCAAAAAGAGATCAATCTATCTTTTGATATTTTACAGCAGTTATCAACAGAGGGAAAGATTAGTGCTTTTGACATTGGAAATAATGAATGGATAGATGCAGAATCTCCTTCATACTTGGAAAGAAATCAAAAGACTGTAAAAAATATCATAAAACAGATGGGATTATAGACTGTTTTTCAAATTCAGAAATTTTATCTTCGAATTGATAGGTTTGAGCGATATCATCCAGTCCTTCTAAGAGAATTTTCTTTTTGTGAGAGTCAATCTCAAAGGGTATATCTTCAGAAGAGGTTTTGATGATTTGATTTTCCAGATCAACTTCAATGGGTTCTGATTCTTGTTGAAGTCTCTCTACAATTTTTTGGTCCAAAGAGATTGGCAAAATTCCATTTTTGAAGCAGTTACTAAAGAAGATGTCAGCAAAGGAAGGAGCAATAATCACTGAAAACCCATAGTCCTGGAGTGCCCATACTGCATGTTCTCGGCTAGAGCCACAACCAAAATTGTCACCTGCAACCAGGATTTGTGAATCATCATACTTGGAGTCATTTAGTACAAAATCAGATTTTGGATTTTCATTTTCATCATATCTCCAGTTAAAGAATAGGAACTTTCCAAACCCTGACTTTTGTACCAGTTTTAGAAATTGTTTTGGAACAATTTGGTCAGTGTCCACATTAACTTTGTCAAGCGGTGTTATGATGCTAGTAGTTTTCTTAAATGGTTCCATACTAACTCAAATCCATCTTCCTTACATCAACAAAATGTCCATTAATTGCAGCAGCCGCGGCCATTACAGGACTAACTAGATGAGTTCTTCCTCCTGCACCCTGTCTTCCTTCAAAGTTTCTGTTTGAAGTACTTGCGCATCTCTCACCAGGTGATAAAATATCAGGATTCATTCCAAGACACATGCTACATCCTGCTTCTCTCCATTCAAAATTTGCATCAGTGAAAATTTTATCAAGACCCATTTCCTCTGCTTGTTTTTTTACCATTTGTGAACCAGGTACAACCATTGCACGAACATCTGGTGAAACTTTTTGTCCTTTGATAACTTTGGATGCTTCAATTAGATCTTCAAGTCTGGCATTTGTACAGGAACCAATGAAAACTCTATCAATTTTGATTTCTTCAATAGGAGTTCCGGATTTTAGGTCCATATAGTCAAGTGCTTTTTCTGCACCTTTCTTTTGGTTAGGATCACCTTTTGAAAACTCATCAGGTGTTGGAACGGTTTCAGTGACATCACATGTCATACCAGGATTTGTACCCCAGCTAACTTGAGGAGCAATGTCATCAATGTGTAATGTGAATTGCTTTTCAAATTTTGCATCATCGTCGGTCTTTAGATTTTCTCTCCAGTATTCAACTAGAGATTCATAGTTTTTTGGAGTGTATTGTCTTCCTCTTAGATAATCATAGGTCTTCTCATCAGGTGCAATCAACCCTGCACGGGCACCTGCCTCAATAGACATGTTGCATATGGTCATTCTCTGTTCCATAGAGAGGTCCTCTATACCTTCACCGCGATATTCAATTACGGTTCCAGTCCCACCACCAGTTCCAATGTGTTTGATGATTGAGAGTACAATGTCTTTTGCAGTAACTGCATGAGGGTTCTTTCTTTTTCCTTCAACCCTAATTTCAAATGGTTTTGGTTTTTCAAGCCACAGAGTTTGAGATGCTAAGACATGTTCAACCTCGCTTGTTCCTATTCCAAATGCCAGAGCCCCAAATGCACCATGGGTAGAGGTATGACTATCACCGCAAACAATAGTTGAACCGGGCAAGGTAATTCCAAGTTGAGGACCAATTACGTGAACTATGCCCTGGTTAGGACTATTGATATCAAATAATTTGATTCCAAAATCTTGGCAGTTTTTTTCTAATGTTTGAATCTGTATTGAAGATGTTTGATCCAAAATTGGTAGTCCCCTATCAGTAGTGGGGACGTTGTGATCCATTGTTGCAATTGTGAGATCTGGTCTTCGAACCTTTCTGTTGTTCATTCTAAGACCATCAAATGCTTGTGGAGAGGTTACCTCATGTACCAAATGTCTGTCAATGTAGATTAAAGATGGACCAGATTCTTTTCCGACTACAACATGTGCATCCCAGATTTTTTCAAAAAGTGTTTTTCCCATTTTGAATCCTATGGTTTGTAATTGAAAAGACCGCCGGCTTCAATTATTTTTCCAATAATTTCCGAGAATGGTTTCATTTTGTATGTCTTATTTTTTGTTAGATTCTTGATTTCATTTTTGCTAACATCAATGTCAATCTCATCACCTTCGGATATTCCATTGTATGCATCTTCTTCAATTTCAATTGGTAGTAAGAATGCACCGTCAACAGAATTTCTGTAAAAGATTCGGGCAAAAGATAAAGCTAGTACGGCCTTGATTCCAGAGTGAGACAATGCGATAGGAGCATGTTCACGTGATGAACCGCAACCAAAATTCTTTCCAGATAGAATGAAATCGCCTTCCTTTACTTTGGAATGAAAGTCAGGATCCAGTCCTTCCATAGCATGAGTAGCAAGTTCAGCATAATCATGAACTTTGAGATATTGACCAGGAATGATTACATCAGTATCGATGTTGTCTCTTTCGTATTTTATGACATTACCTTTCATTACAAGTCCCTCGGATCAGTGATTTTTCCAGTTATTGCAGATGCTGCGGCAACCATTGGCGAAGAGAGATAGGTCTCTGACTCTACATGACCCATTCTTCCAGGGAAGTTTCTGTTTGTGGTACTAATGCAGATTTCATTTTTTGCCAACACACCCATGTGTGCACCGCAACAAGCACCACATGTTGGTGGTCCTACAGTAACACCAGCATCCAAGAAAATCGAAAGTAATCCGTTTTCCATTGCGCGTTTATAAATTGAGATAGATGCAGGTAAAACTTCTGTTCTAATCTTCACGGTTTTTCCTTTGAGAATTTTTGCTGCTGCTTCCAAGTCTTCATATTTTGCACCAGTACAAGAACCAATGTAGGATTTGTCTAGGTCCACAGATGGTGCTTCTCTAACTACTGAAATATTTTCAGGAGAGAATGGTTTTGCTACTAGAGGTTCCATTTCTGATGCTTCATATTCATAGACATTGGCATATTGTGCATCATCATCTCCTCGAAATACTTTGGCGTTTGTTGCACCTCTACTAGAAAGATAATCAACTACCTTTTGGTCTGCTTCAACAATTCCATTCTTTGCTCCTGCTTCAGTTGTCATGTTACATAATGTTAATCTGCTTTCAACAGACATCTCGTCAATTCCAGAACCTCCAAACTGCATTGTTCTATAGTTTCCTCCATCAGTTCCAATATCACCAATAATTTTCAAGATCAAATCCTTTGCCATTACATGGTCTGGGAGTTTTCCGTTCAGTTTGAAATAATCAGTTTCTGGAACTTTAAACCAGATTTGTCCATTAAGTAAAACATATGCAATATCAGTATGTCCCAGTCCACATGCAAATGCTCCAAGTGCACCAGTGGTATTTGTATGAGAATCACCTCCAACATAGACATCACCAGGCATTACCAAAGCCTCTTCGTGGGACAATGTGTGGCAAATTCCATATTGACCCATTCCATACTTGAAATGCTTTTCAATTCCATAGTTTTTTGTAAAGTTTGATAATTTGACAATATTTTCAGCGGAAATTTTTTCAGCAGATGGAACAAAGTGATCTTCTGCTACCCATACCTTTGTAGGATCCCAGAGTTTGCTTACGTCAACACCTTTGTTTTTTAATTTGTCAAATACTTTGATAACTCCAGGTCCAGAAACATCATGAACCATTACTTTGTCGACCTTTGCAAAAACTACATCGTCAGGAGCAACTTGTGATTTTCCTGAAGCACGAGCAAGAATCTTCTCTACAATGTTCATAATCAAAAACCTCTCTTTTACAGATTAAAAGCTTTTCAGAACAATAAAAAAGAAAAAGAGTGTCAATAGAGGTATGCAATTAACAGTTTTACCGCTTTTAGCAGATAGGATGAATGGAAAATTTGATGTTTTTGAGGTATTTTTGAAGACATTAGAAAAAAATGATACCAATCTAGAAGACGGAGATGTCTTAGTAATTTCAACAAAATACATCTCAAACTCTCAAGGAAGAATTGTGGATCTTGAGAATATTCGAATTTCAGATGAGGGATTAGAAGTTTCAAAAAAATACCAACTAAAACCAGAAATTGCCGAAGTTGTAATTAGAGAATCAGATAAAATTTTTGGGGGAATAGGAGGATTCGTCATCACATCTTCAGATAACATCATGGCACCTAATGCAGGAATTGACAAATCAAATGCAAAGAAAGGTAATGTGATTCTTTATCCAGAAAATCCCTATCTTGTTGCTGAGCAGTTAAGAAGAAAAATATTTTTGAAATTGTCAATTCATGTGGGAGTGATTCTTGTAGATAGTAGGTTGATGCCTGCTAGAGTAGGTACGTCAGGGGTCGCTATTGCATGTGCGGGAATTGAACCAGTTTTAGATATGAGGTCTAAAAAAGATCTTGACGGGAATCCTCTCAAAGTTACATTTCAGGCAGTTGTAGATAATTTAGCAACAATTGCAAATCACAAGATGGGTGAAGGTGCAGAATCAAAACCATTTGCAATAGTTAGAAACTCTGGTGCAACTCTTACAGATAGAAAAATACAATCATCAGAGATGGCAATAGATCCTGACCAATGTGTATATGTCAGAGGTCTATCAAACCCTCCAAAAAATTAGCATAGTTGTTCTGCTTTAAATAGAGGTTTTTTGTCCACAAAAATATTGGAATATCTCACAACATATCCAAAGACAGTATCATTTCTTGACGGATTAAAACACAAGATAGATGTTGATAGTAAAGAAGGAGTGGAACAGCTTCATGTGGTTGTAAAGAAGAGTTTTGATGAAATGATGAAGATTTTCACTCAAGAAGGATTCACCAAAGTGAAATTTGAACACAAGCAACCTGACCAAATAGGAAATGGTCTTAATTTGAAACTAAAGAAACCTTGGGAGATGCATGTCAGAATGGTAGACTTGAAAAAAGGATTAATCGGAATACATGCAGAAGTTGAGGTATCTAGAGATTATCTGCAACATTTGTTTTCCCAAAGAACTCCAGTTGTTTATGAGGTAGAAGAGATTCTAAAAAAATATCAAGTTGAGTATAGTATCTGGCATGACAAAATTAAGAAGAATGTTCATGCAATTGTAGATAATTATAAAGTAAAACTCGCAACTCCAGCACTTCCAGTATTTGCTTGGAAACCAATGTTATTTGTTATTGGAACTGTTGCTGCATTTTATGGTTGGAAATATTTCAACACGATACTCTAGGTTATACGCCAAGAGATTCGGCTTTACTCAATTCCAGAAATACTTTATCTCCAACAGATAGCCCCATGTCTTTGTATTCATGCATCTCAAGTTTTAGTTGAGTAACGCCACCTTGCATCCCCATTCCACCCATTCCGGATAGCATTTTGTTAAGGTCTTTCATCATATCATTCATGTTTGAGAATCCCATAACTTTTGGACTTCCAAAAGGTGATTGTGGATTTTGTGTTCCTTCTTTGAGATCCTTTACAGAAGATAATGATACAATGACATAGGGTGCGCCATCAGGAGCAGCATCAATACTTCTTACTACATACTCTTTTTTCATATCTAGGAGGATTTTCTCTCCATCTAATTTTAATTTTGAGGTCAATTTATTCTAGTTTTGGCATGTTGAAGCTTTAATTACAATTTTAGAGAGTAGTAGTTATTGGCTGAAAGTCTGAAGACGACATTACGATATTACGGAATTTCCCCTTGGGAGATTGAAGTTTTGTATGGATTTCTCAATTCACATTTTACAATAATCCAAGAGGAGATAGATGCAGATGATGATGATTATGTAAGTTTTCTAGATGTAGACATTCCACTTACATTCAATGATGCATTTTTCCAGTGGTTTGATTTCAAACGCTGGGAGAAAGTCAAGGCAGTATTCAAAGAGATGAAAAGAAGAAGGGGTAGCGGTAACGCAATAAAGATTGTGATTAATTTTTCAGGCAAGCCAAAAATAGGATTCACTATAGACACAGAAGATAAACAGTGGTTTGATAACGCTATAGAAAAAATTGATAGTGTTTTAGAGTTGTTACCATATCATCTTGATCCAGAAAAAATTCCATCGGAGATAACAGAAGTTTATTACAAATTTGATTCAAAATCAGTAAGATGGAGATTAAATTCTGCAGCATCTTCACAAAAACAGTTTGCCTTTAAAGGCAATGTCTGGAAAGAAGTTACTTGAGATCTTTTTGTAGTGGTTCAAGTAGTTCGTGAAGTTCTTTGTATTTTGATTCTAAGAACTCTAATGCGCTATCAAGTTTCTTAGATTTTCCATATTTGTAGCGGATTAGTTCACGGTGATGCCAATAGGTCTTATCTTCATCTACTGAAAGAGTTGTAAAATAATCAGTTCCTATTAGGTTGTCAGGAAGTTTGACATCATGAGGGAATAATAAATCCACAATAAACCATTCATCACCATCAGGATAATCTGCACCTGTTTCTACATCAAAGAAGATGTGGAGTAAGTCGGATTGCATGAGACCGTCATCACTTATGGTAGGATGTTTTTCGGATGACTTTTTGAAATCCAAATTCACCAGTTGAGGCTCAAAGAATCCCTTTATGATGGATTTTCGGAAAATAGAATTTGCTTCATTGATATTCAAATGCAAATATCACTTGTACAGAACTTGGTTTTAACCTGTTTGGTTTTGATGAAATTAGACTTCAAGAGAATCTAGAATTTGAGAGATGTCAGTGTTGGACACTCCATTTTTTGAGATGTTTTGTTTTGCAGGAGGGTTTTCCAGATAATTTGGAATTTTATCTCTTAGTCTATGCGTGTAAGGAGTTATGATTTCATTTTTGTAGAATACACCAATAGGTATCTTGTTTCCCCATTCAAGTGATTTGATTAAAGACTGTGTCAGTTTTTCATTTACTTCAGATTCTTCATTATAATGCACCACAGGATCATAACCAGTATCTTCTAGTTTGTAAATTCTTGAATGTCTCTTTTGAGCTTCATCCATTAAATCAGTTCCCGCATACCAATCTCTTGTGTTAAGATCATTGTATGTGGGACATGGTTGTAAAACATCCAAGAATGACAAACCTTTGTGATTGACTGCTTGAATAATCAAGTCCTTAAGGTGTCTAACATCATAAGAATAACCACGAGCTACAAATGTGAATCCACTTGCTACTGCCAAACCAATTGGATTGACGTTATAGTTTGTGTTTGGAGATGGTAGTGATTTTGTTTGTTCACCAAGTTTCAATGTAGGGGATGCTTGTCCTTTTGTTAATCCATAAACACCATTATCAAAGATGATGTATGTCATGTTTAGATTACGTCTTCCAGCTGCAACAAAATGACCTGCGCCAATTCCTAATCCGTCACCATCTCCACCAACTGCAACAACAGTCATCTCAGGATTTGCAATTTTTGCACCTTGAGCAAAGGTAAGGACTCTTCCGTGCAAAGTGTGTACACCATATGTATTGATGTAATGAGATGTTTTACCAGAGCAACCTATTCCAGAAAAGATTGCAGTTTTGTCTCTTTGAAGACCCATTTCAGCGAGTGCCATTTGAATAGCATTAACAATACCAAAGTCGCCACACCCAGGACACCAGTCATTATGGACGTCTGTTTTGTAGTCTGCCATCTTAAGCGCCATGCATCAAAACCTCCCTCTTCTCTGCCTTGTTTTCAACAATTTTCTTGAGTGAATCATAAATTTCAGTACTAGTCATTGCTCTTCCAGTATATTTTAAGATAAAATAATCAATATCTCTAGGTACATTTTGCTTAAACAGTTTTCCTAGTTGTCCAGAATGATTTGCTTCAACATCAATGATTGTCTTTGTGTCTTTAAGTAAAGATGAAACATAATCAGCAGGGAATGGGTGTAAGAGTTTTACCTGAACCAATCCAATAGAGATTCCTTCTTTTTTGAGCATTTCAATTGCGTCAAGTACAGGTCCCTTCGAAGAGCCCCAAGTAATTACAGTCATATCTTCAACTCCAAAAGAGACGGCCTTTTCAACATCTGGAATTTCTTTTAGAATCAAATCAAGGCGTGACATTCTCTTATCCATCATCTTGACGCGAAGTATTGGATCTTCAGTGATGTGACCTTTTTCATCGGACTCATCTCCAGTATTCCAGAAAATTCCATTGTCAAGACCTAATCTAGATCGAGGAGATACACCATCATCAGTTAATGCAAATCTTTCATATTCGCCTTCAACCTTGTCTAAGAGTTTTCCTCTGTTAATTGAAATCTTAGAAGGATCAAATCTCTTGCATGTTACAACAGAACTGGCGATGAATTTATCCATCAAATGAATTACTGGAACTTGAAAGACATCAGCATAATTGAAAATATTTCCGGTATCATAGAAACTTTCTTCAACATCACCTGAGGCATAAACAATTTTTGGAAAGTCACCATGTCCTGCAAAAACTGAAAATAGTAAATCATCTTGTCCGTGGCGAGTTGGCAAACCAGTAGATGGTCCACTTCTCTGATAGTTTGTAATTACTACAGGAACCTCATTAATTCCTGCCCAGCCTAGCATCTCAGTCATCAGGGCAAATCCAGGACCAGAGGTACAGGTAGCAGAACGTGTCCCAGTCAATGCACTCCCAATAGTCATTCCCATTGCACAAATCTCATCCTCAGTTTGAATAACTGCAGTGGAGCCAGGGCGGTCATCAATCACTTCTAAAATCTCATTTGATTCCAAGAATACTGATTCGTCTGAAGCTGGGGTGATTGGATAGTATGGTTGCACTCTACAACCGCATGCCATTTTTCCTAATGCTGTTCCTTGAAATCCCTGTACCAAAAGAGTTCCAGGTTCTTTCTCAATTCCAGTTAAGGAATAATCAAATCCCTCAAACTTTGCAGTAGAATAATTATAAGAATAGTTTGCAGCTTGTTGGTTAATTTTTGCAATCTCTTTTTTCTTTGAAAAGATTGTTCCAATAGTTTTTTGTAAAGAGTCGGGAGGCATTTTGACCAAACCAAGTGACAAAGAGACACCAATCACATTATACATTCGAATTAATCCTTTGAGACGAGGATTCTCAGTTTCTTCTGCAAGAGTTTCAAGAATAGATTTGAATGAAACAGGGAATAACTTGACACCATTTTCTTTTGCAATTTCTAAAACACCTGCAATGGAAAATGGTTTGTTCTTTGATTCTAATTCTTTGTGCAGTCTTTCTCTAAATGGTGGATCAAGTGTGTGTACTTTATCAGTAGTTGTATCTTCAAGATCTGCATCATAAATAATTCCACCACCAGAAATGACTTCTTTATAGTGACGGAAAATTGTTTCAGCATCAAATGATGCCATCAATGTTACATCATTGACATTTGAATGAATTTTTTTATCTGAAACTCTTACTGCGAAGTAACTGTGCTCTCCTTTAATGTTGGAATAAAATTCTCTCTTTCCAAATACCTGATAACCCATCTCAGCACAGACTCTAGAAAAGATATTTGCACCAGATTCAACACCGCTTCCCTGTGGTCCTCCAATTAGCCAAGTAAAATCAGTTGAACTCATGGCAAGTCACCTAAAATATGAATAGTAATAGTTAGATTTGTCAAATTATCATCCTCCAGTTGCCGCATCAAATAATGCACATTTACATTTGTCTCTCTCACCGCAATAAGGACATACACAAACGCATTTTTCAATAGAATTCCCACATTCTACGCAAATTGCGAATTCTTCTTCCTCCTCCTCTTTTACTTCAGAAGACATGAAGTTTTTACAAAAAAATAGTATAAATGGTTTGAGATGAGTCTCATGATTATGAGAAAGAAAGTGTTTCTAACAAGGACACTTCATGATTTTGCTTTAAAGGAATTAAAGAAAAAATATCAAGTCGAAGTTCATACTGGAAAGATTCCAATTCCTCAAACAAAATTACGATCAAAAATTAAAGACGCAGATGGATTGATCTGTTTTCCATATGATGTAATCAACAAGGAAACAATTGACTTGGCTCAAAATCTCAAAGTAATCAGTACATACAGTGTAGGTTTTGATCATATTGATACAGAGTATGCAAAAGAAAAGAAGATCAGAGTGGGATACACGCCGGAAGTTTTGACAGACGCAACTGCGGATTTAGCTTTTTCATTATTACTTGACGTCCTAAGAAGAGTTTCAGAAGGGGACAGGATTATTCGGGATGGAATGTGGAAAGTAATCTATGGTGCACATGATTACGTTGGAGTGGATCTTCAGGGAAAAACACTTGGAGTTTTAGGATTAGGAAGAATTGGAATGACTCTTGCAAAAAGAGCCAAAGCATTTGATATGAAAATTATTTATCACAACAGAAAACCAATTTCAAAATCAAAAGAGAGATCATTAGGAGTAAAATATGTCTCATTTGAGAGATTGATTTCTCAGAGTGACGTGATTTCAATTCATGTTCCACATACAAGTGAGACAGAGAAGATGTTCAACATGAAGACATTCAAAAAAATGAAAAAAAAATCATTTTTGATAAACACATCAAGAGGAAAAGTGGTTAATGAAAAAGATCTAGTTACAGCATTAAAGAGAGGGATCATATCTGGTGCAGGATTAGATGTGTTTGAAAAAGAGCCGATAGGAAAAAGTCACCCACTAGTAAAATTACAAAATGTGGTTTTGGCACCACATGTAGGAAGTTCAACTAAAGAGACCCGAGTTAAAATGGCCCAAATTACAGTAAAAAATCTCAATTTAGGAATGAATGGAAAAAAGCCGATCTACTCAGTTGGATACTAAGTTTCACGCATAAGTTACCATCAAAAGAAATGTGGAGTTTTTATATCTAATCGGTAAATAATAATCAGATTGAAAAAATTCAAACATACTAACGAAGAATTAGAATTAGCTAAACTACAATCTGAAAAAGAAAAGAAGAAGAAATCTCAAGAATAATATTTTTTCTCCTTGTCTTTTTCAGACAAGGTTTTTTTTAAAAATTAATTTTAGACGAAAACTTTTGGTTCAGATCGTCATACATTTTTTCTCTTGATGAAACTAATGTTTTAGAATCATCATACATCTTTGTAAAAAATGCAGCTAGCACCCTGTCGCCGTCTTTATTGTAGAACCTTACACTAAAACTTGTTCTTTCTGGTTTTTCCTCTTTTACAAATTCTGCAGAACGTATCAATTCTGAATCAACATGCATGTGTGCTGGACCATCATTTTCACCCATAGTAATCCATTTTTCCTTTTGTCTGATGCTAAGAGGACTTCTAACTTCACTCGTAGCACCTTCACTCTTAACAATGAACAAGACATCATCAATTTTTACAATTTCTGAGAGTAATTCTAAAAGCAACATATTCACAAAGATTAGAAATTATTTCAATTTTTACTTCGATTCATGTCGATTTGAATAAAATCGTCTTCGTCGCCGTGAATACAGTCGGTTCCTACTGCCTTGACTTCAGAGAATGTCACATTTCCAGCATGTATTTTACCTTCTTTTTGCAAAAATGTAATCTTTCCAGAAACAATCTGCTTGTGTCTCCCGCATGTAACACCTACCATATACTCATCTTTGCCATCTACAATCGACACAATGAATTCGGGTGGACTAGGGCATTGTTTTCCCTCCTTGGTGACAGAACACTGATCAGGTAACACAAATTGATTTTGAATTTTATTAGATATTAACCTTGATTGTGATAGATTCCATTTATTATCAAGCATAATGAAAATAAATCGAAAATAGTTGGCACAGAGTTTTGATGTAGTGATTATTGGTGGAGGGATTCTTGGTACATCAATATCGTATTTTCTATCCAGCCTAAACAAGTCAAAAAAAATTGCAGTGATAGAGCAAGCTCAAAATGTAGCCTTCCACACTAGTGGAAGAAATACAGGAAAGGTACATGCACCATACCTTTACAATCCTGAAAAGAAAAAGCTGTTTGCAAAAGCAGCATTTCATGGATTTGAGATGTGGGAAGAGTATTCCAAGTTACATAATTTACCGTTCAAAAAAGATGGAGTCATAGAAGTTGCATTAGACAAAAAGGGAATCAAAGTTTTGGAGAAATATCTCAAATGGGGAAAGCAAAATGGTTTAGAGGAAAAAGATATCGAGTTGTTAAACAAAGAGGAGATGAAAAAGATTGAACCAGAGATAAAATGCGAAGCAGCTCTTTATGTTCACAGAGATGGATCTGCGGATTATTCAACATACACCGAAGCATTGATGAAAGATAGCAAAGAGAGTGGAACGAATTTTCTTTTAGATGCTAAAGTAACTGATATAAAAAAAGAAAATCACAAGTGGAAAATTACATTAAATAAAGAAAAAGAAATTTTTGCAAAATTTGTAATCAATGCGGCAGGCGGAGAAGCAGTTGACATCGCACATGATGTTGGAGTTGGGAAAAAACTAACGGATGTTCATTTTCGTGGAGAATATTGGAAAGCACCAAGTCAATATAACAATCTAACAAAGACTAGTATCTACTCAGTACCTGAATTTCCAGACTATCCATTCTTGGATCCACATTGGATAATTAGAGTAGATGGAAGATGTGAGATTGGACCCAATGCAGTTCCAGTTTTTAGTCCATATGGATACGACAAAACAGAGAATTTCAAGACTTTCCTTCCAAAGATGTTGGAGATGATTGGCTCAGGTGCAAGAAAAGCAATCTTTGACAAACAGTTTCAAGAACTTGCAATGAGTGAGATTCAATCATCAATGTCAAAATCAGCAATGGTAGATAGAGTAAGAAGATTTTTGCCAAAGATTGATGCGGAAAAAATTACTGAAAAAGGAACAGCGGGAATTCGCTCGTCAGTGATCAATGATAAAGGTAAATTTGAACCAGACGTTATTTTACTTGAAGAAGAGTCATCATTTCACATACTAAATTATAATTCACCTGGAGCCACTGGTGCACTTCCTTTTTCAGCACATATT
>JAJETY010000046.1 GCA_021268355.1 Candidatus Nitrosopumilus sp. | reverse complement strand
TATAACCGTTTTATGTTCAATAGTCATAGGTTAAACATGGCACAAAAAGTTCCTTTGTATGTAATAGGTTTGGCAAAAGATGAACCTGTCAGTGAGATCATTATCTCAAAATTTGGAGATGCTCTAGAAAAAGTTCAACAAGTGTTACCTGATATTATTGAAGCAAAAATTGATATCAAATCACAAAATCCCGAAGGTTCCCAAACTCACTATGATGTTACTGCAATTGTTAGAACTTCCGAAGACCAACTAATATACACAGAATCTGATTGGGATCTTTTGAAAATATGTGATCAACTATGTAGAAAACTTGAAAGAGAATTGGAATCTCATGATGACAACCGTCAAAGAGATAGCATTCGTAAAAGGAAACCTTGAGAAAGATGTTTAAAAATATTCTAATCCCCTTTGATTTATCTAATCAATCCACTAGAGCTTTTAAAATTGCAATTGATGTTGCAAAAAAATATGATTCTAAACTTACTCTTTTAACATGTCTTGAGGGAGATGCATGGCACCACAAATACTATGACTCTAGAGCTGATTCTGAATTAATTAAAAAACAAAAAAAGGTCTCTGAAAAACATCTAGAAAAACTAGAGGCTATTGCCAAAAAAAATAATATTTCTATCAAATCCCAGATTTTGAAATCCAAGTCTGTTGTAAATGATATTGTATTGTTTGCAAAATCTAGAAAATATGATCTAATTGTAATCGGTTCTCATGGCAGAACTGGACTTGATAAAATTATTTTAGGTAGTGTTGCCAATGGTGTTTCTCAAAAAGCTAAATGCCCAGTCCTTATAGTAAAATAATCTGGTGATACCATTGATTTCAGTTGTGGGCACTGGTAGAGTCGGTTCGTCAATTGCATTTCTTTGTGTTTCTAATGCGTTGGATGATGTTTTACTTGTTAATCGTACAAAAGATAAAGCCCTAGGAGAATCTTTGGATATATCTAGTGCCATACCTTCAAACTCTAAATTTTCTATTCGCGGAACTGATGATTATTCCGAATTAGTGGGTTCTGATGTTGTAGTAATTACTGCGAGTGTCGGTGTCTATACAAAGGACAGATCAGAAAACATGGACATTCAAGTTAAAATGATAAAAAACATAGCTGAAAAAATTAAACAGTATTGCCCTTCTGCAATAGTTTTGATTATTTCAAATCCACTTGATGTTTTAACTTACTATTTTCAAAAATCAAGTGGGTTTTCCCGATTCAAAGTTATTGGAATTGCGTCTAGTCTTGATACGAGTAGATTTCGTTATTGTATATCTGAGACTTTGGATGTTCCCCAATCTTCAGTCCAAAATGCACTAGTTTTAGGAGAACACGGGGATTCAATGGTCCCTATTTTTTCTGGAGTTTCTGTGGGGGGAAATCCTCTTTTCTCTATGATTGATAGTCGAGATACGATATCTGAAAATGTACGGAATTATTGGAAGACACTTAGAAATTTTAAAAGCAGATCTCAGTTTGGCATCGCAAAAAATACTTTTGATGTCATTGAATCAATTTTAAATAAAAAAGAAATTGAAATTCCAGCTTCAATAGTCCTTGAAGGTGAATATGGTGAATACAATGTGTCGATGGGAGTGCCTGTAAAAATTGATCAAAATGGTGTTTCTCAAATTCGTGAAATAAACCTTGACGACGATGAATTATCTTTATTAAAAAAATCATCTGAAAAAATTCGTAGTGATATAAAATTAGTAAGTCATTGATCAATTATTTTTTTAAAAATTTCTTCATGTTTTTCACAAAATTTGTTGTTTAATTGTGAATTCAATAATTCTTTTTGCCAATGAGCATTATACAATCTACACTCTTTATCTTCACAGAAATCATTCCCCGTTTCATAATACATGATAGACTGTAAGATATAGCCCTCTAGAATTTTTGATATTCTTGAATCATGATAATCTAAAAATTCTCCTTTGTACTTTTCTTTGATTTTGTTGGTATTTTTTTTTGAAAAATCAGTCATTAATTCTATATAATATTCTCTAGGTCTAGCAGGTGCTTCTATGAAACCTGTGGTTGAAATTATTGATGGATTTGTTCCAATCAACACTCTTGCATGATATCTAAAATCACTTTCATCAAATGTACATGTTAGTTTATTTGTTAAAATTATGTTGAGAGTGTCTAGATCCAGTTCATTTTTTGGAATAAATTTTGATAATACTTTTTGAAATTCAAATCCATCATAAAGTATTTTTTCTTCATTTTGTGAATTGTCTATATTTTCTTTTTCCATCTGAATCTCTGAATTGGTTGGAATGTGTTTTGAAAACGGTTTTTTTAAATCAAAAATTCTTGTAGATGCAATTTCTTCAAATATCTCATGTTGATTATTTTGAAAAAAGTTTTTTCTAATTTCTATCTCTACCGGAAAATATTTTTTCACAAATTTTTCTATCTTTGTAATTTGAATTTCTTGTACCGTAGGTTCATCATAAATGATAATTTTACTTGTTTTCATTCAGAAAACAATCTACTTGATGGCTTATCTTTCTAACTCTCTGATTTTTTCTGCGGCAATCTCTGCTGCTCTTTTTCCAGAATACAACATAGATCCGAAAGTTGGACCCATTCTTGCTAGTCCGTGTGTCTCTGTTACTGACATTCCGGCAGCAATTAGTCCTGGATAAATCTCTCCAGTTTTATGGACAACGTGTTCTTCCCCATCATTAACATACATTGGTTCCATACCTTTCCATTCAGCTAAGCCTCTATCTACCAGTCTTTTTACTGCAACAGAATCATGACCTGATGCATCAATTATTACTTTGGCTTCAAATGCAACTGGATCAACACATGTGATATTGCGTGGTAATGCTGAAACTGGCATCCAATTGACGACAATTCCTGCAACTCTTCCGTTCTTAAGAACTAAATCATCGAATTTTGTTAATTGCAAGAATTTTACTCCTGCGTCACATGCACCTGCGATTAATTTTGATACTGCATGTGGTCCTGGTGTTAAGTATAGACCATCTTTCACTTTTTTGTATGGAATACCTAACTCATCCCAAATTTTTTGTGCTGGTTCTCTAACTGTAACTGGATTCATCATGTATCCGCCTAACCAATAACCTCCCCCAAGGTAGTTGTTTTGCTCAATTACAAGAACTTTGAAACCTAAATTGGAAAGTTCTCTACTTGCGGTAAGTCCTGCTGGACCTGCACCAATAATAATGACATCTGACTCTGCTCTGTCAATTAAAACTTCATGAAATTCATTAGCGATTGCTTGTGTGATTTCTACTTCTCTTACATCAGTAAATATTTTTGAGGATTGTTCTGCTATAGTTGCTTCTTGCATGAAAAATTTCTTGCCTAGAACACATTAATACTTTCCCACATCGATGAAATTAGGTGATACTAATTGTTTCCAATTCGTACAGACCACCTCTTGAAAATACAGGAAATATTATGTCAGCCTTGAAAGTTTACGCCCTAAAACCTCCATTTCTCAAAAATTTATATCACAACCAAAAGAAATTTCATTGTATTGACAGTATCTGATCTTAAGCAGACTCACTCTGATTCTCCCAAGCCTAAAATCAATTGGGCAAGAATTGAGGAAGCCGATAATTTTGCAAAAACTGTCAAATTATACCGTCAGGGCAAATATGATGAAGACAGTTTTAGACGTTTTAGACTTCAACATGGTGCATATGGTACTAGGATGACTGGTGATTATGCTATGGTCCGAATCAAACTACCTGCAGGTGAAATTTATCCTCATCAATTTGAAAAAATATCTCAACTTAGTGAAAGATATTCAATTGGAAGTGCTCATTTTTCCACAAGAGAAAATATCCAATTACATTGGGTAATTCTTGAAGATGTCTCAGAAATTTTTAGAGAATTAGCTGAGGTGGGATTGACTTCTAGAGAGGCATGTGGAAATAGCGTTAGAAACGTAATGTGCAGTCCGATGTCTGGCGTTTGTCCTTCTGAAGAATTCGATTCAACTCCTTATGCACTCGCGACTGCCAAATTCTTTTTAAGAAATCCTATGGCTCAAAACCTTCCTCGTAAATTCAAATTTACATTCACTTGCTGTGAAAAACATGGAATGGTGAGAATGGTTGATGTTGGATTGATTCCACAAATAAAAGAAATAGATGGAAATCGTCAAAGAGGATTCAAGATCTTTCTTGGTGGTGGATTAGGAAACAGATCATTTGTTGGACACCAATTAGAAGATTTTACTCCTGAAGAAGATTTACTTTATACTTCAATTGCAGTAATGAGAATTTTTGATAGATTAGGTGATAGAAAAAATCTCGCTAGAAATAGAATGCGCTATCTTGTTAACGATATGGGTTGGGAAAAATTTCAAAACCTTGTACTAAAAGAAAGAGCAGTTGTAAGAGCAACTCAATCAGTAATAACTCAACTGGATATTGATCATACTCCTGATGAAATTAAACGTCCAATTAGAGTTAGTGATGAAAGTGGAAGTGGAACTCCTGATGGTTATGCCAGATGGGAAAAAACTAATACTGAAAAACAAAAGCAATCTGACTATAGAACTGTCTACATTACATTAGAAGCAGGAGATATAACTTCGAATCAACTCCACGCATTAGCTGACATTATTCGTGACTTTTCTTCTGAAGGAAAGGCACGTGCCGGTTTTGTTCAAAATGTTGCATTACGTTATGTTCATGAGGATGATCTTCCACGTTTATACTCAAAATTACTTCAAGTTGGATTGGCTAAATCTGGAGCTCTTACTATGACTGCTCCTATAGGATGTTCTGGAACTACTTCATGCAACCTTGCATTAACTAATTCTCACAGACTAGCAAAAGAAATCCAAAGAAAATTCTTAGAACTTAAACTGGATGAAGATGATGATTTACGTGACTCTTCTATCAAAATAAGTGGATGTCCAAACTCCTGTGGTCAACACGGAATTGCAACAATTGGATTCTTTGGTGGAGGGGCACGTGTTGGAAAAGATATGTATGCAAATTATCAGATGTTGTTGGGAGGACGATCTGATGGTGATACAATGTTGGGGCAAATTTGCCACCGAATTCCTGCTAAACGAGTAATTCCTGTAATTCTAAAAATAATTGAACTGTTTAAAGAAAATAAAAAACCTGATGACACTCTCAAGTCTTGGATCCATAGAATTGCAACAAATAGTGAAGATTCTGAAATTAAATCTCTTAATGATATTAAAAAAGCAATAGATCCATTAACAATTCCTCCAACAAAAGATGAAGATCCTGATTTCTATCTTGATTATGGTAGCGATACTAGTTATCACACAAAAACTGGAAAAGGTGAATGTGCTGCTTGACACTTTCTGGTAATGTAACAACCGATGTAGATTCTCTACGTTCTGAAATTAGAGACAAAAGTGTTCGTGTTATTGATGTAAGACGAGAAGATGATTACAAAAAGGATCATATCTCTGGCGCTGTAAATTTACCTCTTGCAAACCTTCTATCTGACGATAGTCCAGAACGTGTTGTCAAATTAGTAAATTCAATGGGTATTGATGATGAAACTCGTGTGGTTGTTTATGATGATACATTTGGAGCATTGGCATCAAGAGTGGCATGGACATTGGAGTATCTTGGACATTCAGATGTAACTTTGCTTGAAACAACTTATAGTCATTGGAAATCTCTTGGCCTAGAAAGTGATTCTCAAAAACCTGAAGTTCAAAACAAAGAACACTCTGTGAATTTACGACCTGATATTTTGGCCACTTCAGATTATTTGGAATCTGCAAAACAACGTGATGATGTAATCTTAATTGATAATAGGGAGCGACTAAATTTTCTTGAACAGCACATTCCTGGTGCTATTAGTTTACCTTATCGCACACTTGCCTCTGATGATAAAATTCTCCGTCCCAAAGAAGACATGAAACGTTTACTTGATAATCGTGGGGTTACCGGCGATTCTGAAATTATAACATATTGTGGTAGCGTTGGTACGCTTTCTGGTTTGGCATATTATGCATTAAAAACAGCAGGATTGCCAAATGCCAAATTATATGTTCGTTCATTCAAAGAATGGAAAAATCTTCAAAAACCAACTGCAAAACAAGAAGATGCTAATTATTGGGACCTTTCTGCTGAATAATTAGGAAATTTGATTTCTGAGCTTTTTAGTAATTGTTACTTCAACGTTGTCAAATAAGACTAACATTTTTTCTTTATTCTCTGCAATGTAATCATTTCCTCTATCTTTCAATCTAATTTTCCACAATCTTATTTCTCTGTGCTCGTCAAAGAAATTCTCAATCATTTGTTCTCCTGATTTTTTAGGATCTATGAATTCATCAAATATTTCAATTGCTTTTTCAGCATTTTCTTCTTCAATTGCTTCTTTTGCTATTTGAATTGCTTGACTTAGTTCCTTTAGATTCTTTACTGGTTTTGGTAATTTCTTTTTCGTAATTCCAAACAATCCTTTCTTTTCCTTACCCATTTTTTCTGCAACATTTGGAGCAAGGTCGTATACTGGAATTCTACTTAATCCATCTCTCTTTTCGTTTTGTACAATCAATCCTTTTTCTAATAATTTTCTTAATGCATTATCTGCATCTTTTTTATCTAGAAATGTCGTCCAAACAATTGAACCTATTGTGTGGTAACCTTGTCTGATTGATTCTAAAACAACAACTTCTTGAATTCTTTTGAATCCTTCCTCTATCCTCACATTGACAAAATCTTTATCTCTGATTGATTTTCTGGCATTCTTTACATCAATCTCAATTGAACGTTTTAGTGATTCTAATGATTCTGGAACTTGATTGAGCAGTGACAAAAAGCATGCTTTGTTATACCAAGCCATTCCGTATGTAGGATCTGTCTCAATTGCTTTTTCAACTGAATCTAGAGCCTTTGAATAATTTTTTTGTTCATAATGTACTAATCCTTTTAGATTCCAAGCTTCAGGATTTGTAACGTCGATATCTAAAATTCTGTCATAAATTTTCAATGCTTCATTATGATCATCTAGATGAAACCTTGCATATCCTAATTTCAATAATGTTTCCACATTATCTGGATCTATTCTGAGTGCTTGTTCAAAAACAGTAATTGCCTCTTCGAGTTTCTCATCTGCCATGAGATTAACTCCTCTCTTAAACAACTTTTTCCTGTTGTAATCTATATCTACTAAAGCGGTCTCTTCAGTCTTTTTTTCCACTTTAGGCTCCGCCTCTATTTCATCTGATTTTTTTCCGAAAGGTTTCTTCACTAGCTCAAAATGTGCTTTTCTCTAGATAAATACTATCCTCCATGAGCCTGAAAAATAATTCGTTTTAGAACCTAATTTTGCGATCTAAATACAGAAATACTTGAAGTATAAACAATCGAATGTGTCATCTCAATCTAAATTGGAAATTCAAGGTCAGGCACCATTTAAGCAATCAGGAGTATATGAAGCTCAAATTGCAATTGTAAGTAGCAGACCTTCTGATGAACAAATTAAATCAAAAAAATTCCAATCTCTATGGAGAGGAAATTTTCATCTTAGGGTAAAAGACGGTATTTTCACTGAAACAATCGGTTCCACTGAAAACCCCATTCCTTCATCTGTATTAGAATTAGAAACAATTTGGGTTGTTGTTACTGATCTTTTTTCATCTCTTCATTCCGTATTTGATGTTCCATTATCGAAACCAAAATCACCTAAAACTTCATCTGAAAATATTGAAACCAAATCTAGTCCTGAACCTTCTAAACAAACACGTTCATCTAAACCAAGTCAAGGAATCACTGGCGTTCAAGGAGCACCTGGTGACAAAGGTCCTTCAGGTCCACCTGGTGACAAAGGTCCAACAGGTCCAACAGGTCCACCTGGACAAGTTGGCCCACCTGGTGACAAAGGTCCAACAGGTCCTTCAGGTCCACCTGGTGACAAAGGTCCAACAGGGGATAGAGGTCAACAAGGTGACAAAGGAATTACTGGTGACAAAGGATTAACTGGTGACAAAGGAGTTACTGGTGACAAAGGTGACAAAGGTGACAAAGGAATTCCTGGTCCTATTGGTGAAAAAGGTGACAAAGGTGTTACTGGTCCTATTGGTGAAAGAGGTCCAACCGGATTAAGAGGTCCACCCGGAGAAAAAGGTGACAAAGGTCCAACAGGTTCGTCTGGTGACAAAGGACTAACCGGATTAAGAGGTCCACCCGGAGAAAAAGGTGACAAAGGTCCAACAGGTCCACCTGGTGACAAAGGACTAACTGGTCTAATTGGAGCAACTGGTGACAAAGGTCCAACAGGACAAGCTGGTGTTCAAGGAGAAAAAGGTCCAACAGGACAAGCTGGTGTTCAAGGAGAAAAAGGAATTCAAGGTCCACCTGGTCCTATAGGTGAAAAAGGTCCAACAGGACAAATTGGACCACAAGGAGAAAAAGGAATTCTTGGACCACAAGGAGAAAAAGGTGACAAAGGTCCTAAAGGTTCTGAAGGTTCCGTAGGAGAAAAAGGTCCACAAGGTCCACAAGGTCCATCTGGTGAAAAAGGATTAACAGGTGTTGTTGGACCACAAGGAGAAAAAGGTGACAAAGGTCCTTTAGGTGCAGTAGGAGAAAAAGGTGACAAAGGTGTTACAGGTCCAGTAGGAGAAAAAGGTCCTATTGGTCCACCAGGTCCAGTAGGAGAAAAAGGTCCTAAAGGTTCTGAAGGTCCAGTAGGAGAAAAAGGTCCACAAGGTCCACAAGGTCCAGCTGGGGCAAAGGGATTGACCGGAGTGCCAGGACCACAAGGAG
>JAJETY010000011.1 GCA_021268355.1 Candidatus Nitrosopumilus sp. | reverse complement strand
AATTAGTAAATATTGCAAATCAACATAATCTCTACATTATCTGTGATGAAATTTATGATCAAATGGTTTTTGATGAAAAATTTGTCGGAATTGGCAAAGTAGCAGGCGACTCTCCTGTGATTATTCTAAATGGTTTTTCCAAAGTCCATCTCATGTCTGGTTGGCGAATTGGATATATTGCATTTAACAACTCTTCAAAACTTGATGCATTAAGAGAAAATCTCCCAAAACTTGCGAGAGTTCGAATCGCAACTAGTTTACCAGTACAACATGCAGCTTTAGAATCACTTCGTGGTCCTCAAGAGTACATCTCTGATTTTGTTTCTGAAATAAAAAAACATAGAGACTTGGTAGTAAAGCGATTAAATGATATGCCTGGACTTTCTTGCCCAAATCCAAAAGGATCATTTTATGCATTTCCAAAAATTGAAGACAATAGATTTGGAACAGACAAGGAATTTGTTACAAAACTTTTGGAATCAAAAGGAGTGTTAACTGTACATGGTTCTGGTTTTGGAGAACAATATGGTAGTGGACATTTCAGATTGGTTTATCTTCCTAGTCTTGAGATTTTAGATTCTGCAATGAACAAGATTGAAGAGTTTGTTTCTCAATAACTCCAAACTCTAATCTTTTCAGGAATAATTTCAATAATACAATCTGTATCTTCAAGCAATTCTTTTGCAGATTTATTTTCTATTGTACTGAAATATCGTAAAAGAATTTTTTTTGCTATAGTTTTTACCTTTTCTTCTTCTAGGATTAAATTTGATTTTCCTTGTCCCATAACACCATAGATATTTGGAGCGTTAACTCCTTTATCTATACAAAAAGAAACCCTGTTGTTTTTCTTTAGATTCTTTGCTTTTTGAGTTCTTGTGTTTGTACCAATATAGAATTTTTTTGCACTATACATGTACCACACAGGAACAATATGTGGAATCTTGTTTTTTGATATAGTTGCTAAACGCAAAATCTTTTGTTCTTTTAGAAATTCATCTTTTTTGCTCATGTTTTCTAAATCCTAATGCTATCATAAAAATACCAAATGCCAACATAGCCGTTGAGACTTTTTCATTAGTTATTTCTCCATTAAACAAAAACTCTTCAACAAATTCTGGTCCCCAAATCAATAATTGTCTAATCAAGACAATTCCTGCCATGATAGAAAATAAAGCGCCTATTGCAGTATACCAATTTCTACCTCGCCTATAGTACTCGTGGCTCATGATAAAAGAACAGACTTAGATGATTTTGATTCCCGGATTTTTTATCTTGTTTTGAATCATTGCATTAAGTAGCAATGGTGTTGACATTTCTGCAAGATATGACAATTCAATTGGTCCCAAGTAAATTGATCTTAAACCCTTTATCTCATCAATCAGTGTATTGACCACGCCTACTGCCTCTTTGTCATCTCCACAAACAAAGATGTCGTAATCTAATTCCAAATTTGGATTGACAAGTTTCTTTTCAGAGATTACATGAAATGCAGAAACCAATTTCGATTTATTTTTCATGTGATTTGATACTAGTTTGTATGAGAATGGTTTGTTATCTTTGATTGAAACACACTCAAATCCAACATCAGTTTTTGTCATTGGGACAATTGGTGATACAACAACACAACTGTCACTAACTTCAGATAATATTCCAGAGCAGACTGAATCAATGTTCTCATATGGAATTGATAAAATCAAAACATCACTTTCTTTTGCAACTGAAACATTGTCGTTTCCAGAAATGCTTCCTTTAATTTCACCAAATGCTTCTTTTGCTAAATTTGTATATTCTACAGCTGATTCTGATGCTCTTGCAGCATCTCTGGAACCAATTATTACTTCATGATTTTGAGACCATCTCAGAGCAAAGCCTTTTCCCATTCCGCCTGTTCCACCAATAATTCCTACTTTCATGAATTAACTTCAGATAATGTTATTATTATCTCTATTTGAATTCTGGATTAGATTGGGACAGATAATTTTCCTTAGACACGGTCAGGCAAAAAATAATACTGATCGAATATTGGCAGGTAGAACCGAAGGTGTACCGCTAACTGACGTTGGTGAACAACAAGCACAACATACTGCCGAACTATTAGAACACATGAACATATCTGCAATTTACTCTAGTCCTATTCAAAGAGCAAAGCACACTGCAGAAATTGTTGGAAAACACAACTCCCTAGATGTAACAATTGATGATCGGTTAATTGAACTTGATATGGGAAAATTTACTGGGATGGCTTATGATGAGATTTTCAACGATCATGGAAATGTCTTTATGAAATTCTATCAAGGCAATCTGGAAATTGCCCATAATGGTGTTGAGACATTTGATCAAGTCAAAAAAAGAGTTTTAGGAATTGTAGAGCATGTCCTTGAAAAACACCCTGATCAAAATGTTGTACTTGTAACTCATATGGATCCAATCAAGGCAATGCTTTCTACAGTAGTAGATCTGTCCCCTACGAACCTCTTTGAGTTAATCATTGCAAATGCATCTTTGAATCTCTTTAGAGAAAATAACCGCAAGTTCTCAATATCTGGACTAAACGTGATGCATCCGACTCGATTCGATCAGGGTTGGTAACTAAAAATCTTAAAAACTTTTAAATAGAAATCAAAGGTCACGACAGTCATTCACTATGAAGACTTTAGTTGGGTTATTCCTAGTATTGGCGGTTTTAGTTATAGTTCCTGCTGTTGAATACGCTTTTGCTGCAGGAGCTGAACCTGGTGAATATCTTGATCGTAGGGTCGTTATTTGGAACTTATTCTTTAGAATGATGACTATAGCATTTGTTGTAGGTGCTGTAGTATCTGGTACTATTATTTGGCAAGTATGGAGATTTAGAGAATCTCATCCAAAAGCAAAACCAACACCATATGAGGGGACTGATTGGTAGATGGCACACTCTAACTGGCCTGAATGGATTTACGTAGGAGTAGTAATTGCCCTTATGTGTTGGGTCGGTGCTGAAGCATGGGAAGCAGAAAGACTAGTAGAACATGTTCCAGAAGGTGCTGAGATTATCAAAGTAACCGGACAACAATGGTTCTGGACTTTTGAGCATGAAGATGGTACAAAAGAAATTGGTGAGTTACATGTTGAAAAAGGTAAAGCCTACAAATTTGAAATTCATTCAAAAGATGTAAACCATTCCTTTAACATTCACGATTATGTAGTTTTGATGGATGCAATTCCAGGTAGAGTCAATACTGTGTGGTTTGCACCTGATGCAGTAGGGGAACATGATATTCAATGCAGAGAATATTGTGGACTAATTCACTATAACATGCGTGGAACATTGATTGTGGAGGAACCACACTCTTGATAACGCTTTTATCCAAATCATTGGAGGGAATTAACTAATGGTCCTAGAATTACAAAAACCACGTCCAATTTGGCAAATAATGTTCTCAACCCATCACACTGATGTTGGTTTACTTTATCTTATCATGTCTCTGGGATTCTTGTTCTTGGGTGGTGCACTAGCACTTGCAATCAGAGCTGAGTTATTCTTACCAGGAGCACAAATCATTGGCGATGCAATGACCTTTAACAGAATCTTTACAGTTCACGGAACTACTCTAATCTTCTTGTTTATCATTCCATTTGCATCTGCAGTTGGTAACTACTTTGTTCCAATTATGGTCAGATACAAAGACATGGCTTATCCAAAACTAAATGCAATTGCATTTTGGATGATTCCTCCATCAGGAGCTCTCATTTGGTTAGGCTTTGCAGACTTTACATGGTATGCAACTCCGCCATATTCAATTATCAGTGCTCCAGGTCCAGCAGCCGACATGTGGATATTTGGACTAAAGATTTTAGGTATTTCATCAGTTCTTGGTTCAATAAACTTTGTAGTAACAATTCTCAAATGTAAACACCCCGACATGTCCATTGGCCAAGTACCGCTATTGGCTTGGTCATTCTTATCATCTTCATTAATCATCCTTGTCGCAATTCCAACATTTGCAGCTGCATTGTTGATGCTGTTAACTGATAGACTAGGTGTAACTGGATTCTTTAATCCTGCAATGGGTGGAGATCCAATTGCATATGCCCACTTGTTCTGGTTTACATTCCATCCAGAAGTATACGTTCTCGTCATTCCAGCAATTGGTATGATGTATGAAATTATTCCAAGATTCTCTAGAAAACCAATTCACAGTTATGGTTCAGGTATCTTTGCATTTGTTCTATTATCTATTGTTGGTTTCTCATCATGGGCACACCACATGTATGCAACCGGAATGTCATTTACTGAAAAGACCGTATTCATGGTAGGAACTCTTGCAGCAGTTCCAGCATCAGCACTTCACGTGTTTAACTTTGTAGCAACAATGTGGAATGGTAGAATCAGATTCTCAACTCCAATGATGTGGGCAGTTGGTGGAATCGCATTATTCTTCTCAGCAGGTGCCGGTGGTGTCGCAAATGCCGCAATGCCATTAGACTTTACAACCCACGACACATACTGGGTAGTTGGACACTTCCACCTCTTTGTCATGGGCACAATTGCATTTGGTTCAATTGGTTATCTTTACTACATGTATCCATACGTTACAGGAAGAATGTACAATGAAGCAATGGGTAAAGTTCACTTTGTAATGTCTTTCATCGGAACTGTACTCGTATTCTTTACTCAACACGTACTTGGTCTATATGGAATGCCAAGAAGAATCTTTGACTATCCACCAATTCCAGAATGGATTGCAATGAACCAAATTGCATCAATTGGTGCAATGATTATCGGTGTCAGTATGGTGATCTTTTTGGTCAACATGGTTTACAGCTCAGGAAAAGGAAAACCTGCAAACCCAGAGGATCCATTTGGTGTTGGAGGCAAATACTATTATCCATTTGAGGCAAAGAATCCATCACACTAGGAGATTAATGAAATGAGTCACGATACACAAACAATCTACAGAACAACACCAGCAAGAACTGGTAAAATGATGGCAATCATGTTGGGAATCTGTGTTGTAGGTGGAGCAATCTTCTTTTCACTTTGGGACTATTGGATTTCAGAACCAGCTCCAGTTGTTGCCATGATGGCAGGAAGTTCTGATGTCGCAGCACCAGCAGCACAAACTGGAAAGACCATGACACAAGATTTATCATTTCTTGAATCACCTGACTTTAGATCTTTGACATTTAATGCAATGATAGATGAACCTGGAGTAAACCCAACAATCGAAATGAATGTTGGTGATAAAGTAATCTTTAACGTGGTAAACGATGGAAAATCATTCCATGCATTTGGTGTAACTAAAGACAGTGAAGGCTTTGGAGGAATTATTCCTGGTACTGAAGTTGCATCTGCATCAAATCCTCTCAAAGCAGGTGAAAGTGGAACTTCTGAATTTATTGCAGGTGAGGAGGGAACATACTATTACATCTGTACAGTTCCTGGTCACAGAGAACAAGGCATGGTTGGTGAAATTATTGTCGGTCCAGCACAAGGCGGTGGTAGTTCTGGTGTTGCAGCAGCTCCAACAGGAGTATCTCATGACTTTACTTTGGACTTTGTAGAATCTAGTGATTTTAGAACATTAGCATTTAACGCATTACCTGGTGAGGATGGCAACAACCCTGAAATCCGTGTAAATTCTGGCGATGAAGTTACAATTACTTCAGCAAATAACGGTAAATCATTCCATGCATTTGGAGTTGTATCAAATCCTGAAGACTTTAACAATGTAATTTGGGGCTCTGAAATTGCAGCAGCATCAAATCCTCTAAAACCTGGTGAAAGTGGCAGCACTACATTTACTGCTGGTGCACCTGGTACTTACTACTACATCTGTACAGTTCCTGGACATGCATTACAAGGCATGGTTGGTAATTTCATAGTAGAATAATCTTGGCAATTCAATATCTAGCATTATCAACAATGATAGTACTGTATTCACTAATGTTCTTAGGTGGATATATCTCAGCAGCTGGACTAGGACTAACATGTCCTGAATGGCCACTATGTCCAAATGGCATAATGCCCTCTGAGGAATATCTTATAGAGTGGATTCATAGATTGGCAGCTGCCACTACTGGTACTTTGGTAATTGCCACAATGGTTGCAAGTTTTCTTAACAAAAGAGCTGACCAAAAAATTAAGATCACAAGTACACTGGCAACAATATTTGTAATTACTCAGATTACACTTGGCGCACTTGTAATTGATACAAAACTTCATGCAGTTCTAGTTGCAATTCATTTGGGAATTGGAATCTTGTTATTCTCCGTGGTGTTGTTGACAACATTGTTTGCATTTAGAATTTCAAGTAAATCTATAGAAACTAAAGTCTAGATTTTTTGAAAATTTTTGGGATATAGATGTACAAAAACACTCCAGTCATTGATAATGCTCCAATAGTTATAGCTACAATGAAAATCTGTCCAAATGGACTCTGAGTTCCCATATTGAATTTGTATGTTATAGTCTCTGGGTTGTTTGGCATATCATACAAGTAAATCTCTACAATATGATTTCCTGAATTCCTCCAAACATAATCAAAGTCCCAATGGGAGCCCTCTATTGCTGTTGGCGGAATCGTATCAATTTGCTGATTATTGTAAAAAATCTTGATTCCCATAGTAAATCTGTCAATCTCTTCATAATCAAATCCCTCAGTTACTCTGATCATGAATTCTGATGGTTCGTCGATCTGAGGAAATTCTGGAGCAGTTGCAACTTGAACCCTGTAGCCTGAATCAAACTTTTCAGCAGAATTAAACATCGAGTGGGCATAAACCTGATCTGCCCCAACTATCAAAAATAGCAGTAAAAATGAGATCAGAATAGATCGCTTTTTTTTCATTTAGAATGATGTTTTCATTAGACGAATATATTGTAACTTGATCCCTCTGGAAAATCTTCAAAACCTTTAAATCCTTATTGGCAAGACATTGAATCGTTGACCCTCGTAACAAAATCAATCGATATTAAGACACCTGTTGAGAATGTCTTTACCTACTTTGCAAGACCAGAACATGTTTCTGATCAAATCAAATCTGATGCAGTAGGCATGACTGTCGTTCCTATGGATATCAAGGAAGGCATGGGTGTAGGTACAACCTTTAGAATTATCGGTGACTTTAGCGGTAAACGCTTAGAGTGGGATTGTGAGACAACAGAATTTGTTAGAAATGAGAAAATCACAGCAAAACAAATCGAAGGTCCATTTAAGAAATGGCAAATTACTAATGAATTCAAAGCATTAGGAAATAACCTCACAAGAGTTACAATGTCAGTAGACTATGAAATGCCATTTGGTCCACTAGGAGCAATCATGGATAAAGCAAAGTTTGCAAAGTCTGCTGAGAGAGGAATGGAAACTGCCCTTTACAACGTAAGAGGTCTGTTAGAAGGAAATGGTTCAATTCCAGTATATATCACTCTAGAGGCATACCAAAAACTTCTTGCCGAAAAGAAAAAGATGAACGATGTTCCAGTTTCAACTGCACTAACTGCAATCATTGAAAAATACAATGAAATTGAAGCAAAAGCATAGAACAAAATTTTCCTTTATTTTAAAATCTTAAGATTAATAACAACTCTAGGCTTTGTATTTTTGGTGGGTCTATGGCGCAGCCAGGTAGCGCGCAGGACTCTTAATCCTGCTGTCGTGGGTTCGAATCCCTCTAGACCCGCTATATTTTTAAAATTATAAAATTACTTTTCTACTTCAATCTCTGAATATTTGTTTGCCAATTCAACTAGTTGTTTAACACCTAGTGGCTTTGAAATAACTTTGATTAATCCATTTTTGATAGCTGCTTGCGCGATATCGGTAAATTCGGAAAACCCCGTGATAATTACAACGTTAGCATTTTTGTCAATCTTTTTAATCGCATAAAAGGCTCCATATCCATCTAAGACTGGCATATCCCCATCCATAATTACAAGAGACGGGTGAAATTCTGTGAATTTTTGAATTCCCTCTACTCCATCTTTTGCCACAGCAACTTGAAATCCCTCCATCTCAAGAATTTCTTGGTAAATATTCAGAAGATCCTGGTCATCTTCAACAACTAGGATCGATTTACTCATACTAATCACTCTCAACACTGTATTTAACTAATTACTAAATACACGAAAAATAATTTTTCTTAAAACTTGTTATATTGTAGAGAATTAATTGATACAAAAATGAGCGATTCACCAATTTCTCCAAAAATTGAATTTGTAAATAATAAACGCTATTTGATTTTCTTAATTGTAACTCTAGTCGGATTTACAGCAATCTATCAAGTAAGACCATTTGTAAACGATCTCCAATTCTTATGGATTTCAATACCTACTTATTCTATACTTCCTGGATTTTTGACAATTTATTCAGCCATTCTAGCAAAAAAATTATTCAAACAAAAAGACTATCAAGCAAAAGCATTTTTGTTTTTTGCATTAGGTTCACTTAGTTGGTTAATTGCTGAACAAATTTGGCTAATGTATGATCAAGTTTGGACGGGAGAACCTTTTCCATCCGAAGCTGATATTTTTTATATTTTATCCTATCCGTTATTTACTTTGTTTTTATTTTTATCAATCAATCCAATTCTAAAATCAATTAGCAGAAAAGCTTGGATGTTTGCAATTGGATTATCTTCCGCTCTTCTTTTTCCATCAATTACATTTGCCTATGATGATCTTCAAGGTGAGCCATCTCTTGCAATAATTATTGGTGTGTTGTATCCAATTCTAGCATCCATCAAACTCGTTCCAGCAATCGTTGGAATCCTATATTTGACTAGACAAGGTGCAAACTTTTCTTGGATGTTGGTGTTGTTTGGATTAATCGTGTATTCAGTTGCAGATACATTTTTCTTGTTTTCAGAAATTGAAGGAACATACTTTGACGGACATCCAGTTGATTTGGTATATGTCTATGCTTTCATATTGTTAATTTTTTCACTATTTGTGAGGCTAAAGTTTGCAGAACTGTCTTCTTCAAAAAACAAGGCAATGTTTTTCTCTGAAACGATTCAGTTTGAAACAATTACAAAATTAGGAATCCCTCTAACGCTAGCAATATTCTCTCTGATTATTTTCATTATTTTCACTCAAAATACATTCGGTCAATCAGATTCTGAAACAACAAATGGAGTTATTGGAATTGAAATTGCAGGAATTCTTGCTGTTTTTATTATCATTGTCATTATCCTAAATAGAAACATCTCAAAACTAGTTCAATTAAGAACTGATGAATTGATAAGACAAAATGAAAATTTAGAAGAAATAGTTCAAGAAAAAACACAAGAGGTAAGAAAATCTGAGCGATTATCTGCCATTGGAGAATTATCTGGACGTCTTGCCCATGACCTGAGAAACCCACTTTCAGTAATTAAAATGTCCCTGGATTTGATTGAACAAAATTCTTCAGATAAAAAAATCTCGGATCCAGATGTGAATAAAAGAATACATATGATTCAACAAAATGTTGACAGAATTGCTCATCAAGTAAATGATGTTTTGGACTTTGTTAGAAACTCCCCTTTGAAGTTAACCCAAATCTCAATTAAAGAACTTGTAGAAAACTCTTCAAAGAAAGTCAAATTTCCAGAAAATGTAAAAATCCAAATTTCAGGTAATGACAAAAAAATTTACTGTGATCCAATCAAAATAGATGCTGTTTTTGTTAATCTACTCTTAAATTCTATTCAGGAATTATCTAATGGTGGAAGTATAGAGGTGAAAATCCAAAGTAAAGAGAACTTTGTTATCATTGATTTTGTTGATAGCGGTAAAGGAATTCCTGATGAATATATTCAAAAAATCTTTGAGCCTCTTTATACTACTAAACAGAAAGGTACTGGATTAGGTCTTTCTAGTTGTAAAAATATTGCGGAGCAACATTTAGGCGCAATTTCTATAACAAATAATCCTACCACCTTTAGTGTTTCAATTCCAGCTAATCTTGATAAGATAATTGGAAAAAATCCATCATAGTTTTCTTAATAATGTGAATCTCTTTTTATCCGGTTCAATATCCTCATGCATATCCACATTACTAACTATTCGAACTTTGTAATTCATCCAACGCCTTAACATGTTACGTGACTTTTGATTATCGTCAATTTCTTTTTCTATATCATTAAATACTTCGCAATTCATTACATATTTTTTAGATACTCTATACATTTCTGAAATTCCTCTTTCTAATGTTTCATCATCAAGATAATTCAATAATCCGTGAGTAAAGACAAAATCAATCGAAGAATCCTCAAATGGTAAATCCGAAATACTACCTTTCTTGAAATTAGCAACTGGTAATTTTTTTTTTGCAATATTTAATGCATATTCATTGAGATCAATTCCATGAATCTCAAATGTGTCTGGAAATAATCTAAGATCGATTCCAGTTCCACAACCAATTTCTAAAACACTTGTACATCGTAATGATATTGCTAGATCTTTTGTAAACTTGGCAAATTCATCGTTATACCTTGCCTCATTTTCATCTGCATATTTTTTCCAAAATTCTTCATTGTAGTTCATGAATGTTTTCTAAAACAGCTGTATTTGATACTAATTGTTAGTGATTGCATTTGCATGGAATTAGTTTTGTATCAAATGTGCAATCGTGAGGTCCTTCTGATTTTCCCTGTGTTGGAATCTCTTTCATGCAATCTTCATGACGACCTTTTCTGCAAAACCAACATATTTCTTGTGTATCTCCCGTTGCACACGAATCCATGAAATGAGTGTAATTTTGTGGGTAAAAAACCTCGTGTAGTTTAGATGTAAGTTAACCAAGGCAAGAATCTTTCATCTTTACCCATTACTACATCATTAAATGATTTTTGAAGGGCTTTTGTTATCTGACCCATATTTCCATTACCAATTTTGACGCTGTCAATTTGTGTTACAGATTTTACTTCTGCAGCAGTGCCAGTCATGAATATTTCATCAGCAGCATAAAGATCATCTCTCTCAAGATCTCGTTCAATTACAAACCCTCCATTTTCTTCAATGATTTGAATAACGCTATCTCTTGTAATTCCTTCTAACCCTCCTGCTGATAATGGAGGTGTCTGGATAATGTCATCTTTTACAACAAAGATATTTTCTGCACTACCTTCTGCAATTTTTCCATGCCAGTTTAGCATAATTGCCTCATCAAATCCACTCTCTAGAGCTTCCATTCTTGCTAATGCTGCATTAGCATAGTTTGATGCAGCCTTTGCTTGAGTTGGTTGAGATCTAGAATCAATCTTTATCCAACTTGATACTTTGCATTTTGCTCCTGAAAACTTTCCAGCTTTTGATTCGCCCATTTTCCACTCCCAACATGAAATTGACGCATCTACTTTGTTTGGAGTTGGTGTTAAGCCCATTGTTCCATATCCATAGTATGCCAATGGTCGAATGTAACACTCTTTGAGTCCACTTGCCTTTACAGTTTTTATGATTCCATCTGAAATCTGTTTTTTTGAAAACTGCATTTTCATAGAATATAATTTTGCTGATTTGAAGAATCGATCTACATGTTCTGGGAGTCTGAAAATGGCAGAACCATTTGGTGTATTGTAACACCTGATCCCTTCAAAAATTGATGTTGAATAATGTAATGCGTGAGTTAGAACATGGACTTTGGCATCTTTGAATGGTACTAATTTTCCATTCATCCATATTTTTCCTACTTCTTTCATAGGAGAGGAAAAAAACTATGCTAATTTAAAGAATTAACTCTGTTTTACTATTAATGGAAACTAAATATTGCATAAACGAGCATAAATCACATGGAGTGGACTTTTGGTATTGTTGCCATTATTCTTCTTACTCTAGGTTTGATTGGTCAAGCATTTGAGATGAGAAATATTCGTCAAACTACTTACAGCGATAAAGAAATTGGCTCAGTCAATATTTTTACAAATAAAAGAAATTTCAAATGGTATGCTATTCTTGGAATTGGGATTATTTTGTGGTTCGCAGCTGAGCGTATGTGAAGAGATCTATATAGATCATCTCTAAATAGTAGAATTGGTAAATATTATTATCGCGTGTTTAGGGTAACGCCGGACTCAATCTAGATAATGGTCCAAGAACAAACCCTTGTTGGCGCTACTGGTGAAAGCCTGTATCGCCACTCTTTCACTAAATAAAATTAATCTCTGAAATTTCTTGGTGTATTGCTTTGATTGCTTTTTTGATGTTGTCTTTTGAATCTTCTACGACAATAATTATTCTGGATGTCTCTTCTTGTGCATCCATGTTTAAGATGTTCAATCCTTCATCTCCTATCTTTGCACTTGTTCTGGAAACTACTTGTTGGACTCTCCACATCTCATCTCCAATCAATGTGATAACTCCTCGGTTGTAAGTAATTGTTGCAAGAGAATCAAATCCTAACAGATATTTTTCATTTCTTTTTACGTAATCTCCATCTAAGAACAAAATCCTTGAAAATTCAATTCCATCTTTTGTAAAGGGTGATAATATCACAAATTCACTGTAACGCTTGTCTTTATCTAATGATGTCAATAATTTTTGTATTGATGCTGTTTCTATTCTGAAAATTGCACAGTTTTCTTTTCCCGTAACAATTTTGATTGGATGCCCCTTTTGTTCTTCAAGTACTCTTTTGATAACTGTGATTTTTTGTGGCTCCTTCATGTTTGTGACAGTAATTGGCATGTCTACTCCGTTTTCTACGATTTCTTTAATTGCAATTGGATCCAAAATCTTCATTCCAAACATTCCTGCAAGTCGAGCTTCATTATATGATAATTGATGAACCTCTCTTAATCCTGATTCCACAATTTTTGGATCAGCTGAAACTACTGCGCTATCTTTCTCAAAGTCCACATTCGTCTCATATTCCTTATGAAATAATATTCCAAGATCAGCTGCAGTTCTATCCGAACCCCCTCGTTCGTATGTAGTTGTAATGCCTTCTATTGTTTTACCAATAAATCCTCCAATTGTTACTACTTCATTTTTCTGTACCAATTCAGCGGTTTTACCTAGTTTATCTCTAGATTCCGAAGCCAGAAAATTGGTAGATTCTATGTTGTTATCAGTTATAATTGGCCAATCATCAAAATTTACTGCGTCTGCTTGGATTCCGTTGCTTCTCAGAATGTGATTCATCACATGAGACATCAATATCTCTCCAGAAAATGCCAGTGCCCTTGATCTTATCTCATCTGCGAATTCTTTACCCTCAAAAGCTTCATCTAGTGCTTTTTGTGCTTCTTCCAAATGCAAATCAATAGTTTTTTTACAGTTTTCTTTATTTTCAGTATTTACAAAATCAAGGATTTTTTCATATGTAGCTTTCACACTATCTAAATTTGGTTTTGTTCCACCCTCTGCATTTCTTCCTTGTTCTAAAATTACATCAGTGAGTGAACGCTTCTTATCATCAACTATAGTTAATGGTGCAGAAAAAACAGAAATCACTTTAGAATCTTTTCTCAAATCATTAATTCTTTGAACAATACCTGGAATTGATTCCCCAAAAGGACCGATAGCACTACCTCCAAACTTTGCTACTATTAACTTGGTCATGGTAATTTTTCAAAAATTAATGGCCATCTATTAAGCTTTGAATATTAATTCAAAAGTTTTTGAATAATTCCCGCAGCAATTTGGGCTCCATCCGTTTTAATCTGATTCCTTTTTTCTTCTAGTTTTTCTAAAATTAATCCATCTAACCTATTGATATCCTCAAATACGTAACCCTGCTCTTTTGCATTGTCTTCTTGTTCGAAATGACCCTTTATTGGAATAAAAATCCCAGGCGTACCATAAGCTCTTGATTCATCAATTGTGGATTTGCCTGCAAGAGAAACTATTACATCGGCTGCAAAAATTAATTCATGTAAATTATCTACAAATCCAAAATTTCTTACCCCTTGAAATTTTTTGCTTATGGATGGTCCTGAAACTAAAACAACTTCAATATCTTGATTAATTTTTGAAATTGCTTCAATAGTTTTTTCAATAAGAAAAATTCCTGCGTCTGTACCGCCAACTGAAATTAGAATTGTCTTTTTTGAAAATCCAAAATTTTCTTTTAATTCTTCTCTTGAAAAATCTGTTTGTCTGACAATTGGTCCCACTTTTTTGATATTGTCTCTGTCATCTCCGAATTCTGGAATAATAACAATATCTGATTTTTCTATCATTTCTTTCATTGAACTGTTCATCTTTTTTTCAATAAGTGAAGCTAGGCCTTTCGTGAAATGTGTTTCTAAAATATCTGTAATCAAAACAGTTGGGATTTTCATCTCTTGTGCAACTGATAGCGACGCAAAGTCCTCATCGCTGATAACTAGATTGGGTTTTTCTTCCTCTAGAATTTTTTTTGAAATATTTTTACAATCTTTATAGTATTGATAATAATTCCAAAGCCATTTTGCAGGATTCTTTAAAGAACCATTTTCTACAATAAACAAAGGTGGAGAGTATAGATCCTGAACTTGAAAATTCAAATTCTGTAGGATTTTTGCAGCACCGCTTCCTGTAACAAAGTTTGTATTGATATCTTCAAAATTTCTTTGAATTGCAATATCTCTTGTAACGTGGCCTAAACCAATTGGACTAGAAAAAAAATCAATTTTTCTCATAAAATTGAATCATTTGTTATCAAATTTCTATATTCTGACTTTTCTCAAAGTTTAAATGGATTTTAACAACGTTGTTTTCTGGGCCCATAGTCCAGGTCGGTTATGACGTCGCCCTTACACGGCGAAGATCCGGGGTTCAAATCCCCGTGGGCCCATATCTCAAAATTTTAATAATGACAACCGATACTGACATTTGTTTCCTATTGGATTATGAAAAATTTTGTTTAGAAATTTTAGACGCTGATCCAAAAATTAGATTTGCTACTGTTTACGATGAATGGGCAGTTCGTGTAGGTGGAGGAATTAGAAAAGGAGTAAAAAACTTGCTTTCAGATCATGCAGAAAAAGAACTAGTCAATCTGTCCATATTGGATTGGAAATCTCGTAAAGATATGTCAAAGTGGCTTGGAAAAACTATCTACACTCTTGGTGAATATGATAAAGTTAAAAGATTCTCATTTTATCTAGGCGATGACCATTTACTTCTTGTTAGCACAGAAAAAGATGACGATACGAATACTGTAGTTGATGAAGTTATTCGACTATATTATGAAAATCAAGATGAAAAATAATTTAACCTATTTTACAGCAACTTTTACTTTGTAACCCTCTTGCTATCCAATAGATGGAAAAAATCAAAACTCCTACTGAAACAAATTTCAATTCCAATCCTTGCATTGGGAATAATGACAATCCGCCTATAGCACCCAAAATAACTGCTAGTGGTGCTGTACATGCAGGACACCCTGGAGTAAAAGCAGCAAATGCCCCTCCTAACACTGCTGAGGAATTTGTTTTTACCGAATTCATCATCTTCATTCTTTTCATCTTAAATGCCATCATTGCAAAATTTATTCCTGCCAATGCAGATATTACTACTGTTAATCCAATTGATATTACAATGTATGAACCGGCTATGTCTATTGCAACATCATAATGGGATGGAAGCATTGACATTGTCAAAAAATAGTAGATGAATCCTAACCCTGTTCCACTAACTATTGCAATAGATGCATATCTTTTCATGCCTAAAACATTTCTTATTAGTTCTAATTTGCTTACCAAACAAGCTATCTTGCGGCTCATCATATTTTAACTATTTTTCAATAATCAAAGATTTTTAGCCTTAAACTATTAGGCATTATTATGACTGAATATTCTTCAGAAGAAAAAATTATCCTAATTCAATATGGAATTAAAAAATATGAGGATGAAGCCACTCTAGTTGAAAAATTAACAAGTATTCTTTCTGAAAAAGACATTCAGCGCAATATAGACACTCTAATTGCAACTCAAAGAGTAAGGAGAATCGGACCTGAAATTCTTCAAAATAATGAAAGTCATACAGAATTACCTCAACTGCCAGACAACCTTAAACCTGTAATTGATAATTTGTAAAGTAAAAATCTTAAATTATCCATCTGGTAGCTCCTGATATGAATCGATTAGTTTTATTTTCCACTATTTTTGTTGTTACCGTGATTCTGTCTTTGTCTGTAGTCCCTGCTTTTGCACACCCTCATTCAGGACAGATAATGATTAATGGTCATACTCATGAATCTCAAACAAAAATTATTCCCTTAAATGGGATGATCGGACTGGAAAAATCAACCGTTCTATTTCATGCCTCTGAAAATAACACTTTGCCTTGGGGTTTTGTTGAAGGAAAAATTGCAAATCATGTTGAAGGGTACCCTGTAATTATCCAGATTTTTCAAAATAATCATCCTATTCATTTTGCCCAAACTGATGTAAATGAAGATGGAAGTTATGAATACAAATTTCGAGTTTTGACTACCGAAAATGGAAATACGGCAAAAATCTTTGATGGAAATTACTATGTGACTATTTTCAAAGTAGTGTATCTAAACCAAGAAAATTTTGTCTAGAATCCTCTTAATCCTTGAGGGCGCATAATTTCAGGATGCTGTTTCATCCATTCTATCTTATCAAGCATTTCTTGTTGATCTTGAGGAAACGTACCTTTGATTGTATATGCATTTGATCCGTGATTTGCTCTAAATACAATCTCATCTTTGGTATCAATTTGCTCAATCAAACTTTTTAATTCTTCCAATGACTCATCATCATCAATTCTAACAAATTCTCCTTGATATTTATCAAGAAATTCTTGTTTGATTCCATTTTCTAGATAAAGAGTTAATGCACCTACATAATGTGGTGAACATGCACTAATCACTTCAGCTGTTCCTTTGATATGTTCTTTAGAATATTTCCTACCTCCTAAACCTAGAATTACCATACATGACATGATATAGCCTGCATCCTTTGCTTTGTTAACTGCTTTAATGATGGTTTTCCCAATTGCCCCTTTTGTCACTTTTTTCAAAACAATATCGGAACCACTTTCTATTCCAAGATAAAACATATCCAATCCTGCCTCATTCATCTTCTTTAATTCCTCAGGACTTTTCTTTAGAATGTTCATGGGCATTGCATAACAAGATATTCTTTCAATTTTTGAAAATTTTTCTCTAATGTATTTGACAATTTTTATCATATACTCTGAATCGAGATTTAGTGCATCTCCATCTGCGAGAAAAACTCTTCTCGTATCTGGCAAATATTTTGCCATCATGTCAATTTCTGATTTTACTTCTTCCCATGGTCTTTCAGAATACTCTTTTGATCTATACATATCACAAAAAGAACATTCGTTAAAAGAACAACCTAAGGTGACTTGAAAAATTAATGATCTTGCTTCTGAAGGTGGTCTGTACAAAGGAGCGTCATAGTTTAACATCATTTTACTTTCAGATTTTTTTGTCTTTTCATGTTTTTTATACCTTCATTATGTATCTCAAAATACCTTCTAGTTCTAGGCAAGAATTTTTTCAACAATTGTGAAAAAAATTATAGTGCAAACATATTGTTTTGATTCATCTTTAGATGATATTCTATTTTTCCATTCGTCTTATTTTGAAGTAAATTTGAAAACGTTTGAACAAATTGATGGGAAATTGGATAAAAGTAAATAAAAGCTCAATAGGGTTTTTTTCTAAATGGAGACTACCTCTCTAATTTTGTCAATTGTCTCAATAATCAATATGGGCATATTGGGAATTTTAATTGCAATTTTTGGAAATATGTATGGGAAAACCAGAGCGCAACTTCCTCTTGGGATGATTGTTGTTGCAGCTATGTTATTTTTGCATAATGTTGTAGGTGCAATGGCTTATTTCTCCATGGAGCATCTTTTTGCAAACGAAATATTTCCGTATATGCTCGGTGTTGGTGTTGCTGAATTAGTTGGGTTGATAATATTCTTGAAAATTACTTTGGATTAATCTTAGTTTAATTGTAGTAGAATCCCTTACAAAAATGTGTTACAGGAATATCTGAAACTCAACAAAAATATCCTAATTGCATTTGCTGCATCAATAATCATTTCAGCAATTATTGCACAAATTTTATCTGATCAGGCTGATTATCTAAACACAACATATACAACAATCGCCGATTATGTCATTTACTTTTCTGTCTTTAGTGGATTATTCTACTACGACAATCGAAAAAAATATCTTTTAAAATCTGGAAGAACTGATACAAAAAAACTAAAAAATGATCTTAAGAAATTAGTTACTTCACTTGGTATTGGAGAAATTGTATACACTATAGTAAGATGGATTCTTCAATATTACTTACTTTTATTAAATTATGATCCATATTTAGCATCAATTGTATCACAGGGAATATCTACAATCATTTACATGATAGTAGTAAATCTAAGTGTAAAGATTACGAGGTTGTATAAAGATGGGAATTAGTGTTTATGTTGATGGTTCAGGAGGTTCAAAAGGCGGATATGGTTTTTTTGTAAAAGAAACAGGAGAATCATTTTATGAGAAAAAATCTGAAATTACAAATAATCAGGCTGAATATATGGCAATAATTTCTGCATTAAACAAATTTGTTGATTCTGACGAGGAAATTGTAATTTACAGTGATTCAAAAAATACTGTAAATCAACTTAATCATGAATTTGCAATAAATAATGAACAATTACGTGATTTGGCAAGACATGCTTGGAGTCTAATAGGAAAATTTTCTAATTTATCAATTATTTGGGTACCTAGAAAAGATAATCTGGCAGGAAAAATGATGGGAAGCTGAAATCTAGAGATCAGAAGTAACTATGAATAACTTTATTATACAAAATCTCTTGATCACCTTTACATGACAGAATCTGTCGTTTTATCACCAAAATCTATTGCAGTAATTGGAGCTTCTGATAAAAGAGGAAGTGTTGGTGCCACTATCACTTCAAATATTATGAATGGGTTCAAAGGGACAGTTTATCCTATTAGTCCTTCTAGAGAAACAGTATTTTACAAAAAGGCATACAAGAGTGTTTTAGATGTTCCAAAACCAATTGATCTTGCAGTAATTGTTATCAAAAATACTTTGGTTGCTCCAGTGTTAGAAGAATGTGGTAAAAAGAAAGTGAAAGGTGTTATAATCATCACAGCTGGATTCAAAGAAGTTGATGAAGAAGGCGCAAAACGTGAACAAGAAATTAAAGACATTGCTAAAAAATACAACATCCAAGTTGTAGGACCTAATTGTCTAGGTGTCATGAATCTAGACCCAAAGACAATGATGAATTCTACTTTTCTAAAAGTTACACCAAAATCAGGAAAAATTGCACTTGTCTCTCAAAGTGGAGCAATTTGTGCTGCCCTAGTAGAAGATGCTAGCGCTCAAGGAATTGGTTTTTCAGCCGTAATAAGTCTTGGAAACAAAGCTGCAATGAGTGAAGTTGATGTCCTCAAAATTCTTGCAAATCATAAACAAACCGAAGTTATTGTAATGTATCTTGAAGATATGGGCAATGGTCAGGAATTCCTTGAAGTTTGTAAAAATATTACTAAAAAACTCAAAAAACCTGTTCTAGTCCTAAAATCTGGACGCAGTCCTGAAGGAGCAAAAGCTGCAATGTCTCATACTGGTGCATTAATGGGCTCTGATGAAATCTATGATGCATTACTAAAGCAATCTGGCGCAATTCGAGTTGATACTATGGAAGAACTATTTGATTACGCAACAGCATTCTCAAAACAACCTTTGCCATCTAAAGGTGATTTAGTTATTGTTTCAAATGCTGGTGGACCTGCAATTATTTCTACAGATGCATGTTCAAAAGCAAAAATTAAGATGGCCGATATTACTAGTATTAGAAAGAAAATTGACGAAGTAATTCCACCTTGGGGAAGTTCTAGAAATCCTGTTGACATTGTTGGCGATGCAGATTTTAATAGATTTCATAATGTTTTGGATCGTGTCTTAAAACATCCAAAAGTTGGTTCTGTTATCTCAATGTGTACTCCTTCTGGTACTCTAGATTATGATAAACTTGCAGAAGTGATTGTCACCATGTCAAAAAAATACAAGAAGACTATGCTTGCAAGTTTGATGGGATTGGATGAAGGTATTACTAATAGAGAAATTTTAGCTGCTGGAAATGTTCCATATTATACATATGCTGAAGGAGCAATCAGAACTCTTGCTGCTATGAATAGATTTTCGGATTGGGTTTCATCTCCCTCTGGTAAAATTACTAAATTCAAGGTAAACAAAGCTAAAGCCAAAAAAATATTTGATGACGTCAAAAAAGAGAAAAGACCAAATCTTCTGGAAGAAGAAGGTCAGGAAGTTCTCAAAGCATATGGTTTACCTCTTCCTAAAAGCGAACTTGCAACAAATGAAGCAGAAGCAGTAAAAATTGCAAAAAAGATTGGTTATCCAGTAGTAATGAAAATCGTATCTCCTCAAATCATTCATAAATCTGATGCTGGTGGAGTCAAAGTCAATTTAACAAATGATTCTGAAATAAAGGAGGCTTTCAAAACTATTGTTAAGAATGCTAAACAATACGATAAAAATGCTGAAATCAAAGGTGTTTTGATTGTTGAGATGGTTAAAGGTGGCAAAGAATTAATCATTGGTTCAAAACTAGAGCCTGGATTTGGACCCGTAATCATGCTTGGAATGGGTGGAATCTATGTAGAAGTTCTTAAGGATGTGACATTCAAACTTGCTCCAGTTACTGATAAGGAGGCTGATGATATGATTGCATCCATAAAAACACAAAAACTTCTACAAGGTGTTCGAGGAGAAAAACCATCTGATATTGCAAAACTTTCTGAATGTATTCAGAGATTATCACAACTAGTTTCTGACTTTAAAGAGATCAAAGAATTAGATATGAATCCTGTACTTGTTATGGAAAAAGGCAAGGGTTGTAAAATTTTAGATGTCAGAATCGGTCTTTGATCGGTAGTTTATTCGTAAATTTTAAGTCAAACAAATTTAGACTATTTATACAACCTAAAAATGATTAATGTTACATGGCAAATGTCCATAAGCCAATCAAAAGCGGTGATGACTATATTGAGAGTCTTAGAGGACGCGATCTGAAAATTTACCTTTTTGGTGAATTAATAAAAGAACCTGTCGATCATCCCATCATTAGACCATCAATTAATGCTGTTGCTGAAACTTATGATCTTGCATTACGTGAAGAAGCTTTAGCTTCTGCTGATTCATCAATTACTGGACTAAAGGTTAATCGATTTTTACACATTGCAGAAAGTGCAGAAGATCTAGTTTTACAAAACAAGATGCAGAGAAAATTAGGTCAGAACACTGGAACATGTTTCCAAAGATGTGTTGGAATGGATGCAATGAATGCACTACATTCTACAACTTATGAAATTGATGAGAAACATGGTACTGATTATCACAAAAGATTCTTAGAATTTGTAAAAATGGTACAACAGGAAAACCTTGTAATTGGAGGTGCCATGACTGATCCTAAAGGTGATAGAAGTAAAGGACCTTCAGAACAAGATGATCCTGACCTTTTTACAAGAATTGTTGAAACTGATGAAAAAGGAGTTTATGTATCTGGTGCAAAAGCACATCAAACTGGATGTATCAATTCTCACTGGATAATTTTGATGCCTACTATCAGATTGACAGAAGCTGATAAAGACTGGGCTGTTGTGGGTGCAATTCCTGCGGATGCAAAAGGTGTCACTTACATCTACGGTAGACAATCATGTGATACTAGAAGTATGGAAGAAGGCGACATTGATGATGGTAATGCAAAATTTGGTGGACAAGAAGCACTGATTATCTTAGACAAAGTGTTCATTCCATGGGATAAAATCTTCATGCATGGTGAATATGAATTTGCATCAATGTTGGTAGAACGTTTTACATGTTATCATAGAAGAAGCTATGTTTGTAAAACAGGATTAGGTGATGTTTTAATTGGAGCTGCTGCAACCATTGCAGATTATAACGGAGTTCCTAAAGTTTCACACATTAAAGATAAGATTATTGAGATGACTCATCTTAACGAAACAATATTTGCAGCAGGTATTGCTTCTTCCCATCAGGGACAACAAATGAAATCTGGTGTCTATCTTAATGATGACATGCTTGCACAGGTGTGCAAACATAATGTTACTAGATTCCCATATGAAATTAGTAGACTTGCACAAGATATTGCTGGTGGATTAGTAGTTACTCTTCCATCTGAGAAAGACTTTAGACATCCTGAAGCAGGACCATTACTCAAAAAATACCTTGCAGGTAGAAAAGGAGTTGATGTGGAAAATAGAATGAGAATTCTTAGATTAATTGAAAATATGACTCTTGGTAGAAATGCCGTAGGATATCTTACTGAATCTATGCATGGTGCAGGCTCTCCACAAGCACAAAGAATTCAAATTCAAAGACAAATGCAAGTTGGTTACAAAAAGAATCTTGCCAAAAATCTAGCAGGTATAACAAATGATATTGAAGAACCTGTAGAATCTTCTGAATACTTTAAGCGAGTTTTTAAAACAAAAGATTCTGTTCTCTAAAAAACAAAGTTAGTTAAACTATTCTACACATGCTGAAACTTATGATTTCTTAGGATCCTTTTTTAGTAATTTTCACGTATTTTATCTACCAAGCAAACAGGACGATCTAATGCTGCTTTAGGCATAATGTGAACCTGTTTGCCTGATTTTCTAAAAATCTATTTTTTATCTTCAGATTTTTCTTTATTTTGATTAGGTTCATCTGATTTTCTTTCTAATTCTTGATCATTTCTTTCCATAATGTTTGATTCAGTAGGTTCGGAATACTCCTTATCTTCATCCATCTTATCTATATCTGATAATTCTTTCACTACATCTGCATTTTGTGAATCCACAGAATCTGAAATTGTTGATTCTTTTTCATTTTTTCTTTTTGTGAATTGTTTGACAATCATTATTCCAATTACAACTGCAATTATTACATAGTTAATTGGTGGTTTTAGTAATTGAGTAACATATCCAACCTGTGGAAGTGTGTATACAACTTTTCCGATATATTCTTCTTCAGTAATTGGAAAATCTGTACCTGGAATTGAAGCTGGATTAGCATCACCTTTTGTTCTTATTGTTCTAGGATCTTCTTCTAAGATTGACGCAACTCTGTGTACAATAACTCTGTTATGATCTGACGGACGATCAAATACAATGATATCTCCTACTTCGAGTTCTTCGAATGGCTCATGTCCTGAAACAATTAAGACATCATAAACTTCTAAGACTGGAATCATGCTTCCACTTGCTACGACGTAAAATGGATTTTGTGTTCCGAATGCTATTTGAAGACCAACCCAAATTACCAATACTCCGACTGCAACAATGACAATATCTTTGATAACTCCTTTTGAAACCGACTTTTTTCCCAATTGTATTATCGCCTACAGTATACCTGATTAAATTTACTATTTATTGAAGCGGAGTTCCACATTCTTCACAGAATTTAGATCCTTCTTTGTTTGAAAATCCACAGTTAGAGCATTTTCCAGATGGTAGACTTACTTCTGGATTTCCTAGTAAAATAACTTCACCTACTTTTTTGATACTTTTCCATGGGATACTTCCTTCTAACCCGTCATTTTGTGTAATTACCAAAACCATTGACTGTGTTGAATCAATTCCTACTTGCTTTGCAACTCCAATTTTATTTGCATTTTCATCATATACTGCTCTTCCTTCAATAGAACTAATTGATGTTGCTGGGGTAGGTTGAGTTGTTTCTTTTTCAGGTTGTGTCTTATGCTGTTGAATTTGTTGTGGGGCACTATCAGTCACTTGTTGTGGTGATTCAACTTGTTGTGTGACTTGTGTTTGTGGTTCTAATGGTTTTGCGTTTCCAACATCACCTTCCTCATCTTGTTTCTTGAATTCTCTGTATTCTGCAATTGATGATTGACAGGAATTGCAAATGTATTGTCCTCTTTCTGCAAGAATTAAATTTTCTGCAACTTCTTCATTAGGATTCTCAAATTCAATTTTTGGAGAACCTTCAAATTCTTTTTCACATGTGTTGCAAAAATGTTTAGAAATTTTATCAGAATCTAATCTTCCAATTGGAGCTAGGAACAGATCTGGACCTCCTAGATTTCCTTTCATTTGTTGCTCATCTGTTACACGGGCCATTACGTAGCCACCAGAACCTCTCAATTTTTTTATTCTAAGTTCTGAACTCATAACTGATATTTGTAAAAACGTCATTTAAGTATATATCAGAATTAATTTGCCCCAAAAAATACGGTGTTAATTCTGGTGAACATTTTTAGGTATGAATAACAAATTAACATTACAATGGGAATAACACAAATTTCAGATGCAAAATCCTGGGAAGTAGATGTAATAAATTCTGACATCCCCGTATTTGTAGACTTTTGGGCAGAGTGGTGTGGTCCATGTAGAATGGTTGGTCCAGTAGTTGAAGAACTTGCAAATGACTATGATGGCAAAGTAAAATTTGTCAAGGTTAATGTTGATGAGGCTAATGAATTGGCATCAAAATACAATGTATTTAGTATTCCGACATTAATTCTACTCAACAAAGGTGAGATAGTTAGCCAACAAGTAGGCGCAGCTTCTAAAGAATCATACAAAAATATGATTGACAGAGCCCTAGCATAATTCTCAAATATTGTTTTTCTTATTTTTTCATCCTATTCAACATTATCTAAAAATTTCCAGTATTTTTTTAAAAAGAAAAATTTGATAAATGAATAAAAGAACAACATCTAGAATAGTTTCAGGGCCGGTGGTTTAGGGGTATAATGCCTCGTTCGCAACGAGGATGTCGAGGGTTCGATTCCCTCCCGGTCCACTTTTCCAGAAACTAATATACATAAACAAAGAATACTATTCTCATGGAAGTATTTGATGGCAAGAAAGCAGCACAAGAATACATGTCAAAACATACTTTGGCCTTTTCAACTCCTGAACTTACTTTAATGAGATTTGCATTTTGGCTTGGTGATTCTGTCCCAGATCCAAATAATGAAGGAAAAGGTATTCCAAGAATGATGACTTTTCTCACGGAACAAGATTTTGAACCTGTTTTGATTGATGATGAAAAATATGTCCCATCTGGCGCAGTCAAAAGTTCCGGATTGATGGGAAATGCTTACACTGAACAAAAAACTGATGGGAAGTTTTGTTCAGAATGTGGCAATAGCCTTTCATCTACAGCAAAGTTTTGTCCCGAATGTGGAACTACTCAAGAATAATCTAATTTTTAATTTTAGACTTTATTTCCGCACTTTGTACAGAATTTCGCGTTTGGTCTTAATTCTGAACCACATGATGAACATCCGTTACCACTACTTTGTGGCATTGTTCTTCTTGGCATTAGTGCAGGATCTGGAGATGGTAATGTACCAACATCATTGAATGCCTGTTTTGCAGATACAATTCCAGGTGGACCTCCGCCTACTGGATTTTGTGCAGTTCCTGCTCTTGGTGGCATACCTCCTGCCATCATTCCTGGTTGTCCCATTCCTGGCATCAAACCTGGAGATTGTGTATTTCCAGAACCTGAACCTATTGATTTTTTTAATTCAAAAATTACTTTGATTGCTAAAAATTCTAATGCTGAATATGCTACCGTATAATCTCCTAATTTTTCAAAGAACTCTTTGTCATTAATTTGACCTCTTTTGTACATGTTATTGGTGTCAAGGAACGATTCATAGTAACTTTGTGACTCATCAAACAAACTTTGTAGTTTGTCAAATAACATGTTTAGAGTATCTACTTCACCGAATGACATATTCTGCATCTAATTTTGTAATATTAATTACTTTAGGATCAAAAGTTGACTAAAATTAGTTTCTTCAGAGAAAAAAGCAGTCTCCTTTACTTAGGAGACTCTGTAATGCATTAACTAGTTTATGTGAGCTTTGGGCCCCCAGCTAACACCGCGAGATGTCTCTGACTCAATGAAAATCCTACTACGAAGTCTTTGTTAAAAATCACAGTCAAAAAGAATCACTTTTTGCTAAATCTTTTTTGCTAATTTCTTAATATTGTATTTGTCTGAAATAAGACATCAAAATCAATATTTGTAGTGCTACTCAATACAATGAATGTTTAAAAAAGTAGTCACAACTATACCACTTTTTGTTTCAATTTTGATTTTACTAGTATTATTTATTCCATTAATTGATGAATTTGATACATTCAACTGTATTACAACTCCTTGTGAAATGCCAAAAATCACAATTTTTGAAATGATTCAAAAACAAAATTCTGTTATTGATAGTTTTGAAAAATGTGTATATGCAGGAAATGATGTAATGGAATCTTATCCTAGACAATGTAGAACTACTGACGGGAAATACTTTGTTGAAAAAATAAACCCTTGAAAACTATGTCATTATGGTAACTTCTTTTTCTGACATTCCACCATAACCTGGATCAATCTTTTGTTTTGGATTTAGTGAGGTGTCATGATGGCAGGGTTTGTTGCAAACAGGGCAAAATTTCCTATCCATCACAATACATTGACAGATGTGATTTTTTACATATGCTTGTGCAGCTTGGTTCCACTCTCCAGTTCCATTACAATAAACACATACATTGGAACCACTAGAACCAACTCCTTTACAAAAATCACATACATCTTCTGTCATGTCCTTATTGTGGTTTGCTAGTTTTTGAATCAATATATTTGAAAAGATTGACTATCTCAACGCATAATAGACTCCAACCAATAAAATTTTCAGATGACGTATGATACAGTAATTGTTGATTCACACGTTATTCTGCCCCAAGGAATGGTAGATAAAAACATCATAATAGATGAGGGCAAAGTTGTTGGTTTAACAAATGATGTTCCTGCCTGTGATAATAAAATAAATGGAAATGGATTGATTTCTGTTCCAGGCCCTATTGACACTCATGTTCATTATGGTGTGTATTCACCTATAGATGAAGCAGCAAAGACAGAATCACACGCTGCAGCTATTGGTGGGATAACAACCATGATGAGGATGCTTAGACTAGGTGATCCATTTTCTTATTCATTACAAGCTCAACTAGATGCTGCCTCCAAAAATCATTATGTTGATTATGCAATACATGCATCTGTTTTCACTCATCAACAAATTAACGAAATGAATTTTTGTGTTGAAAAAGGAATCACATCTTTCAAAATATACATGAATCTTGGAGGTGAAATTGGCCACGTTTACATGGATATGCCTCCAAACTCTTCTAAGCTTATAGCGGCAAATGTAGATGTAACTAATGAGATAGTAGAACAAACAGTAAAAACTGCAGCATCACTTGGATGTCCTGTTTTAGTTCATGCTGAAGATTATGAATCCTGCGGATGTGGAATTCAAACTGCGAGAGAAAAAAAACAAGATGGATTGTCTGCATGGTCTGAAAGTCGTTCACCTGAATTTGAAGCAAAAGCAATCAAAACTGTTTCAAAATTTGGACGTGATTACAACTGTGTGATCTACTTCGTCCATATTGGTTCTGATAAAGCTTTGAAGCAAATTCAAGAAGAAAAAAAACTTGGAACAAAAATCTATGTTGAAACATGCCCTCATTACTTGACTTTATCTTATGAAAAACAAGATGGATATCTTGCAAAAGTAATGCCTCCAATACGAACTGAGAATGATAAAAAAGCAGTATGGGATGCACTATCTTCAAATCAAATTGATACCATTGGAACTGATCATGTTGCAAATCAACTCAAACTCAAATTGGGTGGAGATGATGTATGGTCTGCATTAGCTGGATTTCCGGGAATCGGAACAGTCCTTCCTATTGTACTCAACGATGGTGTTAATCAGAACAAAATCACATTAGAGCAATTTGTCCGATTTACGAGTCAAAATGCTGCCAAAATCTTTGGTATGTACCCTCAAAAGGGAACTCTTGAAAAGAATTCTGATGCTGATGTAACTATGATAGACTTGAAAAAAGAAAAGAAAGTAACTTCCGAATTATTTGGTGGGTTTTCAGATTATATTGTCTATGAAGGAAGAAATTTGAAAGGCTGGCCTGTTAAAACAATTGTAAGAGGAAAATTAATTGCTGAAGATTTTGAAGTTACTGGAAAACTTGGTCATGGAAAACTCGTTCCAAGAATAATATCTGTATAATTTTTTTAAATAAATTTTATGGCGCCATATCCTACAACAGATGATGTATCACCCATTACATCTCCACTTGTTGTGTAACTAAGTAATTCTCCTTTAACCGCACCAAGCTTTTTACATGCTATCATAACTGATGCCATAGCTCCATAACCGCATGCAGTAATTCTTTTCTCCATTAAAACATTGTAAAATTTCTCTATATTCATTTCTAATATTGGTTCCATCAATGCTCTATCTTGAGAATGTGCAAAAGAATTTTCTTCATAATGTGTAAAGTCAGAAGATGCAATGATGATTGTGTTTCTTGATTTTGCAATTTGAGCTACCGCATTTCCAACATCTTTGGCCATTTCCAAGCTTTGATCAAGTAAAATTATTGGAAGAATCTTGAATTTTTGAGATAAGATTGATTGAAGCATAGGAATTTGAACTTCCAGGCTATGATCCCTTGAATGAGAAAATTCATCAATCTCTATGTACTCTGAAATTCTCGATATTTCTCTAGCTGCCTCTGAATCTACATCTACTAATCCCAGAGGTGTTTCCCATTGAGTGTCAACCATTGTTGCAACATCTTTTCCAACTCCAAAGTGATTGGGTCCAAGAATAATTACTAATTCCGGATTCTTTGATGAAATTGCTTTGTAAGAATGGCATGCAGTAGGACCAGAGTAAACATAACCAGCATGAGGTGAAATAATTCCAAATATTCTCTCATCTTCTTGTGTTTGATTTCCTGGTCCGTACTTGTGTTGAATGCAGGTCTGTATGATATCTTCAAGTTCTTCTTTTGTTTCTGGATAAAATTGCCCTGCAACAACTGGTTTTCTAATCATATTGCATCTAAAATTTTATTTTATAAAAGAACATTAGTTGATTCTCTAATAATTTCTCCATTTGGAGTTTTTTCTTTGAAAATAACACCTTTAAATTTTGAAACTACTGTTGATTTTTCTTTCCATGCATCTCTGTTTAATCCAGCTTTTTGACATGTGTATTCTAAGAATTCTTTTTCGTTCCATCCATATTCTATGGGAACTTGAGGCAATAACAATCCTGAGGAAAAACCATTTTCTACAATAAGTCCATCCCTTCCAACTTTGATTTCTGATAGATATTCAGAATATTCTCTCACTTTGATCTCTACAGGAGGTGTAAGTAAAGTCACTTCAAATGTTATTTTATCTAATTCGTCAGATGTTACCGGAGGAAATCTTGGATCCCTTGTAGCAGCTGAAATAGCTGCGTCAACGAGTCCTTCAGATAACTTCTTTACTGGAGTTGGATATCCTATACATCCTCTTAGATCCTCTTCTTTGTTAATTGTAACAAAAACTCCTGCACTAAAATTAAATTTAGAATCAAATTCAGAATCCAAAATTTTTAAATTATTTTTTAAAAATTTGGTTACAGCTTTTCTTGCCATCTTAACTAATTGTATTCCATCTGAATCTGAAAATTGAAAATTTCCCATACTCGTTAAATACGTAAAATTGGCATAAAAAACATGACTACTATTATCGGCAAAGAAGCTGAATTGTATGAAAAACTTTCAAATGATAAAGTCAAGTGTACGGCATGTGCCAGATATTGTGAAGTTGGAAAGGGGCAAATTGGTTTATGTGGAATCCGTGGAAATGAAAATGGAAAATTACAACTTTATGCCTATGGAAAAGTAATTTCTGGACACGTTGATCCAATTGAAAAAAAACCATTAATCCACTATAAACCTGGTAGCAAAGTTTTCTCCATTGCCACAACAGGATGTAATTGGCTTTGTAGATATTGTCAAAATTCAGACATTAGTCAAAGACGAGACGTTCAAGGTATTGATATGACTCCTGATGAAGTTGTCAACACCGCAATCAAATACGGAGCACATGGAATTGCATACACATACAACGAACCATCAATCTTTATAGAATTTGCAAAAGATTGCGGAATTGCTGCAAGAAAAAAGGGATTGTTTAATGTTTTTGTTTCAAATGGATACGATACACCTCAATCAGTTTCTATGATGGATCAATTTCTTGATGGTATAACAGTTGATTTCAAAGGAAGTGCTGAAAAAGAATTTACAAGAAAATTCATTGGAGTTCCAGATCCTCAACCTATATTTGATACTCTATTGGAAATTCGAGATAAAACCAACATTCATGTCGAAATAACAGATCTAATAGTACCTGATGTTGGAGATGATTTAGAACATGCAAAAAAGCTTTCCAAATTCATTCTAAATGAATTTGGACCAGAAATGCCAATTCATTTTCTAAGATTTCATCCTGATTATAAAATGATGGAATATCCAAGTACTCCTTTAGAAACATTGGAAAAACATTATCAGATTGCAAAAGAAGTAGGACTCAAGTATGTCTATTTAGGAAATGTTCCTGGACACAAATGGGAGCATACGTATTGTTCCGAATGCAATAAAATTGTCGTAAATCGCTATGGATTCAGTATTAGGGAATGGAATTTAGACAAAAATAATTGTTGCAAGTTTTGCGGCAATAATATTCCAATTGAAGGAAAATTACAAGACGGATATAAAGAAGATAGATTTCAGTTTGTTTCTTAGTTCTTTTTAGCTATAAAATATCGAATTTTCCACCATTTTTTGCTCTATAGATTACATCTGGTTTTCTAAGAAAAATTCCAGATTCTAAAACACCTGTTGTCCCCTTAATTTTTTGGGTCAATGTTTTTGGATTTTTTATTGTTCCAAAATCGCAATCTAGTATTATGTTTCCATTCTCTGTAAAAAATGGATATCCTTTATCTAGCGAACGTAATCTTGCTATTCCTCCTATTTTTTTTATACTCATTGGAACATAATTTCTAGCAAGTGGGTGTACTTCAACTGGAACAGTTCTTGTAAAATTTTTAACAAATTTTGTTTTGTCTGCCATTACCACAACTTTCTTTGCAAGATTAAATAGAATATTTTCTCTGAGTAGAGCTCCGCCTCCACCTTTGATAACAAATTTTTGAGAATCAATTTGATCTGCACCATCAAATACGATGTCGATATTCTCTACTTGATCAGCTTCGACTAATGGAATTCCAACTTTTTCTGCAATTAATTTAATTTGTAAAGATGTTGGAACTCCTTTAATGTTGTAATTTTTTTGTTTGATTAATTTACCAAGTGATTTTACAAGTTCTGTAGCTGCCCTACCACTACCTAAACCAATTACTTGTTCATCTTTTACAAACTTTAATGCATCATTTGATAATGCCGATATGGCATCATCGAAAGACAATCACTCTACCTCTGCTTGGTCAAGCTTTGATAGAACTTTCATGATGTCTCCTTTGATTTTATCTAAATCATCCATGTCATCATCAACATCTTCGTCTGATGTTGGTTCTATTTTTTGTATTTGTGGTTCTGGAAGTGCTTTATGTTCTGTAATTCTTGCAACTTCTTTTTTAATGTCTGGTCTTGGCTCAGGTTTAGGCTCAGGAATTAATGCATCTTCTTGAATTATTTCAATTCTATCCTCAACTTTTGGTTTTGCTTGAATTATCTCTTCAACAATTTCTTCTTTTGGTTTAATTAATTCGGTTTGAATTATTTTTGGCTGTGGCATTGGCTTTGGGATTATTTTTTCTTCTTTCTCAAATAATGGGAATTTTGGTTCTTTTCTTGGAATGTTTGTTAGAGTAGTTAATTCAAATGATTGTCGTGATTTTGTTGCAGGAATTGTTATAGGTTCTGTTTCTTTTGGTTTTTCAAAATTAAATGTGCTCTTAAATGACTTGGATTGTTTTATTTCTTTTTTTATTTCTGGTTCTTGTATTTCTGGTGTTTCAACTTTTCTAGTTGCCATTCTTGATGACAATTCATATAATCTATCATCAAGTTTTGATAATTTTTGATCCATTAATGTTATCAAACCATCTCCAACAGGACCCAAGTCTGGATGTTTGCTTGCTTGTTCAAGTTTTTCCAATTTTGCTAAAACAATGCCTAATTGATGTTGGTATTTTAATAACAATTTGTCTTTTTGAATTTTTGAAAATTCAGAATCTGCTTGATATAGTCTTGATATTGTTTTGGTTAAGATATCTTTTTCAATTTTTAATGAGTTAATTTGACTCTTGATGTGCGAACTAGCTCCAAGACTTAATAGTTGATTTTTGTCTCTTGGCATTTTTCTTACAGCGGCAGCTGTAGCAACACCGGCTAATGAACTAAGAATAATGGCAATCTCTTGCATCTATGTATACCATTTAATCCAGGAGTATTTTCTTCTTTTGGCCTCTGGGAATCCACAACTTGCACATTGGTGATGACGTTTGTGGAGTGAGTTCTTTCCACATCTTCTACATCTGATGTGAACTTTTTTCTTTGTAAAACCACCCATGGAAGTAGTACCTTTTACCATATCATATCACCTAATTCTGTGCTGGTGGAGGAGAAATCATAACTACATTGTCTCCTCTAACTACAATGGTTCCAAGGCCTTTTGACTCGCCCTCAGGAGGAATCTCCTCTGAAGAATCAAGTAGCAGGTTCATGTGTTGGTCAAAACCAAGTAAATTACCTCTAATGGTTTTGTTTCCTTTGAGTTTTATCAATACAACTTGATTGATACTCTCATCCAATACTTTTACTGCCATATCAACGGACATCTATTTCACTTATTGGCTTTGGTATTGGGGGATTATATTAAAATTTCATTGGTGAAACTTTGAACTATGCCCAGTGAGGCAAGTTTGACACTTTTCCCCAAGATTTTCCACAATTTCAGCTAAAATCATCTGCCCATCTTTTTTTGTAGCTTTTGTTGGATCTCCCCAAATACCGTTTTTTGTTGCTTTTGGAAACGATTTATTTGCTAATTTTCCAATTTTTTTAATTTCTTGTTTTGTCATTTTATCAGTTACGAGCCCCTTTTTTGCTAAATTCATTTTTACATTATTTGAAATTGCTAACATTAACGAAGTTTCCACAAATCCTGCATGATCAAAATCTTGCCCCATGTAGTGCCAATAAGAAAATGGAAAAACCTTGAGTTTGTTTTTTGTAATCTTTCTTAACTTCTTATCAATATTTCTTATTGAATTTTGATTTCCATGATGCCCATTGATAATGAAAACAGTTTTAATTTTATTTTCTAATAATGAGATACACAAATCAATTAAGATATTTTCTAATGTATTTTTTCTAAGACTCAAATTAAAAAATGGTGCATGTTCGAATGAAACTCCATAAGATACAGTTGGAAGTAAAACATATCCGTTTTTACCACAAATTTGTTTAGACACTTCTGTTACAATATCTGTATCAGTTGAAACTGGAAGATGTGGACCGTGCTGCTCAATTGAGCCTATTGGAATTACGGCAACTTGTTTTTTTCTTGTTATGATTTTTCTTAGATTGGGATCAAATTGTGTTTTTATTTCTATCATTTGATTCACTTTGATTTGATGTGAACCTTTCTCCAACGTACATCTAATTTATTTTCTAGATGCATTTTCATTGCTTTGAACAAAGTCTCAGCTTCTAATTTCTGGCCTTTTGATTTTATTTTCTCTAATGTATCATTAGGATCAACCTTAAAAGAATCTTGGAAAATTATTGGTCCTTGATCCAAGTTTTCAGTAACATAATGAGATGTAACACCTACTATCTTTGTACCTCTTTCATAAGCTTGTGCATATGCTAATGCTCCTGGAAAAGCAGGTAACAAAGATGGATGTATGTTGATAATCCTATTTGGGTACCTCCAAACAAAATTGGGACTAAGAATTCTCATGTATCTTGCAAGAGATATCAAGTCAATATTGTATTTTTTACAAATTTGAATAATTTTTTCTTCTGCTTTTTCTTGATTTTTTTCTTCAACTGCAACAAATGGAATATTTGCTTTCTTTGCTAATGGCTCAAGTGTTTTTTCTGTACCAATTATAACTGAAATTTTTCCTTTAAGTGATTTGGATTTTGCCAGAATAGTTTCTAAACATAGATGTTCTTTAGTTACAAATACTGCTATATTTTTTTGAGAATTTGTTTCATGATGAATACTAACATCCATCTTTTCTTTTTTAGATAATGTTTGAATTTCTGAATCAAATTTTTTAATATCTACTACTTTAGTAAAAGAAACTTCTAGATACATACCAAAAAGACCTTTTATTACATTTTGATTTACTTTCTCAATGTTTCCTCCTTTTGAAAATGCAAAATTTGTAAATGAAGCTACAATTCCCTCTCTATCTTTACCAACAACTGTAATTCCAACCACAGTTTTTTTCATGACTTTGTTTGTTGAAGATTTTCTCATTATTAATCATTAAGAGAAATTATTTAGGTGCGGGAGGTGGGATTTGAACCCACGAACTCCTAAGAGATAGGGTCCTAAGCCCTACGCCTTTGACCAGGCTGGGCGACTCCCGCAACGGACTTGCCATTAAACACAAATTTATCTATTATTGAATTACATCATGGCAAAATTTTTTGGTACCAATGGAATTCGTGGTGTCTTTGATGAAGATTTTACATTAGAGTTTATTCATGATATGACTTTAGCTATTGGAACTTATTTTGAAAAAGGACCAATTTTGGTAGGATATGATGGTAGAGATTCTAGTCCTGTGATCTGTAAAGTTGTAACTTCTGCTCTAAATTCTATAGGAATTGACTGCAATATTGCAGGGATTGTTCCAACACCTTGTCTTGAATTTGCTGTAATGAAATTAGGATATTCTGGAGGTATTATGATTACAGCTTCTCATAATCCTCCTCAATACAATGGAATAAAACCTGCTGCACATGATGGAGTAGAAATTTCACGTGAAGATGAATTAATTATTGAAGATATTTATCTTAAAAAAACTTGGAATAAGAATTCTAAAAATTGGGGAATAACCAAAGTAGAAGAGCGGGCAATTGATGTTTATCTAAATGGAATTATTTCACAAATTAATTCTAAACTTATAGAATCAAAACATTTCAAAGTTGTTTTAGATCTTGGCAATGGTGCACAGGCAGTTTCTGCACCTAATTTTTGTAAAATGATCAATTGCGAAACTTTTCTAATTAATGAAAATATTGATGGTCGATTTCCAGGACGTGGTTCTGAACCTACTCCTCAAAATCTTTCAGAGTTATCAAAAACTGTAATTGAAAATAATGCTGACGTTGGAATAGCATTTGATGGTGATGGTGATAGAAGTATTTTTTGTGATAACAAAGGTAATATTTTGACTGGTGATAAATCTGCACTATTGTTAACCAAACACATCTTAACTAAAAATCCAAAATCTTTAGTTGTCACTTGTTTGAATTCTGGTTCTAACATTGAAGTTTTATCTAAAGAATTTAATTCCAAAGTTATTCGGACCAAAGTTGGTAGTGTTGAAGTTTCAAGAAAAATGGTTTCAACTGATGCTCTTATTGGTTTTGAAGAAAATGGTGGTTTCATGTTTGGAAAACATAATCAAGTACGTGATGGTTGCATGACTTTAGGATTGATGCTTGATTTACTAGCTTCATCCTCAAACTCATTATTTGAAGAAATCTCTTATCTGCCACCATCTTTTACTACAAAAGATAAAGTGCAATGTTCTCAGGAAAATGTTCCAAAACTAATCTCTTCACTTAAAGATGAATTTCCAAACTCTGACACTTCTGATGGAATTAAAATCATAATTGATTCTAGAAATTGGGTTATGATACGCCCAAGTGGAACTGAACCTATTGTTAGAGTGTATGCCGAAGCTCAAAGTCAAGAGAAATTAGACGATTTAATGTCTTATTACCTCAAAAAAGTTCAATCAATCATATCCAGATAACACTTTTAAAACCAAACCAAAGGATGTAGGGAATGGAGAATGAACCTTAGGGTGACGAAATATGGGTAAAGCATATTATGTTAAATTTGAGACGCCAGAAGACCTTGTAAATCCAATCTTGGAGGCAGTAAGAGTTGCTTCTACAAGTGGTAAAGTTAAGAAAGGAACCAATGAAGCTACCAAGGCAATTGAACGTGGTACTAGCAAACTAATTGTTATTGCTGAAGATGTAGAACCTCCTGAGGTAGTTGCACATCTTCCAATTCTTTGTGAAGAACAAGGTGCAGCATTTGCATTTGTTCCTAGCAAACAAGAATTAGGTAAATCACTAGGTATTGACATTACTTCTGCCGCTGCAGCGATTTTGGATGCTGGTGATGCACAACACATTGTAGACCAAGTTGTCTCATCAATTGCTAAAATTAAAGGTGGAAAGACTGATCAATGAGCGCTACAACTGACGAAGTAGTTCACTCTGAAATTATTCAAATAGTTGGACGAACTGGTATTGCAGGCGAAGTAATTCAAGTTAGAGTTAAAGTTCTTAGTGGTAAAGATAAAGGTAGAATTCTTACTAGAAACGTAAAAGGTTCTGTTAGATTAGGTGAAATTCTAATGCTAAGAGAAACAGAGAGAGAAGCAAAGAAGATCAAATAGGTGAATTGAATGAGTCTTTTAGTTAAACCATGTAATTTCTGTAACCGCCCTGTTGCAAAGGGTTCAGGTACCATGCTTGCAAAAAATGATGGAACTGTGTTGTGGTTTTGTTCTGCAAAATGCAAAAAAAATGCACTTGACCTCAAACGTGATCCTAGAAAATTCAAATGGACAAAGAAATACGTCAAAGGCGGAATTAGAAAGAAGTAAAATTGACTGAAAAATCATTATTCATTGTAAAACCAGATGCGGTATCAAGAAATCTAGTTGGTGAAGTCATTTCTAGGTTTGAAAAAAAAGGATTTAAAATTTTGAAATTAAAGATGTTTACATTTTCACAAGAACAAGCAGAAAATTTCTATGGTGTTCATAAAGACAAACCATTCTTTGGAGAATTAACATCCTTTATCACATCAGGGCCTGTCGTTGCAGCAATTATTGAAGGTAATAATGCAATCGCAACTACTAGAATTATGATTGGCGCAACAAAATCCTTTGAAGCAGCACCAGGTTCTATTCGAGGTGACTTTGGTTTAGGGTTTAGTGAGAACATCATTCATGCATCAGATTCACAAGAAAGTTTTGATCACGAATCGAGGGTAGCATTTGAGTGATCTGATTTGCAAATTCGTCAGCCCATAGTGGCAGTTCTTGGTCACGTAGACTCTGGCAAAACCTCACTTTTAGATAGAATTCGTGGTACTGGTGTTCAAGGTAGGGAAGCTGGTGGAATCACGCAACACATTGGTGCAAGTTTTCTTCCAACTGAAACAATTAAGGAAACATGTGGTCAATTATACAAAAAACTGGAGCAGTCTGAGAATAAAGTTCCTGGAATTTTAGTAATTGATACCCCTGGACATGAAGTTTTTACAAACCTTCGTTCTCGTGGAGGCTCCGCTGCTGATATTGCAATTTTAGTTGTAGATGTCAATCGTGGATTTCAACCACAAACAAATGAGAGTTTGAAAATTTTACAGAGTAGGAAAGTTCCTTTTGTTGTAGCTTTAAACAAATGTGATCAAATTTCTGGATGGAGAAAGTCTGAAACATCTTTCATCTCTCAAGCAATCAAAGAACAAGATGCCTCCATTCAAGCTGATCTTGATCAAAAAATCTATGATGTTGTAGGAACACTTTCTATATTGGGCTATCAGTCAGAAGCATTCTATAGGGTAAAGGATTTTAGATCTGAGATTGCTATAGTTCCAATCTCTGCTCGTTCTGGTGTAGGTATTCCGGAATTACTTAGTGTTTTAGTGGGATTAACTCAACAATATCTGCAAAAAAGACTGAATCAGGAAGAAAAAGATCCGCGTGGAATTGTATTGGAAGTAAAAGATGAAGTTGGATTGGGGCAAACTGCAAATATCATCTTGATTGATGGCTCGATAAAAAAAGATGATAGTATAGTTGTTGCAAAACGTGATGGTGTTATTGTTACAAAACCTAAGGCATTATTGTTGCCAAAAGCTCTGGATGAGATGCGAGATCCTCGTGATAAATTCAAACCAACTCCACAGGTTGACGCAGCTGCTGGATTAAAGATAGCATCTCCTGACTTAGAGGGTGTTCTTCCTGGAAGTACACTTTATGTTGCACGGAATGATGCTGAGATTACAAAATACACCAATCTAATAGAATCTGAAATGAAATCTATGTTTGTAGATACTGAAACTAATGGAATTATTCTAAAATGTGATACTATTGGTTCTCTTGAAGCAATTGTTGAAATGCTCAAAAGATCCCAAGTTCCTGTAGCTAAAGCTGACATTGGTCCAGTTAATAGACGTGATGTGATTGAAGCAAAGGCAATTAAAGAAAAAGATAGACACTTGGGTATTGTATTAGCATTTAATGTCAAAGTCTTACCAGATGCAAAAGAAGAATCAGAAATCAGTCATATCAAAATCTTTGAGGATAAAGTAATCTATAGTTTAATTGATAATTACAATGGTTGGGTTGAAGAAGATACTGCGCATGAAGAAGATGCAATATTTTCTGAATTAACTCCTGTTTCCAAATTTACATTTATCAAAGGAATGGTTTTTAGAAATAATAATCCTGCAGTTTTTGGAATACGAGTAGATGTTGGAACTTTAAAACATAAAATTCCATTTATGAATTGTGATGGTAGAAAGATTGGAAATATACACCAACTTCAACATGATAAAAAAACAGTCTCATCGGCAAAAACAGGTGATGAAGTTGCATGTTCTGTTCAAGATGTCACTATAGGAAGACAAATTTTTGAGGAAGAAGTTTTTTACACATTTCCCCCATCACATGAAGCAAAACAACTTTTAAACAAATTCATGCATAAACTAAGTGCTGAAGAACAAGAAGTATTAAATGAAATTGTTGAAATTCAAAGAAAAAAAGAAGCTGCTTATGCTTACTAGTTTTACATTGAGTATTTTTGACAAATCATATTGATTCCGGGAGCTCCTACTGCACCCATCATCTTGTCCACAATTTGTCCTGATTTGAACATGATAAATGTTGGAATTGACTGAACAGCAAACCTCATTGCGATATTTTGATTACTATCGACATTAACTCTTGCAAACTTTACTTTTGGATATTTTTTTGATAAACTTTCAAAAACTGGATGCATCATCTTACATGGTCCACACCATTCTGCCCAAAAATCAACTAACGTTGGATTTTCAGCAGAAACCGTCTTATCAAAATTAGAGTCATCTAAATCAATTATTCCAGGCTCTACTTTCGGCTGGTTTTGCTGTTTTAACATCTCTTCTAATTTTCTCTGTTTAATTTTTTCAATTTCTGGATCTTCAGACAATATGATATTGAATTTTTTTTCTACTAAAAAATCTATGTTGAAAGATTATTCATCAGCTGATTTTACTGGAATTGCTTCATATCTTCTAGATTTACAGATGGGACACTGATCGATATATTTTGTAAAACTAACCGAAGTATATGCAATTCCACAATCTCCACAAATTCTGAGATTCCTACTTAGCTTTCCCATAGTGATTATCAAAAAGTATTATGATTAAAACCTAACTCGTGTTAATTTTCTTATTCCAAAAAATAACATTGCTGGAGATGCAAAGTATATTCCAATATTCATCAATATTACACCCGTTCCGTATACAAGAACCTGTGATTCTGATTCAGCATATTCCATGAGATATAGTGACGATAGTAGTGGTGTGATTCCGAACTTTATTACTTCTTTAAACATAGGATTTTCTCTTTGTATATCTGCAATGTATGGTGAGAATGAATAGTAAACTTGATTGAATCCCGTCATAAATGACACTCCTGACTCAGTATTCATCAATTGATTGTCACGAATTTCTCTTAGAAATTGAACTTGCGGTGCCATTTCAGATCCATATGCTGCAGTTGCAATTAAACACCCACCACCACGTTTATTCTCTGATGGAATAACTGTGCATATCCCATTGACTAACTTGGTTCCTTCTCCACACTCTCCGAATTCTGGTTCAATGAATTCTGGCTCTTCTAATCCTACAGCTTCATAAATTGTCATTTCGGGATATGTTTTGTCAAACCAGTCTTTGTATGTGATTTCATTATTGTACCTATCTACATAGTACTGTGGTTCAAGGTTTGGATCAACAAATGGTGCTAATTGCTTTGGCTCTTCCAACCCTACAGCCTCATAAATTGAAGAATATTCAGGATAATTATCATCAAACCAGTTTCTGTATCCTACCTCATTATTGTACCTGTCAACATAACTTTGAGGATCTTTTGTT